>JAGOEZ010000044.1:0-13815 GCA_017997455.1 Lysobacterales bacterium | reverse complement strand
CTGATCCAGCCGCGCGCGGGGTCGATCTCGTCGGGGCCGACGATGCGGTGGTGGTGGCGGCGCCCGTCGCCGGATTCGAGCTGGAACCAGGCGCCGAAGAAGATCGACGCCGGATCCGACGGGCGCTGGCTGGCGATGCGCAGCGCTTCCAGGCGCTGGCTCAAGTAGCGCACGCGGCGGTCGATCTCGCCCAGCTGCTTCTTGCGATAGTGGTATTCGGCGTTCTCGGAGCGATCGCCTTCCGCCGCCGCGGCCGACAGTGCGCGCACGACCTCGGGGCGCCGCCGTTGCCACAGTTCCTCCAATTCATCCTTCAGGCGACCGTGGCCCTCGGCCGTGATGATCGCCGTGCTCGCGGCCTGCGGCGGGCGCCAGCGGCCCATGCGCGGCAGGCCGGTTCAGCGCGAGCGCGACATGCCGCCGAGGATCCCGCGCAGGATCTGGCGGCCGAGCTGGTTGCCCACGGTGCGCGCGGTGGTCTTGGTCATGGCCTCGATCGCGCCCTGGCGGCGCCGGGTACCGAACAGCCAGTCCTTCATCGTCTGGCCGAAGCCACCCTGTTCGGCCGGCGGGGCGGGCGCGGGTGCGCCGCGACCGGCCTTGGCGGGCGTCGGCGGGGACTCGCCGGCCTGTTCCTGCGCGCGCTGCGCGAGGCGCTCGGCGGCCGATTCGCGATTGACCAGGGTGTCGTACTTGGCGCCCACTGGCGAGCGCGAGCGCACCGTGGCGCGTTCCTCGTCGGTGATCGTGCCGATGCGGCAGCGCGGCGGCGCCATCAGCGTCTTCTCCACCGGCAGGGGCACGCCGCCTTCCTGCAGCGTGGTCACCAGGGCTTCGCCGACGCCGAGCTGCGTGATCACGTCGACGACCTTGAAGCGCGGGTTCGGCGGGAAGGTCTCGGCGGCGGTCTTGACCGCCTTCTGGTCGCGCGGGGTGAAGGCGCGCAGCGCATGCTGGATGCGGTTGCCGAGCTGGCCCAGGACCTGGTCAGGCACATCGTCGGGCAACTGGCTGATGAAGTAGACGCCCACGCCCTTGGAGCGGATCAGGCGCACGACCTGCTCGATGCGTTCGCGCAGCGCCGGCGGCGCATCGTCGAACAGCAGGTGCGCCTCGTCGAAGAAGAACACCAGCTTGGGCTGCGGCAGGTCGCCGACCTCGGGCAGGTTCTCGAACAGCTCCGACAGCATCCACAGGAGGAAGGTCGCGTAGATGCGCGGCTTGAGGATCAGGTTCTCGGCCGAGAGGATGTTGATGACGCCGCGCCCGTTCATGTCCTGGCGCATGAAGTCGGCGAGGTCGAGCGCGGGCTCGGCGTAGAAATCGCCGGCGCCGTCCTGCTCGAGCTTGAGCAGCCCGCGCTGGATCGCGCCGACCGATTGCGGCGAGACCAGGCCATATTTCGCCGAGATCTCCTTGGCGTTCGCGGACACGTGCGACAGCATCGCGCGCAGGTCGGCGAGGTCGAGCAGCAGCAGGCCGTTGTCGTCGGCGACCTTGAAGGCGATCTGCATCACGCCTTCCTGGGTGTCGTTGAGCTCGAGCAGTCGGCCCAGCAGCGTCGGCCCCATTTCGGAGATGGTGCTGCGCACCGGGTGGCCCTTCTTGCCGTACAGGTCCCAGAACACGACCGGATTGGCCTGCGGCGACCAGTCGGCGATGCCGATGGTGTCGATGCGCGCCTTGAGCTTGTCGCCGGGCGTGCCGGCGGCCTGGCTCATCCCGGCGAGGTCGCCCTTGACGTCGGCGAGGAACACCGGCACGCCGAGGCGCGAGAATCCCTCCGCGAGCACCATCAGCGACACCGACTTGCCGGTGCCAGTCGCGCCGGCCACCAGGCCATGCCGGTTGCCGTACTTCGGCAGCAGGTAGACCGGGTGCTCGCCCTTGCCCAGCAGGATGTCGCTCACGAAGTCTGCTCCGCACCGGATGTCGTATGGCGCGATTCTACCCCGCGCCGCCGCGCCGTCGCGGCATTGCCGTGGCCTGTGGTCGCCGGTAAGGTTCGCCGCGTTCTCTGGTGGAGCTGCGCGTGATCGAGCCATTGCGTTTCCTGCTTGCCACTGCGGCGTTTGCGCTCGCGGGTTGCGCCGCCGCGCCCAGCGCCAATGGCGCTCGCGCCGGACGCGTCGACGAGTCGGCGGTCATCGCCATCCAGGCCGAGATCGATCGGGCCGTCGCGCAGGGCGAGGAGGGCATCCGCCGCTACCGCGACGGCGAAGCCGAGGCCGCGGCCGGCCTGTTCGCGCAGGCGCGCGAGCAGTTGACCGCGATCGCCGGGCGCTGCGTCGCCATGCCGGGCTGCGAGATCGAACGCGTGCTGCTGGCGCAGGACGCCCTGCTCGATCGCCAGGCC
Source organism: Lysobacterales bacterium (assembly GCA_017997455.1). Taxonomy (GTDB): domain Bacteria; phylum Pseudomonadota; class Gammaproteobacteria; order Xanthomonadales; family Ahniellaceae; genus JAGOEZ01. The sequence continues at coordinate 11,459 of JAGOEZ010000044.1, read as the reverse complement.
CAGGAACTGCTGGGCCTGGCGCGTGCCGACGCGGTGGATGCCGACGACGCCGGCGCGCCGGAGGCCGCGACCCTCGACCCGGTCGCAGGCATGCTTCCCGAGGCGAGTCGCACCGCGACGCTGCTGCAGGGCCGCGACCTGCGTCGCATGGTCACGATCAACGAGCCGATCCGCGCCGCGCTGGAGGAATGGCTGACGTGGATGCGCCCGGCCCTGATGGAGGCCTACGAGAACTACCAGTACATGCGCCACAAGATGTTCCCGGCCTACGAGCGCGCCGGATTGCCCGAGGCGCTGCTGTTCGGGATCCTGGCCAAGGAATCCGGCGGCAAGGTCCACGCGGTCTCGCGCGCGGGCGCCAGCGGCCCGCTGCAGTTCATGTACTACACCGGCGTGCGGTACGGCCTCGGCAAGGACGGCGGCTTCGACCAGCGCTTCGACCCGGCGCTCTCGGCCAGCGCGAACGTCGCCTACATGAACGACCAGTTGCGCCTCTTCAACAACGACCTCGAACTTGCGCTGGGCGCCTACAACGGCGGCGAGGGCCGCATGCAGCGCCTGTCGCCGGGCGGGCGCAGCCGCTTCTGGGATCCGAAGGTGCAGGGGCGGCTGCCGCCGGAAACGCGCGACTACGTGCCGATGGTGCTGGCCGCGGCATGGCTGTTCATGCACCCGGACGAGTACGGCCTCAAGTTCCCGGTGATCGACGCGCGGCCCGCCAGCATCACCCTGGCGCAGCCGCTGTCGCTCAACGAACTCAGCATCTGCCTCGGGCAGGGCGATACCCCGCGCGGCTGGTTCCGCACGCTGCGCAACCTCAATCCGCGCTACGACCCCAACCTGCGTCTGCCGGCCGGCACCACGCTGGAGATGCCGCTGGCGGCGGCTGCCGCCTACGAGCGCGGTTGCCTGGACGGTCCGCTGCTGGCCACGTCGCAGCAGTTGCACGACGCGCGCAGCCCGGTCGCCCCGGCGGCGACGCGCGTGGTGCAATCGGGCGACACCCACGTGGTGCGGCGGGGCGAGACCCTCAGTTCGATCGCGCGCCGCTACGGCTGCCCCACGGTCAAGCCGATCGCCACCGCCAACCAGATCAAGCCGCCGCGCTACGCGATCCGCGTGGGGCAGAAGCTGTCGGTTCCTTCCTGCCGCGCCTGAGCGGCGACAGGCCGATCGCGCGCAGAGCGCGCTCCTACGAAGCCGGCTTCGTAGGAGCGCGCTCTGCGCGCGATCGGCCCGTCAGATTTCGAAACGCGTAGCGTGAACGCGCGCCAAGCACGCGCCCGCCACCTCAGGCCGCGCGCGCCAGCGCGCCGCCGGACTCGCGCAACAGGCGCAGCGCGCGGCAGACCAGGCGGTGCGCCTCGCGCAGCCCCTCGTCGTTGGAGTCCTCGGTCTCGCGATAGGCGGATGCCAGCCACTGACCGATCCCGAGGATCCGCACGCGCGGATTGCCCGCGCGGGTGCGGTTGAACGCGTGGTTGGTGGTCGAGGCCTCGCGCGACTGTCGCGACGAGAGCTCCAGTTCGCGGGCGGTGTGCTGCGCGACGGCGCGCAGGTCCGCCAGTTCGAGTCGAGCCAGCGTGCGATTGATCTCGGCCAGCTGCCGCCGCAGGGTCACGTAGCGGGCGAGGCGCGCGAAACGCTGGAAGAACCGCTGGGCGAACTCGGTCACGGTGGCCATCTCGGTGGGGCGTGTCGTTAGGGTGAGGTGGTCGAGCCTACCGGTGTGCGCGCGGCGTCACAAATCCGGACCGGCGCGCCACACACGGATTCACAGTTCGTTAAACCGTGACGCCGGTCACGTTCCCGTGCCGGCCGCGGCGCGCCCGTCGGCGGTTCACGGCCGTTGCGCGAGGCGCTGGCCCATCCGGACCGCGGCCCCCGGCGCCAGCCCGGCGGCCAGTTCGACCCCGGCCGGGAGCAGGACGATCACGGTCGAACCCATGTTGAACCGGGCCATTTCGGCTCCGCGCGCCAGTTCGATCGCCGGTAGCCGGCCGCTGTAGTCGCGGCGCAGGATGCGCTTCCCGGGCCCATAGGGCGGGATTTCCACGCCGCCCCAGACCGTCTCGACGCCCGACACCAGCAGCGCGCCCACCATGACCACGGCGACCGGGCCCAGCGCGGTGTCGAAATGGCAGACCAGGCGCTCGTTGCGCGCGAACAGTCGCGGCACGGCCTCGACCGTGAAGGGCGCCACGCTGAACAGGCGCCCCGGCACGTGCGCGGTCGCCTGCAGTCGACCGGCGAGCGGCATGTGGACGCGGTGGTAGTCGCGTGGCGACAGGTAAACGGTGGCGAAGCTGCCGTCGACATACGGACGGGCGGCGGCTTCGTCGCCGAGCAGTTCGGCGGCACTGTAGTCGTGGCCCTTGGCCTGGAACACGCGCCCTGCGCGAATCGGCCCGGCCTGGCTGATGCGGCCATCAGCGGGGATGAGCAGCGCCCTGGGGTCGGGGTCCAGCGGCCGCGCGCCGTCGCGCAATGCGCGGGTGAAGAAGGCGTTGAAGTGCGGGTAGGCGGCTGGGTCGGGATCGGCGGCCTCGGCGACGTCGATCGCGTAGAGCCGGGTCATCGCGCCGATCACCGCGTTCTTCCACGGCGACCAGCGCCAGTGCATCAGCGCGCGCATGCCGGCCGAGAGCAGCCGGTGCGGCAGCAGGTATTGCAGGGCGACCTTGGGACTCATGGCGCAGCCATGGTGCGGAGATCGGCGAGGATCGCCGCCGCATCGTGTGGCGGGCGCACGATCGCCGCGAGCCGGCCCTGCGGGTCGAACACCACGAGCTGGGTGCTGTGGTCCACGGTGTAGCCGCCACCGGGCAGGGGAGACTGCGCGTACACGATCCCCAGCGCCGGCGCCAGCGCCGCCAGCGCGGCCGCGTCGCCGGTCGCGGCCACGATCGCCGGGCTGAAATATCGCGCGTAGTCGCCCAGGACCTGCGGCGTGTCGCGCGCCGGATCGACCGAGACGAACCACAGCGCCAGCGGCGGTGCGGCCGGATCGGCCTTGGCGAGGGCCTCGACCTGCCGGAACACCGCCAGCGTGGTCGGGCACACGTCGGGGCAATGGGTGAAGCCGAAGAAGGCCAGGGTCCAGCGCCCCAGCAGCGCGCGATTGTCGAGCGGCGCGCCGTCAGTGCGCGTCAGCTCGAATGGCGGCACGGGCCGGGGCTGCGGATAGCGCAGCGCGCTGCGCAGTTCCGGCGCCGTGGCCGCCGGGGGCGCGAACGCGCGCTGCCCCAGCCACAGGCCGAGGCCGGCGGCTGCGGCCACCACCAGGATCAGCCACGGCAAGCGGGAGGGGGACGCGGACATGGCAGGGCGCGGGCGCGACGCGGAGGGCCGCGAAGTATAGCCAGTGCGTCGCCTATAATTGCGCCCCGACGGGCCCCGCGCACGGCCCCTGGATGGGCTTCCGCGTGCCTGAGCAACTGGCCACGATCATCGACTTCATCCGCTGGGGCGCGAGCCGCTTCGCCGCGGCCGGCCTGAGCTTCGGCCACAGCTACGACAATGCGCTGGACGAGGCCACGCAACTGGTGCTGCATGCGTTGCACCTGCCGCACGACCTCGCGCCGGCGTATGGCGCCGCGCGCCTGAGCGCGGAGGAGCGCGTGCAGGTGATGCACCTGTTCAAGCGCCGCATCGACGAGCGCAAGCCGGCGTGCTACCTGACCGGCGAGGCCTGGTTCGCCGGCCTCGCGTTCAAGGTCGACGAACGCGTGCTGGTGCCGCGCTCGCCGATCGCCGAGTTGATCGAGGCCGGTTTCGAGCCCTGGCTGGGCGGGCGCGAAGTGCGGCGCGCGCTGGACCTGTGCACCGGCTCGGGCTGCATCGGCATCGCGATGGCCGCGCACCAGCCCGGCTGGCACGTCGACGTGGCCGACATCAGTGCCGGCGCGCTGGCGCTCGCGCGCGAGAACGTCGCGGCGCACCACCTGCAGCGCCGGATGCGCGTGATCGAGTCCGACCTGTACGGCGCCCTGGGCGGCGAGCGCTACGATCTCATCGTGAGCAATCCGCCCTACGTGCCCGACCGCGACGTGGACGCCCTGCCGCCGGAGTACGGCCACGAGCCGGCGCTCGGCCTCAAGGGCGGCGACGACGGCCTCGACCTCGTGCTGCGCATCCTCGCCCATGCGCCGGAACACCTGGGCGAGGGCGGGCTGCTGGTGGTCGAGGTCGGCGACAGCGAGGAGGCCTTGGCGGCGCTGCTGCCGCAGGTGCCCTTCGCCTGGGTCGAGTTCAAGGTCGGCCAGATGGGCGTTTTCGTGCTCGGGCGCGACGAGGTGCTGGCGCACCAGTACGCGATCCGCGCCGAACTGGGCCGCCGGGGCCTGGCATGAACCGGGCCGGCCGCGCATGAGCAGCAACACCTTCGGCAAGCTGTTCGCCGTCACCACCTTCGGCGAGAGCCACGGCCCGGCGATCGGCTGCGTCATCGACGGCTGCCCGCCCGGGCTCGCGCTGGACGAGGGCGAGTTCGCGCCGGACCTCGCCCGCCGCGCCACCGGGCGCAGCCGCCATACCTCGCAACGCCACGAGCAGGACCAGGTCGAGATCCTCTCGGGCGTCTACCAGGGACTGACCACCGGCACCCCGATCGCGCTGCTGGTGCGCAACACCGATGCGCGCTCGAAGGACTACGCCGAGCTGGGCCAGACCTTCCGCCCGGGCCATGCCGACTACACTTACTGGCACAAATACGGCATCCGCGATCCGCGTGGCGGCGGGCGCTCGTCGGCGCGCGAAACCACCATGCGGGTCGCCGCGGCGGTGGTCGCGAAGAAGTGGCTGGCCTTGCACCACGGCGTGCGCGTGCGCGGGTACCTCGCGCAGATGGGCGAGATGGTCCCGCGGGCCTTCGACTGGGCCGCGGTGGAAGGCAATCCCTTCTTCTGGCCGGACGCCTCGATGATCGGTGCGCTGGAGGACTACCTCGACGGCATCCGCAAGGCCCGCGACTCGGTCGGCGCCCGGGTCGAGGTGGTCGCCGATGGCGTGCCGCCCGGCTGGGGCGAGCCGATCTACGGCAAGCTCGACGGCGACCTTGCCGCCGCGCTCATGGGCATCAACGCGGTCAAGGGCGTCGAGGTCGGCGACGGCATGGCGGTGGCGCGGCAGCGCGGCACCGAGCATCGCGACGAGCTGACCCCGGAAGGCTTCACCAGCAACCACGCCGGCGGCGTGCTCGGCGGCATTTCGAGCGGCCAGCCGCTGCGCTTGGCGATCGCGCTCAAGCCCACCTCCAGCCTGCCGCAGCCGGGCCGCAGCGTGGACCTGCGCGGCGCGGCGGCCACGGTCACCACGACCGGCCGGCACGATCCCTGCGTCGGCATCCGCGCGACGCCGATCGCGGAAGCGATGGTGGCGCTGGTGCTGATGGACCACGCCCTGCGGCATCGGGCCCAGTGCGGCGACGTCGGCCCGGTTTCCCCCAGAATCCCCGGCAGCAAACCCGAGTCGGTGTAGGAGCGCATCTCATGCGCGACCGCGGACCGGCAAGCCGCGGTCGCGCATGAGATGCGCTCCTACAATGGCGGCGCGATGATGGAATCAATGACATGACCAGGCAGTTGAAGGTTGCGGTACTCGGCGCCACCGGCGCCGTGGGCGAGGCGATGCTGGCGATCCTGGCCGAGCGCGCATTCCCGGCCGCCGAGGTCGTCGCGCTGGCGAGCCGGCGTTCGGCCGGCTCGCGCGTCGCCTACGGCAAGCGCGAGCTCACCGTGCACGACGTCGAGCACTACGACTTCGCGGGCACCGCCATCGGATTCTTCTCGGCCGGCTCGAAGGTCTCGGCCGAGCACGCGCCGCGCGCTGCCGCGGCCGGCTGCGTGGTGATCGACAACACGTCCCAATACCGCTACGACGACGACGTGCCGCTGGTGGTGAGCGAGGTCAATCCGCACGCGATCGCGCGACGGCCGCGCGGGATCATCGCCAACCCCAACTGCTCGACGATGCAGATGCTGGTGGCGCTGGCCCCGATCCACCGCGCGGTGGGCATCGAGCGCATCAACGTCGCCACCTACCAGTCGGTTTCCGGCGCTGGTCGCTCCGGCCTCGACGAGTTGGGGCGCCAGACCGCGCACCTGCTCAACTTCAAGGGCGTCGAGCCGAAGAAGTTCCCGGTCCAGATCGCCTTCAACCTGATCCCCCACATCGACGACTTCCAGGACAACGGCTACACCAAGGAAGAGATGAAGATGGTGTGGGAAACGCGCAAGATCCTCGAGGACGCGACGATCCAGGTGAACCCCACCGCGGTGCGGGTGCCGGTCTTCTACGGCCACTCCGAGGCCCTGCACATCGAAACCCGCGAGAAGATCACGGTCGCCGCGGTCCGCGAGCTGCTATCCAGTGCGCCGGGCGTGGTGGTAGTCGACGAGCGCAAGCCCGGTGGCTACCCGACCCCGGTCACCCATGCGGCCGGCAAGGATCCGGTGTACGTGGGGCGGATCCGGGAGGACATTTCGCACCCGCGCGGCCTCGACCTCTGGGTGGTCGCGGACAACATCCGGAAGGGGGCCGCCCTGAACGCGATCCAGATCGGGGAGTTGTTGGCCAATTCGCTTTCCTGATCTATAGTTACAGTAGGGTTATCAGCCGGTTTCTCAGGTTTCCGGCATGCGAAGCGCGCGCAAGACGCACCACGAACTGACTGCCTCGGGGAACACCACATGAATCGTCCGCTCAAGCTGTCACTGGCCGTCGCATTGGCCCTGGGTAGCTCCAGCGCCTTCGGACTGGGCTTGGGCAGCATCCAGGTCCGGTCGGGGCTCAACGAGCCGCTGATCGCGGAGATTCCGGTCATCGAGAGCAGCGCGGGCGAAGCAGCCGCCATTCGCGCCAACCTTGCCACGGCCGAGGACTTCGCCCGCGTCGGACTCAGCGTGTCCGGGGTGTCGGTGCCGCTGAATTTCCAGCCGGGCACCGACGCGCAGGGCCGCGCGGTGATCATGGTCACCAGCGAGGACCCGGTGCGCGAACCGTTCCTGTCCTTCCTGGTCGAGGTCAGCTGGTCCAAGGGCCGCCTGCTGCGCGAGTACAACCTGCTGCTGGATCCACCCCAGGTGGCGCCCGCGGTGATCAGCACGCGCACCGCGCCCGAGCCGGCGCGCGCAGCCCCGGCACCCCGGGCCCAGCCGCTCGAAGTCAGTCCGGTGGAGCCTGCGGCACCGCCGCCGGCGCCGGCGCCCGAACCGGCCCCGATGCCGGAGCCCGTGGCGGAGGCCGCGCCGGCACCCGCCGAAACGCTGGCCGCGGAAGCGCCGCCCGAGCCGGCGCCGGTGGAAGTCCCGCCGCCGGTGGAGGCCGCGCCCTACGCCGCGACGCCGGGCGAATACGGGCCGGTTGCCGAGGGCGACACCCTGTGGGAGATCGCCCAGGCGACGCGCCCGGACGGTGGCGTCAGCATGAACCAGATGATGATCGCGATCCTGCGCGCCAATCCCGACGCGTTCATCCGCGGCAACGTCAACGCCGTGCGTCGCGGCGCCGTGCTGCGCATTCCCGACGCGAACGAGGCTGGCAGCATCGAGGCGGCCGTGGCCGCCGCCGAGATCGCGGCGCAGAACGAGGCCTGGACCGCGTCGCGCGCGCCAACGCTGCTGGCGGAGACCGGCGAGTCCCTGCCCGCGAGCGCCAGCTCCGCCGCGGTCGAGACCGATCGCTCCAGCCTCGAGCTGGTGCCGCCGCGCGCCGACACCGGGGAAGCCGGCGGCGCCGATCGTCCTGGCGTCGCGGGCGGTACCGACGCCAACGCGCAATTGCAGGGTGACCTCAGTCGCGCGCAGGAAGCGCTGGCGAGCCGCGAGCAGGAGGCGGGCGAATTGCGCTCGCGCGTGGGCGAACTGGAGCAGCTCAAGCAGGACAGCGATCGCCTGTTGCAGTTCAAGGACACCGAGATCGCCGAGTTGCAGCGCCGCCTGCGCGAGACCGAACAGCAGGTCGAGGCGCAGAAGCTGGCGGTGGCCGCGGCGGAAGCCGCCGCGCAGCAGGCGCAGGCCGCGGCGTCGCCGCCGCCGGCCGACGCGCTGCCCGTGCCGGCCGAAGCGGCACCGGCGGTGGCCGTGCCTGATCCGGCCGTGGTCGATGCGACGGCGGCGGAAGCCGCGCCGATCGTCGACCCGGCGACTGGCGCCGCCGTGGACGCGACGATCGCCGATGCCGGTGCCACGCCGCCCGTGTCCGCCGACGGCATGCCGGCCGAAGTCGCGCCGACGGAGGCGCCCATCGACGCCACGCCCGCCGATGGCGCCGCCGTCACCGCATTGCCCGACGCCGAGCCGGCGCCCGTCAGCGAGGCGCCGGCGCCGGCCGTGGTGGCCGAACCCGCGCCGGAGCGCGCGTTGCCGTGGTGGCGCAACCCGATGGTGATCGGTGGCGGCGCCGGGGCCCTGATCCTCGGCGGATTGCTGATGCTGCTGGCGAAGGGCAAGCGCCGCGCCGTGCCAGCCGCGGCGGGTCGCGCCTCGGTCGCGGACCAGTTCTCGGGCGGGGTGTTCGGTTCCGCGGAGGGCGGTGCCGGCGAGGTCGAGAGCGAAGAGCACGCATTGCTCGAGCGCCTGGCCGTCGACCCGACCGACCTCGACGCCCACCTCGACCTCCTGCGCACCTACCACGCGCATGGCGACGCGGAGAAGTTCGAGGCCGCCGCAGGCGCGATGTACGCGCAGGTCGCCGACCTCGAGGGCCCGGAGTGGCGCGAAGCCGCCGAGATGGGGCGCGACCTGCAGCCGGAGAATCCGCTTTATGCAGGCGCCGCGGCGGTTGCCGACGCAGCCGGGCCCGAGCCCACCTTCGACCTCGATCGCCCGGCAGCGCCGGGCCGGGGCGACACCGGCATGTACGATTTCGGCGCCACCCAGGCCGCGACGCCGGCGCCCACGGCGGCGCCAGCCGCCGACCGCACGGAGCAGTTCGACTTCAGCCTGATCGAAGCCGCGCGCACCGAGACCCTGCCGCAGCCCGCGCCTGCCGCCGACCTCAGCACGCAGGCGCATCCGATGCCGGACCTCGACCTCGACCTCGACCGGGTCGCGGCGGCGAGCAGCGGCACCTCGGCCCCGATGTTCGAGGGCGAGGACGCGGTCGGCACCAAGCTCGACCTGGCGCGCGCGTACCTCGACATGGGCGATCCGGAAGGCGCGCGCAGCATGCTGCAGGAGGTGCTGGCCGAGGGCAACGCGACCCAGCAGGGCGAGGCTCGTCGCCTGCTGGCCGAGATCGACTGAGCCTGCAACCGTCGCAACGATGACGCGAAGGGCCGGGTGATCCCCGGCCCTTCGCATTTTGCGTGACGGCAGGCAGTCGGCATCGACCGCTTTCGAAGGAACGGCGGCCCGACCCGTATCATCGCGCCATGCGGATCGCGCTCGGCATCGAATACGACGGCACCGGGTTCATGGGCTGGCAGGTGCTGCCGCATGGGCCCAGCGTGCAGCAGGCGGTGGAGCAGGCCCTGTCCTTCGTCGCCGACCATCCGGTGTCGGCGGTGTGCGCCGGGCGCACCGATGCCGGCGTGCACGCCCAGTGCCAGGTGGTGCATGCCGAGGTGACGGCGCGGCGCAGCGAGCGCGGCTGGCTGCTCGGCACGACCTCGCGCCTGCCCGAGGGCGTGTGCGTGCGCTGGGTGCACCCGGTGTCGGACACCTTCCACGCGCGCTATGCCGCGATCGCGCGACGATATCGCTACACGCTGCTCAACCGGCCGGTGCGGCCGGCGCTGGAGGCGCGCTACGTGGCCTGGGAGCGGTCCCCGCTGGACGCGGAGGCGATGCACGCCGCGGCCCAGGCGCTGCTGGGCCGGCACGACTTCAGCGCGTTCCGCACCGTCGCCTGCCAGGCGCGCTCCCCGGTGCGCGAGTTGCAGGAGATCCGGGTCTCGCGTGCGGGCGAGCACGTGGTGCTGGAAGTCCGCGCCAATGCCTTCCTGCACCACATGGTGCGCAACCTGGTGGGGAGCCTGCTGCCGATCGGTCGTGGCGAACGCCCGCCGGGCTGGATGGCGGAACTGCTGGCGGGCCGCGACCGCACGCTGGCCGGACCGACCGCGCCGCCGCAGGGCCTGGTATTCGTGGGGCCGGTCTATCCGGCGAGCCACGGCCTGCCGCCTGAAGTCTCCGCGACGGCTGCGGGCGAGGAAAGCGGCGCCGCGACCCGGCCGGGTTGACGTGGCGCGCACGCGCGGCACCTACAATCACCGCTCACCCGCCGCGACCAACGCATGCGCACCCGGATCAAGTTCTGCGGCATCACCCGCCTCGAAGACGCGCTCGCGGCCGCCCGCCTGGGCGCGGACGCGGTCGGGCTGGTGTTCACGGCGCGCAGCCCGCGGCAGCTGTCGATCGAGGCGGCGCGCGCGATCGCGCTGGCGCTGCCACCGCTGGTGACGCGGGTCGGGCTGTTCATGGACAACAATGCGACCGAGGTCGCGGCGGTGCTGCACGACGTGCCGCTGGAGTTGCTGCAGTTCCACGGCAACGAGGATGCGGACTTCTGCCGGGTGTTCGCCAAGCCCTACCTCAAGGCCGTGCCGATGATGGACGTCGGGGACGTCGCCGGATACGCGGCCTGGTTCCCCGATGCGGCCGGCTTCGTGCTCGACAGCCACCGCGCGGGGGCGGCTGGCGGGAGCGGGCGCAGCTTCGACTGGTCGCGCGTTCCCGCCGGACTGGGTCGCCCGCTGCTGCTCGCCGGCGGCCTGGTGCCGGGCAACGTGGCGCAGGCGATCGCGGCCGTGCGGCCGTGGGCGGTGGACGTTTCCAGCGGCGTCGAATCGGCCCCCGGCATCAAGGACCATGCCAAGATGCGTGCTTTCGTCGACGAGGTGCAAGGTGCAGGCGCCAGTGCAAGTTCCCGCTGAATCCATCGATTACGACGCCTACCCGGACGCGCGCGGCCACTTCGGCCCCTACGGCGGGCGCTTCGTCGCCGAGACCCTGATGGCGCCGCTGGCGGAACTCGCCGCGGCCTACGATGCCTGCCGGCGCGACCCGGCCTTCACGGCCGAACTCGAGCACGACCTCAAGCACTACGTCGGGCGGCCGAGCCCGATCTACCACGCCGAGCGCCTGTCGCGGCAGGCCGGCGGCGCGCAGATCCTGCTCAAGCGCGAGGACCTCAACCACACCGGCGCGCACAAGATCAACAACACGGTGGGCCAGGCGCTGGTCGCGCGCCGCATGGGCAAGCGCCGCATCATCGCCGAGACCGGGGCCGGGCAGCACGGCGTGGCCACGGCCACGGTGGCGGCCCGCCTGGGCCTGGAGTGCGTGGTGTACATGGGCGCGGTCGACATCGAGCGCCAGGCCATCAACGTTTTCCGCATGAAGCTGCTGGGCGCCACGGTGGTGCCGGTCGAGTCGGGCTCGAAGACGCTCAAGGACGCGCTCAACGAGGCGATGCGCGACTGGGTCAGCAACGTGCACGACACCTTCTACATCATC
>JAGOEZ010000204.1 GCA_017997455.1 Lysobacterales bacterium | reverse complement strand
CGCGACCGCGACCGTGGCCACGGCAAAGATCGCGGCGGCGAGGAGGAAGTCAGCCATGCGGCGGCTTCACGCACAGCGCGGGCGCGTAGGCGCGCTCCTCGGCCGCCAGCTCCTCGAGTACCGGCTGGGCCGTGTCGAGGCAGTGGTAGACGAGTCCTTCCTCGATGTCATCGACCGGCACCGTGCCCGGCAGCAGGCTGGTGATCGACGCGTAGGTGTTGCGCGCATGGCCGCGGGGCAGCTGGGTGGGATAGGTGACGAAGCCCGGCGCCAGGCGCAGGCGCGGCGCGAACGCGAGCCGCGCCACGGCCACGCCGCTGCGCGCCGATTGCCACAGGAAGCGCGGCAGGCGCGCGACCAGCGCGGCCATCCGCACCGGGTGCTCGTCGGGCGGCAGCAGGCGCAGGCTCCACCAGGTCGCGAGCGCGACCGCCGCGGCGCCGACCGCAAGGTCGGCCGGATGCACGCTGCGGATCAGGACCATCCACAGGGCGAACAGGATCGCAGCGCGATCGAGTGCGATACGCACGGTTGCTCCGGACGCGGACGATTCGCAAACGCTAGCCGCGCGCCGCGATGGCGTCAACCGTCCGGCAGGCAGGATCGCACGCGCCGAAGGTCGGAGCGCCAGCGACTGCAGGCCATCGCGCGCCCTGCGCGCGATGGCGTCACGACCGGTCAGTCGACCTCGGACTCGAATCCGTCGGCGAACAGCGCGTCGGTGAACTCCGACACCACGACCGCAGCGGACCGTTCGTCCTGGTCGAGCGATGCCGTGATCGTCGCCGTGCCGGCGACCGTGCCGGTGTAATTCGTGCTGGCGAGGCCGTTGGTGGCAAGCGCGCCGGCCGCGATCGTGCCGAGACTGGTATCGAAGCCGATCGCCGCATCGGGCAACGTGCACTCGGCCGACACATCGACGTCGTCGGAGTTGCGGCGCAGGTCCACGTCCACGGCGATGGTCTGGCCGACCAGCATGGCGTCGCGCTCGGGCAGGAGCGACATGACCAGCCACGGCGCCGCATCCACGACACCGCCTGCCGCGACATCGATGTCATTGCAACCCGCCACGCCACCGGGGCCGGCGCTGCAACCCCACCAGTTGTTCTCCGCGCGCACGGTCAGGTCGAGGTCGGCCTCAAGGCCGACGCCATTGCCGGTGACGCGGTTGCAGTGCAGTTCGGCGACGACGAAGTCGCTGCCGGTGCAGCCGCTGCCGCTGCCACAATCGAACAACACGATCCCGGTGCCCCAGTCGCGGACCTCGTTGCCGATGGCGCTGAAGTCGACGTTGAGCGCGCCGAAGCCGGCATCGGCCTCCAGGCCGACGCCGCCGGGCGAGCCGTCGCCGACGAACACGTTGCCGGTGAAGCGGCCGGTAATGCGCGTACCAGCGGGTGCCGCCGTCGCGGATCCCGCGACGGGCGCGTGGCGCGACAACTGCGGCAGCCGCGTGGTCGGCGGATCGTCGAACACCGCACCCCAGAACACCGGCACACCGGTTGCGGCCGCGCTGGCGCGGAACCCGTTCCCGTGCGCCTCGCCGTTGCTGTCGATGTAGTACGCGCCGACCTGGTTGTCCTCGAAGGTGTTGCCGTCGAGCGTGGCGCTGGCCGCATAGACCAGGGCGCCGGTGGCGACGAAGTCTGATGGCAGGTAGGCGTGCTCGCTGATGGTATTGCCGACCAGGTTGCCGGTGGCGCCGAAGGAGACCTGCACGCCGTTCTGCCCGGCATCGCCCAGCGGCAGCGGACCGCGGCCGGTGATCGCGTTGTCGATTGCGTCCAGCGCCACGCCCGCGCCGGAGGCGACCACGCCGCCCTTGCCGTAGTTGTCGATCAGGTTGCCGTCCAGCACGACGCTGTCGGCGTTGCCGGTCGCGGTCAGGGCCACCACTGCGAACTGGTCCTGGCAGCCGCGCAGCCCCGGCGCCAGCACCAGGTTGCGCACCGCGGCGTCGTCGAGGCGACCGCTGGCGCTGCGGAAATAGGCGCCGACGATGCCGGGCGTGCAGCCTGCGACGGTCGCTGCACCGGGATTGCCATCGATCGCGAGGTCGCGCACCACCACGCCGTCGACACCGTCGACCAGCACGATCGCGGCGTAGGGGAAGCCATCGCTGATCCAGGTGGTGTTGGCCGCCAGGGTCGTCGGCGCGATGCGTGTGAGCGCGCTGCCCTGGCCCTCGAGCGTGAGGCCGGGTACGTCGATCACGACCTGCTCGGCGTAAGCCAACTCGTCCAGCAGCACCGTGAAGCCGGGCTGCGCCGCGTCGATCGCGGCCGCGATCGTGGGGTAGGCGATGTCGCAGCGCGCATCGAACAGGTTCGGCACGCACAGCGTGCTGGCGCCGCCTGTGACCACGATGCGCGCGCCCAGGGTCTCGTTGTCGAGCGTGGCGCTGACGTCGGCGTTGGCCGGCGCTGGCGCGCTGAAGATCGCGCTGGCCGCACCGCCCGCGGTAGGCGCGCTGGCCGGCACCACCGTGCCAGCGCTTGTCGCATAGGCGATTGCGGTGCCGTCGGGAAAGCGCGTGCCGGCGGCGATCTCGCTGCCGCCGCTGGTGCGGTTGACGTCGGTCGCCAGCGTCACCGGCGTGCCCGGCGCCACGATCAGGGCCGAGGGCACGAGGCGGAACGTGAGCCAGTCGCCACTGGCGACCGGGCCCAGGGTGGCGTCGCAATCGGCGCTGTTGGGGCCCTCGTTGCAGGCCCACCAGTTGCGCGTCGCATCGACGTCGCTGACGGCGGTGGCGTTGTCGACGCCGGCGACCGTGTTGAGCGCGATGCGGTTGTAGTGGACCGCGACCCGCGGCGGGCCGCTGCCGGCGACCGGCAGGCGCAGCCCGGTCCCGTTGCGCACGGCGGTATTGCCCTCGAAGCGCAGGCGCGCGCTCGTCGCCGGCGCGGTGACGTCGAGCCACGAGTAACCGACCTGCATGCCGCTGGCGAGGTTGCCCCGGTACTCGACGGTGGACGCGGTCGACGAGTGCGAGGTGATGCGGAAGCCGAAGCGGGCGTTGGTCGCGAGCTCGCCCGGGGAGTCGCTCGAGACCCGGTTGTTGCGCACGCGGATGTCGGAATCGTGCGCGTGGCTGTTCTCCCACAATCCACGCACGCGGGTCGGCACCGCCGCCGGCGCGCCGAGCACGCGCACCGTGTTGTTCTCGATCACGAGACCGTCGTAGGCCGAACCGCCGCTGGTATTGGACTGCAGGCCCACCATCGAGGACGCATCGGCGCCGCTGCCAGCGACGCCGCCGTCGAGCTCGATCGTGTTGCCCGAGACCAGCTGGTTGCGCCCGAAGGCGAGGTGGATGCCGATGTTCTGGAAGCCTTCCAGCGCCGGGAAGGTGCCCGGCACGTCGGCTGCCGGAACGATGCGGTTGCCAGTGACTTGCACGTCGTTGTAATCGGTGACGGTGGAGCCCGGGCCGCAGCAGAACATGCCGATCGACAGATCGAATCCCGTGATCTCCAGGTTGCGGAAGCTCCAGCCGCGGAAGGCGCCGTCGGTGAGGTAGAACACGCCTTCAAGGTCGACCGAGGCCACGTCGCCCGGGCCGACGATCTGCCCGGTTCCCAGGCCACCCACGGCGGTGACGGTGATGTTGTCGCGCCCGGGTGCCGGCAGGATCGACCAGTCGTCGCCGGTGCCGGCGACGCCATCCGAGCCCAGCGCCCATGCGGCGGCGGCGAAGGCCTCGCGCCAGTCGAAGCGGCCATCGAGTTCGATGGTGCTTGACGCCGCCGCGGACTGCAAGGCGAGGTTGAGGCGGGTGTAGTCGTTGTCGATGGCGCTGGGCGGTGTGCCGGTGCGCGCAATGGAGCGCACGGTCAGCACGGCCTTGATGGCATCGGGACCCAGCGCCTCGATCTCGTGCAGGCTCAGGCCAGGCACGCCACCGCTTGCGATACGCGACGGCTCGACGCTGGGCGTCGTCTCGTTGAAGGCGGCCGGCGTGCGGGGCGCTGCCCGCGTTGCGCCGTCCAGGGAATCGGCCGCGAGCGTGCGCGGTAAGGGGGCCGCCGCGGCGAGACTGGGCAGTAGCCCGCACAGGGCGAGGGCGAGCGTGTAGCGAGCGGGGATCGACACCGGGCAGTTCTCCGAATGGGCTCGACAGCTTGGCGATCAAGCAAGATCAGGGCCATTCACGGAATTCGCACCAGGATCCCGCCACATCGAGGACGGACCGGTACCGACTGACGCGCAGAGTCACCAATCGCCCCGCTGTGCCCCGGTCGGATCGCGCGGCACGACTCGGGCAGGCGTGATTGGCCGGGCCCGTGTCAGCAGCATGGTCAAACTTGAAGGCGACCGGGATGCCGTCCTGCCGAGCGCTTCCGCAGCGCGGAAAGCGGCCTGTGCGCGGCTCAGGTCCCGAGCGTCAGCAGGCTCGCGTTGCCGCCCGCCGCCGTGGTGTTGATGGTGAGCGTGCGCTCGGTGGCGAAGCGCGCGAGGTAATGCGGGCCGCCGGCCTTGGGACCGGTGCCGGAAAGGCCCTCGCCGCCGAAGGGCTGCACGCCGACCACCGCGCCGATCATGTTGCGGTTGACGTAGCAGTTGCCGGCCCTGGCGCGGCGCTGGATGTGCGCGACGGTGCCGTCGATGCGGCTGTGGATGCC
>JAGOEZ010000203.1 GCA_017997455.1 Lysobacterales bacterium | reverse complement strand
TGAGGTTGCGCGCGCCCACGTCGAGCGTGACGCGGTCGTTGGGCGCCCAGCGCCAGTAGGCATCGAACACGCCGTAGCCCGGGGTGTGGAACAGCGGGCCACGCGATTCGTCGACGTCGCGCTTGCCGTCGGCGGCGCTCAGGTATAGCTCGAGCCGGTGGCGCAACTGCGGCGACTCCCAGTACAGCGACGCCACCGCCTGCGCCGGCAGCACGCTGTTGAGCGGCTCGTCGCGCCGCGTATCCTCGCCGCGCGCCAGCGCGAAGGCGAGGGTACCGCCGAAGCCACCGGCCACGTCCGGATCGAAGTCGCGCGCCCACTGGAAGTCAATGCCTTCGATGCGGGCGCGATCGCGGTTCTGCGACTGGAAGACCGTGGCGCCGCTCACGGGGTCGACGCCCAGGTTCACGCGCGACTCGATCAGGTCCTTGAAGCGGTTGGCCCACAGTGCCAGCGACAGCGAGTCCGCGGCGCCGGACCAGCGCAGCCCGGCCTCGAGGCCGCGGCTGCGCTCGGACTGCAGGTCGGGATTGGGCAGCGCGACGTAGTTGAAGGCCGGGATGTTGAGGCCCAGGTTGACGTCGGTGAAGGGCGGCGCGCGAAAGCCCTCGGTGTAGGTGAGCCACGCGCTGCCGGCATCGCCGAAGTCGCGGCGCAGGCCGATGCGCGGCGTGAGCTGGTCGTCGTCGAGGTCGACCGCGCTGGTGCCGGGGTTGTCGGCGATCCAGGTCGCGTCGGGCTGTGCGTCGACCTGCGTGCGGTCCCAGCGCAGGCCGAGGATCAGCGCCCACGGACCCTCGTCGAAAACGATCTCGTCCTGCGCATAGAGCCCGATCTCGTCGACCACGGAGGGCGGGAAATCGCGCACCGGGAAGCGTTCGCCCAGGATCACCGGCGTGCTGATGCCGGTCGCGAGGTTGGTTTCCTGCCCGTCGCGCGACTGCTCGATGTCGGTGCGCGCGAAGTCGATGCCGGCGACGTAGCGATGCGCGGTGCTGCCGAAGGCATGACGGCCGTCGAGCGAGAGCTCGAGGCCATTGCTGCGGGTGTCGTAGTCGAAGACGCGTTCGCGGCGCGTCGCCGGCTGCGACGGCGTCGCGCCGCGGCGGAACTGGTCGGTCGCCTGCACGGTCCGCGTGGACTGGGTGTAGGCCAGCGCGCGCAGCCGCTCCAGCCCCGGCAAGTCCAGCGGTACGGCGCCGTGCAGCGACACGCGCTCGCGCTCGGCCGAATCGTCGCCGGTGAGGCGGGTGGTGGTCGCATACTGGCCGGGCCCCGCCACCAGCGATTGCACGTCGGTCTGCTGCTCGAACTCCGAACGCTCCGCGGCCAGCATCCAGCGGCCGCCGGCCTCCCATTCGCGCCCCAGCTTCACCAGCCCGTAGCGATCGCGGGTGTCGGCGGGATTGGCCTCGAGGCCGCCGGGCCGCGGCTGGTTCTCGGTTTCGTGCCCGTCGCGGCCACCGAGCCAGGCCATGGCCGACCACGGGCCTTGCGCCCAGGCGCCGCTGGCACCCAGCGCGACGCTGTCGTCGCGCGAGTCCACGCCGGCGCGGCCGCCCAACCAGGCCTCGCCCTCGGCGCCGGCGAGCAGGTCGAGCGGATCGCGGGTGCGGTAGGCGACCACGCCCGCCAGCGCGTCGGAACCGTAGAGCGTCGAGGCGGGACCGCGCAGGATCTCGATGCCCTGCAGCAGCGCCGGATCGACCACGTCGCGCCCCGCGCGGGAGAAGCTGCCGACCGCGAAGCCGTCGGCGATCGGAATATCATCGAGTTCGATCGCGACGCGGTTGCCG
Source organism: Lysobacterales bacterium (assembly GCA_017997455.1). GTDB lineage: Bacteria > Pseudomonadota > Gammaproteobacteria > Xanthomonadales > Ahniellaceae > JAGOEZ01. The sequence goes on along the minus strand of JAGOEZ010000203.1, from coordinate 2,857 downwards.
TCGAGGCCGCGGATCGAGTAGCCCTGCGCACCGAAGCGGGTCGCATCCTCGCCCACGCCGATGCCGGGCAGGTAGCGCACGGCGTCGGCGATGCCCACGGACAGGGTGCGATCCAGGGCCTCGCGGTCGATGGTCGTCACCGTGGCAGGCACCTCGGCCAGCGGCTGCTCGAGGCGGCTGGCGACCACGGTCACCTCGTCGAGCAAGGCAGCGCCGTCGGCCGGGTCGGCCGTGGCGGGGTCCGGTCCGGCGGGGGCGCCGGCGATGCCGGCCAGCAACAGCCAGGGTGCAATCGACACGTTGTACGATCCTCATCGGGTTGGAGCCGGGCCGGCGGGGCGCCACCATAACGGCGGCGCGGTTGCCGCCGATTGACCCGGATCACGAAAGTTCCCCGGCGCGGGCACTGGCTCCGGGTGGAACGCGGGCGCGATGTGGGAACTTGGGACTTGTTTGATCTACGTCAAGGGCGCCGGCGACTGCAGCGCGCAGTCTGGCGGCATCCATTCTTGATTGCCATCGGGAGATTTCCATGCGGATGACCACGGGGTTCGTGTTCGCCGCGCTCGCATTGCTCGCCGTCGACGCCTGCCGCGCCGACGACGTGGTCAACGAGCGCGTACCCAAGCAGGGCCTGGACGCGGGCAAGGCCGCCTACCTGGCCAACTGCGCGGCCTGCCACCAGCCCGAGGGCACCGGCCTGCCCGGCGCGTTCCCGCCGCTGGCGGCTTCCGACTACATCAAGGGCAAGTCGAAGCAGGACATCGTGTCCAGCGTGCTGCGCGGCATCACCGGCAAGATCACCGTCAACGGCGTCGAGTACAACAACGTGATGCCGGCGATGAGCCATCTCAGCGATGCCGACGTCGCCAACATCGTCACCTTCGTCTACGCCAGCTGGGGCAATCCGGGCGGCGTGGTCAGCGAGACCGACGTCGCCGCGATGCGCAAGACCCTGGCCGTCACGAGCGACCCTTCGCAGGGCGAGAGCCACCCCGGCACCTCGCAGGGCGCGATGAGCTACCAGGGCGCCGCCTCGCCCGCCGGCGCGGCCGGCGTGGAAATGGTGGTCAATCCCGACGCCCCGCCGATCAGCAAGGTCGAGTTCAACCGCGCCACCGAGATCTTCTTCCAGCGCTGCGCCGGCTGCCATGGCGTGCTGCGCAAGGGCGCGACCGGCAAGCCGCTGACGCCCGACATCACCCGCGCCAAGGGCACCGCCTACCTCGAGGCGCTGATCAACTTCGGTTCGCCCGGCGGCATGCCGAACTGGGGCAGCTCGGGCGAGCTGACCAAGGAAGACGTCAACATCATGGCGCGCTTCCTCCAGCACGACCCGCCGGCGCCGCCCGAGTGGGGCATGCCGCAGATGCGCGAGAGCTGGAACCTGCTGGTGCCGGTCGACCAGCGCCCGACCAAGCCGATGCATGACCGCAACATCGACAACTTCTTCATCGTCACCCTACGCGATTCCGGCGAAGTGGCGATCATCGATGGCGACACCAAGGAAGTGGTCAACATCCTCAAGACCGGCTACGCGGTCCATATCTCGCGCCTGTCGCACACCGGCCGCTACGTCTACACCATCGGCCGCGACGGCAAGATCGACCTGATCGACCTGTGGATGAACCCGCCCGAGCGGGTCGCCGAGATCAAGATCGGCCTCGAGGCGCGTTCGGTCGAGACCTCGAAGTACAAGGGCTACGAGGACAAGCTCGCGATCGCCGGCGCCTACTGGCCGCCGCAGTTCGTGATCATGGACGGGCCGACCCTGGAGCCGCTCAAGATCGTGTCGACCCGCGGCATGACCGTCGACACGCAGGAGTACCACCCGGAGCCGCGCGTGGCGGCGATCGTGGCCAGCCACGAGCATCCGGACTTCATCATCAACGTGAAGGAGACCGGCCGCATCCTCCTGGTCGACTACCGCGACATCGAGAACCTCAACGTCGTGACCCTGGACGCGGCGCCGTTCCTGCACGACGGCGGCTGGGACGCCACCCACCGCTACTTCCTCACCGCGGCCAACCAGTCGAACAAGATCGCGGTGGTCGATTCGCGCACGCGCAAGATGGCGGCGCTGATCGACGCCGACAAGATCCCGCATCCGGGACGCGGCGCCAACTTCGTCCACCCGCAGTTCGGCCCGGTGTGGACCACTTCGGCGCTGGGCAACGAGAAGGTCACCCTGATCGGCACCGATCCCGAGGGCCGTCCCGAGCAGGCCTGGAAGGTGGTGGACGTGCTCAAGGGCCAGGGCGGCGGTTCGCTGTTCGTCAAGACGCATCCGAAGTCGCGCCACCTGTGGGTCGACACGCCGCTCAACCCGGATCCGAAGCTCAGCCAGTCGGTGGCGGTCTTCGACATCGACAACCTCGACGCGGGCTTCAAGGTCCTGCCGATCGCCGAGTGGGCGGAACTGGGCCCGGGACCCAAGCGCATCGTGCAGCCGGAGTACAACAAGGCCGGCGACGAGGTATGGCTGTCGGTGTGGAGCGGCCAGAAGGAGGAGTCGGCGATCGTGGTCGTCGACGACCGCACCCTGACCCTGAAGAAGGTCATCAAGGGGCCGCGCATGATCACGCCGACCGGCAAGTTCAACGTCCACAACACGGTCAAGGACGTCTACTGAGTCTGCCGGCGCAACGACTGGCACGATGGCGGGCGCCTGCGGGCGCCCGCTTTTTTTCGCGGCGCGGCTGGCGGCGCTGGCTGCGAATTTCCGCAACCGCGATCATGGATGTCCGGGACCGCCAGATTCCTGTACCCGCAATCGTGGGTGTCCGTGCCCGCCACCATCCGGGTGTCGGCTCAAACATTCAGTGGAACTCGCCGCCACCCGGATGCTGGCCGTCCC
>JAGOEZ010000043.1:11405-17526 GCA_017997455.1 Lysobacterales bacterium | reverse complement strand
TAGCCGCTGGTTTCCTTGACCACGATGGCCTTGAACTGCTCCGGCGTGCGCAGGTCGGTTTCCGAGAGCACGGTGAACTCGCGCTGCTGGCCCTCGATGCGGCCGGCCGGGACCTCGACGTTCTGGCGCCGCAGCGCGTCCTCGATGTCCAGCGGCACCAGGCCGTAGCCGGCCAGGCGCGCCGGGTCGAGCCAGATGCGCATGGCGTAGCGGCTGGCGTAGACCTGCGCCTGGGCCACGCCGACGATGGTCTGGACGCGGTCCTTGACCAGGCGCTCGGCGACGTCGGCGACTTCGAGCTCGTCGTGGCGGTCGCTGGAGAACGCCAGGTACATGATCGGCTGCGCGTCGGCCTCCTGCTTCTGCACGATCGGCTCGTTGACTTCCTCGGGCAGGAAGCCGCGCGCCTGCGCCACGCGGTCGCGCACGTCGGAGGCGGCGCCGTCGGGATCGCGGTCGAGGTGGAAGCGCACCGTGACCTGCGAGTTCTCGGCGCGGCTGATCGACTGGATGTAGTCGATGCCCTCGATACCGGCCAGCGCTTCCTCGATCGGGGTGGTGATCTGCGACTCCACGACCTGGGCGTTGGCGCCCGGATAGGTCGTGTTCACGGTCACCACCGGCAGGTCGACCTTGGGCACCAGGCGCACGGCGAGGCGGTCCCAGGCGATGAGTCCCACCAGGACGATCACCAGGTTCATCACGATGGCGAGGACGGGGCGCTGGATCGAGAGTTGGGGCAGGGTCATGGAGGTGTCCTTGGAGCGGTGCGCGTTCGCGCTGCGGGTGGGGCGGCGCGGGTTGCGGTGGTGCGGTCGCGCACAAGGTGCGCTCCTACAGGGGCATCGCTGCGCAAAGGCGCGCGGTGATGCCGGGGAATGCGCTATTTGGCCGGCGGTGGCGCGGCGATGCGGACGGGGGCGCCGGGGCCGATCTTGAGCTGGCCGGCGGTGATCACGCTGGACTCGGGCATGAGGCCGGTGCGGATCTCGACCATGCCGTCGCGGCGCACGCCGGTGGTCACTTCCACCAGCTTCGCCTTGCCGTCCTCGACCACGTACACGAACTGCTTGCTGCCCTGCGGCCACAGCGCCTGCTCGGGCACCAGCAGCGCGTCGTCGCGCGCCGCGAGTTCGAGCGCGACCCGCGCGAACAGGCCCGGCCGGAGCCGGCCGTCCTCGTTGTCGACGGTGGCGCGCAGCACGATGCTGCGGCCGTCGGCATCGAGTTGCGGGTCGATCGCGTAGACACTGCCGGCGAACTTCTCGCCGGCGAAGGCATCGACCTCGACCGCGAGGCGCTGGCCGACCGCGACCTGCGCCAGCAGGGTCTGCGGGACGCGCAGGTCGAGCTTGATCGGATTGACCTGGACCAGGTTCACCAGCGGCTGGCCGACCTCGACGTATTCGCCCGGGCTGACCTGGCGCAGGCCGACCACGCCGTCGAAAGCTGCACTGATCACGGTCTTGTCCAGGCGCGTGCGCGCCGACGACAGGCGCGCCTGGCTGACCGCCAGCTGCGAGCGCTTGGCGTCGAGTTCGGCCGGCGCGACCAGCTTGCGCGACACCATGCTGTTGACGAGATCCGCCTCGCGCTGGCTCTGCGCGGCCGTCGCCTCCCACTCGCGCACCTCGGCGCGCACCAGGCTGGCATCGAGCGTGAACAGCGGCGCGCCGGCCTTGACCGACTGGCCCTCGGTGAAATGCACCTGCTCGATGCGTCCGGCCAGCTCGGGCTGGACCACGATGCTCTCGGCCGCGCGCAGCGAGCCGACCGCCGAGATCGCGTCGCTGACCCGGTCGACCAGCGGGCGCACCGCCTCGACCACGGTCGGCGGCATGCCGCCGGCGGGCTGGGCATGCAGCGGCGCGCGCTGCGGGATCGACAGGAGGGCAATCGCGGCGAGGGCGACCGCCGCGGTCGTCAGCTTGGGCAGGGAACGAGGATTCATGGATGGCAACCTAGCACTCGCGCGCGCCGGGTCCGCGTGCCGAAAGTCGGATTATCGCCGATCGCCGCCACGCAGGCGCGGCGTCAGCCCGGCGCGACCTCCGGCCCCAGTTCGCGGCGCACGCGCTGCGCATACCAGCGATCGACCGGCCAGATCAGCCACATCAGTCCGTAGACGGCACCGGGCATGCCCAGCGTCCACGGGCGCTCCACGTCGGGCACGGTGTAGGCGACCACGATCGAGATCGCGCCGGTGATCGGCACCAGCGACCACTGCACGGCCTCGCGGCGCGTCTGCAAGCGCTCGTGCCAGGACAGGCCCAGGCGCTCGCGCTGGCGCCACGCGTGCCGATACAGCAGCACGATGATCGCGCCCATCGTGGCCCATGCCACGGCGTACACCACGAACATCACCCGGATGTCGTCGTAGCTCGATACCGCGAACGGGAACGGCACGGTCCAGGCCGCCGGCAGCAGCAGCGCCGTGATCCAGGCGAAGAACGAGCCGAACAGCATGCGCAGCGGATAGACATAGACCAGCACCAGGAACACCAGCGCCAGGCTGAGCAGGATCGTCATGCCGTCGTCGAGCCCGTAGCGACGGCTCCAGGTGTTGTGGACGTACCAGAACATCGCGATCAGCCCGAAGCTGCAGGCGAAGGCGGGGACCTGCTTCATCGCCGCCAGCAATGCCGGTACGTCGGCGGGCAGGTCGGTGCCCGAGATCACCAGCAGCGTGACCGCGAAGGCAAAGGCCGCGTCGACGAAGGCCTCCAGCCGCGTGACCTGGCCGCCGCGCTCGCGGAAGCCGTCGCGGAAACCGTCGGGACGCGCGTTGGCGACCGGGTCCATGGCGCCAGCATAAGGAGCGCCATCGCGCGCTGCTAGACTCGGGCATTCCCTCCGCCGTCCGGGCCGACCATGTTCGCCGCCGCGCCGATTGCCACGTCCACCAAGGCGGATGCCTACGCCGAACTGGCGGCGCAGGCCCGCGCGTTGCTCCAGGGCGAGCGCGACCGCACCGCGAACGCGGCCAACTTCGCCGCGCTGGTGTACCACGCGCTGCCGGGCCTGAACTGGTGCGGCTTCTACTTCTGGGACGGGCGCGAGCTGGTGGTGGGGCCCTTCCAGGGCAAGCCCGCCTGCGTGCGCATCGCCTTGGGCAAGGGCGTGTGCGGCACCGCCGCGGCGACGCGCGCGACCCAGGTCGTGGCCGACGTCGACGCGTTCCCCGGCCACATCCCCTGCGACTCCGCCTCGCGTTCCGAGATCGTGGTGCCGATGGTGGCGGCCGACGGCGCGCTGATCGGCGTATGGGACGTGGACAGCCCCGAACTCGCGCGCTTCGACCACGACGACCGCGCCGGGATGGAGGCGCTGGTGCGGGTCTTCCTCGAAGCGCTGCACGCATGATCGCCCTGTAGGAGCGGCTTCAGCCGCGACCACGAAACGTTGCATGTTGCACGACGCCTCGCGGACCATCGCGCGCAGAGCGCGCTCCTACGACGCCGGCCTTGTAGGAGCGCGCTCTGCGCGCGATGGGCGCAGGATGCGAAAATCCGCCACGACCAAGGCCCATCGATGACCGAGAAGCTGCAGAACATCGGACCCAAGAGCGCCGCCTGGTTGCGCCAGGTCGGCGTGCGCACGCTCGATGACCTCAAGGCCCTGGGCGCGGTCGGCGTATTCATGAAGGTCAAGCGCGCCGGCTTCCGGCCCAGCCTCAACCTGCTGTACGCCCTGGCCGGCGCCGAGCGCGGGTGCCACTGGGCCGCGCTCTCGGCCGACGACAAGAACGCGCTGGTGCTCGACGCCTCCGCGCGCGACGACGCGATCCAGGCCGCCAAGCGCATGGTCACGCCGGCGCGCGACGTGACCCCGCCGCGCGCGGCCGAGCCCGAGGCGATGGAGATGGCGGATCCCGAACCGGGCGACGATGCGGCCAACGACACGGGCGACGACGAAGGTGCCGCGCAGCCAGACCTGGAGCAATGAACGCGCCAGCTCCGCTGTAGGAGCGCATCTCATGCGCGACCGCGGAGCGCAGGGTCGCGGTGACGCGATGTTCCGCGGTCGCGCATGAGATGCGCTCCTACAGGAGGCGCATGCAGGCTTCCGCTGGGAAAGTGCTCAGCCCTTGCGGCCGAACAGCCGCGCGAAGAAGCCGGGCTTCTTCGGCTTTTCGGGCGTCGGCGGTGCCGGCGCCACGCCGCTGCCGCCGGGCAGCGAGATCGACTTGAGCATCATGGTGCTGTCGCTGGGTCCGGCCTTCGGCCGCTTCGCGCCGGGCGCCGCGGGCGCTGCCGGTGCCGACTTCGCGCCGAGCAGGTTGGCGGCGGCGCTCGCCACCTTGCTGCCGCCGGGGCCCGCGCCCCTGGCCTCGTCGCTCGCGCCCATCAATTTCGCGGCGAGGTTGGCCAGCGCCGGCGAAGCCGGGGCCTCGTTCGCATTCGGGTGCCGGTCCAGCGCGGCCGCCGCGCTGGGATAGATCTGGAACAGCTTGCTGAAGCCGGCCAGGTCGAAGGTCTGGCGCACCTGCGGGTTGAGGCCGGCCAGGCGCATGCTGCCCTTGTCGGTCTCGGCCTTCTTCGCCGCCACGGTCAGCACCCGCAGGCCGGCGCTGCTGACGTAGCCGATCTGGGTCAGGTCGACGACATAGTGGCGCGCGCCGGCCGCGGCGAGGTCGGCCAGCGCCAGTTCGAGGTCGGTCGAGGAGTCGTTGTCGAGCCGGCCGACCGGGGTCAGCAACACCACCGCGCCGCGATTCTCCTGGCGGATCTCCACGGTTCGCTCAGCTGGCGCGGAACACGAAGCGCGCCGCGCCTACCTGCACGATGTCCTCGTTCGCCAGCAGGCGCTCGCGCACCTTCTCGGCGTTGACGCGGGTGCCGTGCTTGGTGTCGAAGTCCTTGATCACGTAGCCCGCCGGCGTGGGCGTGATCTGCGCGTGGCGCGGGTCGACCCCGGGACCGCCGATGCGGATGTCGCTGGCGCCGTCGCTGCCCACGGCCAGCGCCTTGAGCCCGAGCGTATAGGTCGACTTGCCCGCCTCCGGGTTCTGCGGCACCAGCCGCGCGGGCTTGAACATCACGGTCGAATCCGAGACCGGCCCCGTGGGCGCGGCCGGACGCGGCGCGCCCATCACCACGGTGCTGCCCGGCGCGATGTTCGGCGGCGGCGGGATGTTGATCGCCGGCATCACCATGGTGCCACCGGCAGCGACCTGCGCCGCGGCGGGTGCCGGCGGCGGCGGCGAGCGCCCGAAGTCGGGCGCGGCGAACTCGTTGGTGATGTCCGGGCGCTTGGCCGGCACCACGGTTTCGCCGGTGACGTAGCTGGCGGTCGCCGGTGGCGGCGCATTCCCCAGCAGTTCCTGCTCGGAGCGCACCGCGCCCAGGAAGCGCACCTTGAGTTCCTCGGCCGCCTTGCGCCACTCGGCCTTGTCGGCGGTCGCGGCCTCGATCGCCTTGGTGCGCTTGTCGTATTCCTTCTTGTCGTACTCGCCGAGCTGGTGGCGCAGCTCGATTTCCTGGCCGTCGAGCGTGATGCGTTCGAGTTCGGCCTCGAGGGATTCCATCAGCGCGGCCAGCTTGGCGTACTGCTCGCGGGTCTCCGCGCGCAGGGGCTTGGCCTGGGCCTCGAGCGCGTCGCGCTTGGCCACGTAGTCGGAACGCACCCGCAGGTAGACCGACTCGGCCACGCTGGCCTTCATCTCGTCCATGGCCTTGATGCGGCCCTCGAGCACGTCCTGCTCGTCCTTGAGCTGCTTGAGCTGGTCGACGCAGCCGACCTCGATCTTGGACAGTTCCTCTTTCACGGTTCCTCCTTGCGGTTCAGCCGACGACCTCGAGCTCGATCGAGCCGAAGCGCAGTTTGTCACCGATCTTCAACGCGACCGGCACCCCGGTGACGATCCGGGTGCCGTTGACGAAGGTGCCGTTGGTGGTGCCCACGTCTTCGCGCAGGTACCACTGGCCGCCCTGCCACAACAGCTTGGCATGGCGGCGCGACAGGCTGCGACCGTTGTCCAGCGCGCCGAGGTTGAGTTCCGGGTTGATGCCGGTGACCGGGTCCGGGCGGCCGACCAGGAATTCGTCCTTGCCCGACAGGGCGTAGGTCTGGCCGGAGGCGTGGCGCAGGTCCAGGATCGCGTCGGGAACGCTGGGCGGCG
>JAGOEZ010000043.1:3556-11305 GCA_017997455.1 Lysobacterales bacterium | reverse complement strand
TCGAGGATCGCCATCTCGCCGAAGAAGTCCCCGGCCTCGAGGCTGGCCAGCGGCTCGGCGCCGCTGCGCGCGCGCAGGATGTCCACCGTCCCGGTCTCGATGATGTACATCTCGGTGCCGGCATCGCCCTCGCGGAACACGGGTTGTCCGGCCGCGACCGTGAGGTAGGGGTCCTTCGCCTCGCTCATGCCGCGGGATCTCCAGGTCACGAACGTCGCTGCGCTCGCAGCCGTCGATTATGGCGATGTGCGGCTTGCGGAGGCAACTTCAAGCGATTCAGGGAGTTGCGGGTGGGGCGCGCGATCGCAGCGGGATGCGACAGCCGCACCAACGCGCCACGCGGCGATCCGCTCCACCGCCCGAATGCCGTCTGGACCCGGATCAGGCCACTCGGGCTGCACTGCGCGCCCGCGAGCCCGGCAGCCCGGCGCGACGCAAGAAACAAAACCCGACCGTTGACCTCTCTTGACCTCCTTACAGCGCCAACGCACGAATCTGCCACTCTCCAGACGTTCAATCCTACGGACGATGGCCGAACACGCTACATGCCGCGCAATGCCTACTCGAAGCCATCCGAAAGCAGTTCGATGCCGTCCACCACCGTGACGAAGACGCCACGATCTGTTCCGGCGTAGATCTTGGCGCCGCGAATCAAGATCTCCGTAGCACTTCGGATCGCGGGATTGGGTACCTCCGTCCATGAGCTGCAGCCGTCCCGGCTCACCATGACTCGACCTTGGGCAAGCGATGTCGAGCCAACTGCCAATGCAAGCACATTCGAGTTCACGTTCGATTGCGCGATGCGGCGCGGGCTGCCCAAGGTAGGAAGGCCGGGTCCACAACTGTTCCAGCTGGCGCCGCCGTCGACGCTGCGATAGACCCAAGGCGCCTCGCTCCCATCGACCGAGCGCATCGATCCCGCGGACCAGAGTCGATCAGGCCGAAGCCAGTCTGCCACGACAGAGTAGGTGGGCTGCCGCGCGTTGGGCCAGCCGGAGATCATCGGTAAACCGCTTGACGTCAAGACCCAACTGGCACCGCCATCCGTTGAGCGGAACACGCCGCTGGCTATGCTGTTGGGAGGCGAGTCGTAAGGATTATCGGCAAGGACGGTCGCGTAGGCGACCCCCGCAACGAGCGGATCAAACATCAAATCCGTTACTGCCCCACTTACGTAGTTCTGCTGGCTCGGCAGCCCGGCCGTGCCAGACCAATTGCTTCCGAAATTCACGCTGCGCGACACCAGCCACTGGCCAGCATAGGCTGAGGTGCCCGCGACCAGCTGGCTCGTGCCGGCAGGCGTCTCGGCGTGCGGGTCGAGCGCGAGCGCTCGCACGACTCCGATATCGCTTGTCTGAGGAATTCCGCTGCCGGAAACGGCCCACGACACGCCGCCGTCCTCGCTGACGTAAATTCCATTGTTGAAACCCGCTGGACCGAACGATGTGCAGTTGGTGTTCAGGCAGTTGGACCCGCTGGCGTGGAGGCGACCGCCACCAGGCCGCGAACTAGTGGCGGAGTCCAGGCGAATATCCCTGATATATGCGGCGACGTTGGAGATGTCCGACTTCTGCCAGCTCTGCCCGCCGTCAGTAGACCGCAAGACCCCCATCGAGACGCCGGTGAAGCCGGGCTCTCCCTGACCAGCCCAGATTGTGCCGTCCCCTGCGACCTCGACTGCACGAATGCGTAAATTCGTCAGCCCTTGGGATGCGGGAGTCCATGTCGCTCCGCCATCGATCGAGCGCACCATGCCCAGCCGAGTGGTCGCGAGCATGCGCCCACTGGAATCGGCGGCGACCGCCGGTACTGGCGCGACCGGACCATACGTTGGTTCGGTGGTGGAGGCGAGTACCCAACTGTCACCGCCGTCGGTGCTCTGGTATACGCCGGCGTTTGATGCCGCGACGATTCGCTCATCGGACATCGAGGAGTCGTAGTTCCCTGAGCGCACCGTGGTCCAGTTGGCGCCAAAGTTGACGGAGCGCAACAGCGACGATCCCAGTTGCATGTACCAGGCATCAAAGCCAATGACTAGGCGCGTGGCAGGGCGAACGGTCGCATTCGGAAACGTGCCAACGTCCGACAGCAGAGTAGTGCCTTGAGCGCCAACTGCGTAAAGGCCCGATGACCATTGGCTTCCGACGCATCCGCCGAACTCCGGCACCAACTCCAGCCGCCGCCGCGGAGATTCATCGGTAAACGCGACGGCACGCACTCCGCTGGCCTCGTCGCAATTGCGCGTCCAACCGATTTCGGTCCAACTCAGGCCAGCATCCGCCGACTCCATGCGATACGAGAGGAACTCACCGAGCGGTCCGCGAAGCGTTACATAGGCATGCAAATTGTTCACATCATCAGGGTCGATGGCGAACGCGGTGAGTTCTCCAGGCCAGCGATGGACGACGCTCCAATTTGAGCCCGCGTCATCTGTCCTCGCGACACCACCGCCGTCATCAAGGACGTAAAAGCGGCTCGGAGAAACAGGGTCGAATACGATGTTGTTGGTCGGGTGCGGACTGCTGGCCGGCACCGTAAACAGCCAACTCTCGGTCCAGGTGGCACCGGCATCGCGGCTGACGTAGACAACGTGCCTCGTCGTGGCGACGGCGAGCGAAGGATCAAGTGGCGACCAGGCAATCGACCGCATCTCGCCGCCATACGGACCGATGGACTCCCAATTCGTTGGGACGCCAGTAGCGGCTACTTCAGTCGCAAGCAGGCCCGCGAGCGAGAGACTGACCAGCGTGTCAATCAAGAGCGAACCCCGCATTGCGTGAGCGTGCAAAGTAGATCAATGCGCTGGAGTTCGCGCAAGCCAGGCTGGAAATGGGGCGGCGCGACGCCTTGAGCGCGCAAGAAGGGGGCGACTCCCGCGCAGGTTTCGTGCGCCGATACCGCCGAGGCCAAGCCACGCTTGGCCAATGGCCGCACCCTTTCACCAGCGCATTGATCCGGTCCCTACCCCCTAAGCGTGCGTCCAGGGGGCAGGGACCTTCCCCAGCGGAGGGTCCAAGCAGGACAGTCGCGAGTGGTTGCACGCGGAATGCTGGATTGGTTCGGGCACCACATCGGCTAAGGGAGATAGGCGCAAGCCGTGCCTGCGGCCACACCTTGCTCGTCTGCGGCTCCTCGCGTGCTTCGAGGTCGTCTGGTGTGGCCGCAGCGCGACCGCGCCGCCGCCATCCCCGGCGTGAACCGCGCGGCAATGCGCCCAAGCCCTTGACCCAAAAGGGCTGGGCATGCCGCAGCCTGGCCCGGCCGGCGTCCCGCGACCCTTCGTTACCCGGCCCTGCCTTGCGCCGCCGCGAAGCAGCCCGTTAAAATTCAAAGGCTTTGCCGGCCCGTTTCCATTTCAGGCCTGCAGGCGCCCTCCCCGGGCGTGCCCGCTTCACCAGTCTGCGAGCCCCGCGTGCAGAACCACCCCTCCAGCGCGCGACGCCTTGCTGCTTGGGTGTTGCTGTCGCAGGTCGCCGCCACCGCGGCGTCTGGCCTGGGCTGGCTGGCTGCGGGTCCGCGAGAGGCACTCGCGGCGCTGGCAGGTGGTGCGGTCGCCACGGTGGCGACGGCGCTGTTCGCGCTGCGCTACCTGGGCGGGAGCGGGGCCACGGCAGGCACCGTGCTGGCGCGGCTGTTCGCGGGCACGTTGCTGAAGTGGCTGGTGATGATCGGCGGCCTCTACATCCTGTTGGGGCGCCTCGCATGGCCTGCGCTGCCCGTGGTCACGGGCTTCGGCGCGGCCTTGCTGGCACAGGTGGCAAGCGGGTTCTTCAAGGCAATGACGGAGCGCAGTACGTGAGCGTGGAAGCCGAATCCGGTGGTCTGACCGAGTACATCACCCATCACCTGACCCACAACAAGGGTCCCGTGGTCGAGGGCTCGTTCTGGATCGTGCACTGGGACTCGCTGATCATGAGCGCCGTGCTCGGCGCGCTGGTGCTGCTGTGGTTCTGGTCCAAGGCGCGCAAGGCCACCGCCGGCGTGCCCTCGAAGGGCCAGGCCTTCGTCGAGCTGGTGGTCGAGTTCGTCGACGGCCAGGTCAAGGACGTGTTCCACGGCGACCGCCGCTTCCTGGCGCCGCTGGCGCTGACCATCTTCCTGTGGGTCTTCGTGCTCAACGCGATGGACCTGCTGCCGCTGGACCTGGTCGGTTTCGTCGTCCACCACCTGGGCGGCCCCGAGGCCGCGCACCACACCTACTGGCGCATGGTGCCGACGGCCGACGTCAACACCACCTTCGCGATGTCGATCACCGTCTTCTTCCTGATCCTCTACTACTCGGTCAAGGCCAAGGGCGGCTGGGGCTTCACCAAGGAGATCTTCAGCGCGCCGTTCCACGCCGAGGGCGCCGGCGGCAAGCTCGCGCTGGCGCTGCCGAACTTCTTCCTCAACGTGGTCGAATACCTGTCCAAGCCGGTCTCGCTGGCGATGCGACTGTTCGGCAACATGTACGCCGGCGAACTGGTGTTCATGCTGATCGCGGGCCTGATGGTCTCGGCGATCGGCTTCGTGCCCGGGGTCCTGATCAACACCGGCTGGGCGATCTTCCACATCCTGATCATCGGCCTGCAGGCCTTCATCTTCATGGTGCTGACCGTGGTCTACATCTCCATGGCGCACGAGTCGCACTGAGCGCGCAGAGCGCTGAAAAAGCCCGCTTCGACCCCATATTTTCCTTACCACCGCTTACCGTCGCTTCGAGGAGAAACACATGGAATTCATCGCCAACGTGCAGGCCTTCACCGCCCTGGGCCTGGGCATCATCATCGGCCTGGGCGCGCTCGGCGCCTGCGTCGGCATCGGCGTCATGGGCTCGAAGTTCCTCGAGTCCGCCGCGCGCCAGCCCGAGCTGGTGCCGATGCTGCAGGGCCGCATGTTCCTGCTCGCCGGCCTCATCGACGCGGCCTTCCTGATCGGCGTGGCGATCGCGATGTTCTTCGCCTTCGCCAACCCGTTGCTGGCCCAATTGAAGTAATCGCATCCGGCGCGGCGCGCGCGGAGTCGCGCGCCGCACTTGCGTCGGCCGCGTCCGCGCGGCAGGCGCATCGGGACTTGTAGCCGCCAGGGCCGCGTCGCGGGTGTCGCGACGGCGAGGAGTTCGCCGTCGCCGCCGCGCCAGCGGTCCGTAGAGGTCGCATCATGGAAATCAACGCAACCCTGTTCGGCCAGATGCTCTCGTTCGCGATCCTCATCTGGTTCACGGTCAAGTTCATCTGGCCGCCGCTGCTCAATGCGATCGAGGAGCGCCAGAAGAAGATCGCCGACGGCCTCGCCGCGGCCGACAAGGCGCGCCTGGAGCTGGCCGATGCCGACGCGCGCGTCGCGGTCGAGCTCAAGAAGGCCGGCGCCGAGGCGGCGCAGGTGCGCGATCGCGCCGACAAGCAGGCGGTCGCGATCATCGACAAGGCGCGCACCGACGCGCAGGCCGAGGCCGCGAAGGTCAAGGCCCAGGCCGAGGCCGAGATCGCCAACCTGTCGCACAAGGCGCGCGAGGTCCTGCGCCAGCAGGTGGCCGCGCTCGCGGTCGCCGGTGCCGAGCGCATCCTCGGCCGCGAGATCGATGCCAGCCGCCATCGCGAACTGCTCGACCAGCTCGCGCGCGAGATCTGAGCGCCATGAGCGAGAACCTCACCCTGGCCCGCCCCTACGCGCGCGCCGCGTTCGAGCTGGCGCGCGGCGCCGGCAGCCTTGCGGCGTGGGGCGACAAGCTGGAATTCGCCGCGACCGTGGCCGCCGACGCGCGCATCGCCAACCTGCTGGGCGACCCGCGCCTCGACGAGGCCGGCAAGATCGGGCTGCTGCTGCCCGAGGGCGAGGCCGCCGCTTCGGCCTTCGCCGGCTTCCTGGGCGAGCTGTCGAACAATGGCCGCCTGCGCCTCCTGGCCGAGATCGCCGCGCTCTACGGCCAGTACCGCCGCGAGCACGAGCAGGTCCTGCGGGTGAAGGTGCGCGCGGCGGTGCCGCTCGAGGCCGCGCAGGCCGAGGGCCTCAAGGCGGCGCTCAAGCAGCGCTTCGGCCGCGACATCGAGCTCCACAGCGAGATCGACACGCGCCTGATCGGCGGCGCGGTGATCGATGCCGGCGACGTGGTCATCGACGGTTCGGTGCGCGGGCGCCTGGCGCGCCTGGAACGCGCGCTGACGCAATAGACGAATACTCAAAAGGGCGGGCCGCCGGCCCGCCCACGACGGGAAAACCCTCATGGCAACGACGCTCAACCCCTCCGAAATCAGCGACCTGATCAAGACCCGCATCGAGAAGGTCAAGATCTCCGCCGAGGCGCGCAACGAAGGCACCATCGTTTCGGTGGCCGACGGCATCGTGCGCATCCATGGCCTCGCCGACGTGATGTCGGGCGAGATGATCGAGCTGCCGGGCAACACCTTCGCGCTGGCGCTCAACCTCGAGCGCGATTCGGTCGGCGCGGTGGTGCTGGGCCAGTACGAACACCTGCGCGAGGGCGACTCGGTCAAGACCACCGGCCGCATCCTCGAGGTGCCGACCGGTCCCGAGCTGCTGGGCCGCGTGGTCGATGCGCTGGGCAACCCGATCGACGGCAAGGGCCCGCTCAACGCCAAGGCCAGCTCGCCGATCGAGAAGGTCGCGCCGGGCGTGATCTGGCGCAAGTCGGTCTCGCAGCCGGTGCAGACCGGCTACAAGTCGGTCGACGCCATGATCCCGATCGGTCGTGGCCAGCGCGAGCTGATCATCGGCGACCGCCAGACCGGCAAGACCGCGCTGGCGATCGACACCATCATCAACCAGAAGAATTCGGGCATCCGCTGCGTCTACGTCGCGATCGGCCAGAAGGCCTCGTCGATCTCCAACGTGGTGCGCAAGCTCGAGCAGCACGGCGCGCTGGCCAACACCATCGTGGTGGCGGCCGCGGCCTCCGAGTCCGCCGCCATGCAGTACATCTCGGCGTACTCGGGCTGCACCATGGGCGAGTACTTCCGCGACATCGGCGAAGACGCGCTGATCATCTACGACGATCTTTCCAAGCAGGCCGTGGCCTATCGCCAGATCTCGCTGCTGCTGCGGCGCCCGCCGGGCCGCGAGGCCTATCCGGGCGACGTGTTCTACCTGCACAGCCGCCTGCTCGAGCGCGCCGCGCGCGTCAACGAGGAGTACGTCGAGAAGTTCACCGGCGGCAAGGTCAAGGGCAAGACCGGTTCGCTCACCGCGCTGCCGATCATCGAGACCCAGGCCGGCGACGTCTCGGCCTTCGTGCCGACCAACGTGATCTCGATCACCGACGGGCAGATCTTCCTCGAGACCGACCTGTTCAACGCCGGCATCCGCCCGGCCGTGAACGCCGGCATCTCGGTGTCGCGCGTGGGTGGCGCGGCGCAGACCAAGATCGTTAAGAAGCTCTCGGGCGGCGTGAAGCTGGCCCTGGCGCAGTACCGCGAGCTGGCGGCCTTCGCCCAGTTCGCCTCGGACCTGGACGCCGCGACCCGCGCCCAGCTCGAGCGCGGCCAGCGCGTCACCGAGCTGATGAAGCAGGCGCAGTACGCGCCGCTCGACATCGCGCTGATGTCGCTGTCGATCTACGCCGCCGAGAAGGGTTACCTCGACGACCAGCCGCTGGAGAAGATCCTGCCGTTCGAGAAGGCGCTGCACGCGCACTTCCGCGCCAACCACGGCGCGCTGGTCGACCGGATCATCGCCAGCGGCGACTGGAACGACGAGATCGAGGCGACGTTCAAGCAGGGCATCGAGGACTTCAAGAAGACCGGCAGCTGGTAA
>JAGOEZ010000043.1:0-3456 GCA_017997455.1 Lysobacterales bacterium | reverse complement strand
CGCGCACTTCCGCGCCAACCACGGCGCGCTGGTCGACCGGATCATCGCCAGCGGCGACTGGAACGACGAGATCGAGGCGACGTTCAAGCAGGGCATCGAGGACTTCAAGAAGACCGGCAGCTGGTAACAGACACCGTAGGAGCGCGCTCTGCGCGCGACAGGCGCAGCAAGAACCTGCGGCGCTAATCGCGCGCAGAGCGCGCTCCTACAGGCAGGCAGGCGGCATCCAACGGCACAGGACCACACATGGCAGGCGCAAGGGAAATCCGGACCAAGATCAAGAGCGTGCAGAACACCCGCAAGGTGACCCGCGCGCTCGAGATGGTGTCCACCAGCAAGATCCGCCGTGCGCAGGAGCAGATGCGGACGATGCGCCCCTACGTGCGCGGCATGCTCGGACTGGTCGGCCACATCGCGCGCGCCAACAGCGAGTACAAGCATCCGTTCATGCAGGAGCGCGAGTCCCGGCGCATCGCCTACCTCGTGGTCTCGACCGATCGCGGCCTGTGCGGCGGCCTCAACAACAACCTGTTCCGCCGCATCCTCGGCGACATTCGCGAGTGGCAGGCCAAGGGCGTCGAGGTCGGGGTCTACGCGATCGGCAGCAAGGCCTCGCAGTTCTTCCGCCGCCTCAACGGCGTGACCTTCGCCGGCCACGCCGCCAGGATCGGCGACCGGCCGACGCTGGCGGAGCTGGTCGGGATCGTCAACCTGGCCCTGGACGCCTACCGCGAGGGGCGCATCGACCGCCTGTACGTGGCGACCAACGTGTTCGTCAACACGATGACCCAGCAGCCGACCATCCGCCAGCTCATCCCGCTGGTGCCGGGCGAGGACGTGGAGTCGCGGCACGACTGGGATTATCTCTACGAGCCCTCGGCGCCGGAGATCCTCGATCACGTGATGCGACGCTACCTCGAGGTGCTGGTCTACCAGGCCGTGGTCGAGAACATCGCCTCCGAGCATGCGGCGCGCATGGTGGCGATGAAGGCCGCCGGCGACAACGCGGGCAAGCTCATCAACGAGCTGACCCTGATCTACAACAAGGCGCGCCAGGCGGCGATCACCCAGGAAATCTCCGAGATCGTGGGCGGCGCGGCGGCGGTCTAGCCAGCGACACGCGAATCGGGCGGCGTCGCCGCAGCGTTTCAGGCGTCATTCCCGCGCAAGCGGGAATCCATCTTCGGATGGCGGCGCGATGGACAAGTTGGATTCCCGCTTGCGCGGGAATGACGCCCGGTAGACCGGGGGTGTGCGAGGCTCGGTGACCCGGGGCGCACGACGCCCGCAAGTTCCGGGCGAACGAATTGAAGCTTGATTGAGGATACGGTCATGAGTCTTGGCAAGGTGGTGCAGATCATCGGCGCGGTCGTCGACGTGGAATACGCGCGCGACCAGGTCCCGAAGGTATACGACGCGCTCAAGGTCGACGGCACCGAGATCACGCTCGAGGTGCAGCAGCAGCTCGGCGACGGCATCGTGCGCACGATCGCGCTGGGCTCGACCGATGGCTTGAAGCGCAACCTGATGGCGCGCAACACCGGCGAGGCGATCAAGGTGCCGGTCGGGGCCAAGACCCTGGGCCGCATCATGGACGTGCTCGGCAACCCGATCGACGAGGCCGGCCCGATCGGCGAGAAGGAGCGTTGGGTCATCCATCGCCAGGCGCCGTCCTACGAGGACCAGGCCGCCACCAACGAGCTGCTCGAGACCGGGATCAAGGTCATCGACCTCATGTGCCCCTTCGCCAAGGGCGGCAAGGTCGGCCTGTTCGGCGGCGCCGGCGTCGGCAAGACCGTCAACATGATGGAGCTGATCAACAACATCGCCAAGGCGCACTCGGGCCTTTCGGTATTTGCCGGCGTGGGCGAGCGTACCCGCGAGGGCAACGACTTCTACCACGAGATGAAGGACTCCAACGTCCTCGACAAGGTCGCGATGGTGTACGGCCAGATGAACGAGCCGCCGGGCAACCGCCTGCGCGTCGCGCTCACCGGCCTGACCATGGCCGAGTACTTCCGCGACGAGAAGGATGCGTCGGGCAAGGGCAAGGACGTGCTGCTGTTCATCGACAACATCTACCGCTACACGCTGGCGGGCACCGAAGTGTCGGCGCTGCTGGGCCGCATGCCCTCCGCGGTGGGCTACCAGCCCACGCTGGCCGGCGAGATGGGCGCCCTGCAGGAGCGCATCACCTCGACCAGGACCGGGTCGATCACCTCGATCCAGGCCGTGTACGTGCCGGCGGACGACCTGACCGATCCGTCGCCCGCCACGACCTTCGCCCATCTGGACGCGACCGTGGTGCTGAGCCGCAACATCGCCTCGCTCGGCATCTATCCGGCGGTGGACCCGCTGGACTCGACCTCGCGCCAGCTCGACCCGAACGTGATCGGCAACGAGCACTACGACACCGCGCGCAAGGTCCAGGCCACGCTGCAGCGTTACAAGGAACTCAAGGACATCATCGCGATCCTGGGCATGGACGAGCTGAGCGAGGAAGACAAGCGCGTGGTCGCGCGCGCGCGCAAGGTCGAGCGCTTCTTCTCGCAGCCCTTCCACGTCGCCGAGGTCTTCACCGGTTCGCCCGGCAAATACGTGTCGCTCAAGGAGACGATCCGCGGCTTCCGCATGATCGTCGAGGGCGAGTGCGATGCGCTGCCCGAGCAGGCGTTCTACATGGTCGGCGGCATCGACGAGGCGATCGAAAAGGCCAAGAAGATGGGCGTCGGCGCGTAAGCGCCGACGCAAACAACACCGCTGTCGCGCGCCAGCGCGACGTTCACTCCCCCTCCCCCTTGAGGGGGGAGGGCAAGGGGTGGGGGTGACGAGCAGCGAAAACCAGGCATCCAGCAGATGACCACCATCAAAGTCGACATCGTCAGCGCCGAAGCCGAAATCTTCCACGGCGAAGCCACCCTCGTCGTCGCCAGCGGCGAACTGGGCGAGCTCGGCATCGCGCCGCGCCACGCACCGCTGATCACCCGCCTCAAGCCCGGCCAGGTGCGCGTCATCCAGGCCAACGGCGAAGAGCAGTTCTTCTACATCTCCGGCGGCATCCTCGAGGTGCAGCCGCAGGTCGTGACCGTGCTCGCCGATTCCGCGATCCGCGCCAAGGACCTCGACGAGGCCGCGGCGATCAAGGCCCGCGACGAGGCCCAGCGCCTGCTCGCCGACCGCACCGAGTCGATCGAGGTCGCCGACGCCCAGGCCCAGTTGGCCCAGGCCGCGGCGCAGCTGCAGGCGCTCGAGCGCCTGCGCAAGACCCTCAAGCACTGAGGAAAAAGGGGCCGAAAAAAGGGGCCAAAAAGGGGCCAGAGTGAATTAGCGTTTCAAACGCCAATTCACTCTGGCCCCTTTTTTTCAGACCCCATTCTTCAGCCCTTCTGGCGCGCCAGCATGTCGCGGATCGCCGCAAGGTGCTTGCGCCGGGCCGCGTCGACCTTGGGGTACTTG
>JAGOEZ010000042.1 GCA_017997455.1 Lysobacterales bacterium | reverse complement strand
ACGCCGCGCGCGTCGATCGTGATCCCGGTCTACAACCACTTCGCGCACACCCTGGGCTGCCTGCGCTCGATCGCGCGCAACGCGGACGGCGCGGCGTTCGAGGTGATCGTGGTCGACGACTGCTCCAGCGACGAGACCGCGGCGCGGCTGGCCGAGATCGGTGGCATCCGCGTGCTGCGCAATGCGCAGAACCTCGGCTTCATCGGCGCCTGCAATGCCGGCGCCGCGCAGGCGCGCGGCGAGTTCATCGTCTTCCTCAACAACGACACCGCGGTGACCGCGGGCTGGCTGGACGCGCTGCTCGGCACCTTCGAGGCGCGCGCCGACTGCGGGCTGGCGGGCGCCAAGCTGGTCTATCCCGATGGCCGCCTGCAGGAAGCCGGCGGGATCGTGTTCGCCGACGGCTCGGGCTGGAACTACGGCCGCTACGACGATCCCGCCGCGCCGGCCTGCAACTACCTGCGCGAGGCCGACTACTGCTCGGGCGCGGCGATCGCGCTGCGGCGCGAGCTGTACGAGCGCCTGGGTGGTTTCGACACGCGCTACGCCCCGGCCTACTACGAGGACACCGACCTCGCCTTCCGCGTGCGCGAGGCCGGGCTGAAGGTGTACTACCAGCCGGCCGCGACGGTGGTGCACTTCGAGGGCGTGAGTTCGGGCACCGATACCGGCAGCGGCATCAAGCGCTACCAGCTGGTCAACCAGGAAAAGTTCCGCGAGCGCTGGGCCGACGCGCTGGCGCTGCAGCCAAAGCCCGGCACGCCGATCGCGCTGGCGCGCGAGCACCGCGTGCGCGGCCGCGTGCTGGTGGTCGATGCCTGCACGCCGATGCCGGACCGCGATTCCGGCTCGCTGCGCATGCTGAACCTGGTCCGCCTGTTGCAGGCCGATGGCTGGAAGGTGTCGTTCCTGGCCGAGAACCTCGCCCACCACGGCCACTACACCGAAGCGCTGCAGCGCCTCGGCGTCGAAGCGCTTTACCACCCCTGGATCGCCGATCCGGTGGCCTGGCTGCGCGAGCACGGCAGCCTGCTCGACGTGGTGATCCTGTCGCGCCACTACGTCGCCAGCGCCTACGCGCCGCTGGTGCGCGTGTATGCCCCGCACGCGCGCCTGGTGTTCGATACCGTCGACCTGCACTACCTGCGCGAGCGCCGCGCCGCCGAGCTGTCGGGCGACCCCGAGGCGCTGCGCGCGGCGGCCCGCACCGAGGCGCAGGAACTCAAGCTGGTGCGCGCCGCCGACGTGACCGTGGTGGTCAGCCCGGTCGAGCAGGAGATCCTGCGCCGCGAGTGTCCGTCCGCGCGCATCGAGGTGCTGAGCAACGTGCACGAGGTCGCCGGCTCGCGCCGCGACTTCGCGTCGCGGCGCGACCTGTACTTCGTCGGCAGCTACCAGCACCCGCCCAACGTGGACGCCATGCGCTGGTTCGTGCGCGAGGTCTGGCCGCTGGCGGCGGCACGGCTGCCGGATGCGCGCTTCCACGTGGTCGGCAGCGGCCTCGACGAGGCGCTGTCGCGCGAGCTCGCGGGCGAACGCATCGAGGTGCATGGGCACGTCGCCGACCTCGATCCCTACCTCGACGGCTGCCGTCTCGCGGTCGCGCCCTTGCGCTACGGCGCCGGGGTCAAGGGCAAGGTGAACCTGGGCATGGCGCACGGCCAGCCGGTGGTGGCGACGCCGGTCGCGGTCGAGGGCATGAACCTGGTCGATGGCGAGGACGTGCTGGTGGCCGCCACGGCCGCGGAATTCGCCGACGCCATCGTGCGCCTGTACGGCGACGCCGCGCTGTGGCAGCGCCTGTCCGATCGCGGCACCGAGAACGTGCGCCGCCACTTCAGCTTCGACGCCGCGCGCGCGGCACTGGCGCGCATCCTGCCATCGCGCTGAGCCTCGCGCCACGCCCGGCCATTCACTGCAGGAGCGGTTTCAGCCGCGACCGGCGCCTATCGCGCGCAGAGCGCGCTCCTGCAGAGCCGGCCTTGTAGGAGCGCGCTCTGCGCGCGATTGACGCCAGTCGCGGCCGATTCCTTCGAAGAGGCGATGCCCCCGCCGCGAACACTCATCCGAGGAAGCGGCGCACGCCCGGCGGATCGAAGGGCCACGCCAGCTCCGCGCCGCTGTCGGCGCGCGCCAGCACCGGGACGCGGGTGCCGTAGCGTTCCTCCAGCGGGCCTTCCCAGCCCACTTCCACCGCGTCCCAGGCCTCGACGCCGGCGCCGCGCAGCGCCGCCTCGGCGAGGTCGCACAGCGGGCATTCGAGGCGGCGATACAGGATCAGGCGCATGTGCATCGCGGGTCCGGGGCTGGCGTCGCTACACTAGCGCACCCCGCCATCGAGTTCGCCATGGCCGTCAGCGCCTTCGACCTGTTCAAGATCGGCATCGGGCCCTCGTCCTCGCACACGGTCGGCCCGATGCGCGCGGCCGCGCGTTTCGTGCAGCGCTGGCTGGACGAGAAGGGCGTGCTGGCGCAGGTCGCGCGGGTGCGGGTGGAGCTGTTCGGCTCGCTCGCCCACACCGGTCGCGGCCACGGCACCGACAAGGCGATCCTGCTCGGGCTGGAAGGCGAGTGGCCGGACAAGGTCGATCCCGATGCGATTCCGGCGCGGCTGGCGCGGATCCGCAAGGACAAGTCGGTCAAGCTGCTGGGCCGGCATCCGATCGCCTTCGACGAGAAGACCGACCTGGTGTTCAACAAGCGCCAGAAGCTGCCCTTCCATTCCAACGGCATGCGCTATGCCGCCTTCGACGCCGCCGGCGCGGAGCTGGCCACGCGCGACTACTACTCGGTCGGCGGCGGCTTCGTGGTCAATCCCGATGAAGCGGCGGAAAACCGCATCGTGGCCGACACCACGCCGCTGCCCTACCCGTTCAAGAGCGGCGACGAACTGCTGGCGATGTGCGAGCGCGCCGGCCTGTCCATCGCCGGCGTGATGATGGCCAACGAATGCTCGTGGCGCAGCGAGGCCGAGGTGCGCCAGGGCCTGCTCGTGATCTGGCGCGCGATGGCCGCCTGCATGCTGCGCGGCACGCGCGAGACCGGCGTGTTGCCGGGCGGACTCAAGGTGCAGCGCCGCGCGCCGGGCATGCACGCCGACCTCTCCAGCCGGCCCGAGGCCGCGCTGCGCGATCCACTGACCATCCTCGACTGGGTGAACCTGTACGCGCTGGCGGTCAACGAGGAAAACGCCGCGGGCGGCCGCGTCGTTACCGCGCCGACCAATGGCGCCGCGGGCATCGTGCCGGCGGTGCTGCACTACTACGATCGATTCATCACCGGCGCCAACGAGGACGGCATCATCGAGTTCCTGCTCACGGCGGCCGCGATCGGCATCCTCTACAAGGAGAACGCCTCGATCTCCGGCGCCGAGGTCGGCTGCCAGGGCGAGGTCGGCGTGGCCTGCTCGATGGCCGCGGGCGGCCTCACCGCCGCGCTGGGCGGCACCATCTACCAGGTCGAGAACGCGGCCGAGATCGGCATGGAGCACAACCTCGGCCTCACCTGCGATCCGATCGGCGGCCTGGTCCAGATCCCCTGCATCGAGCGCAACGCCATGGGCGCGGTCAAGGCGATCAACGCCCAGCGCATGGCCATGCGCGGCGACGGCAAGCACCGGGTCTCGCTCGACAAGGTCATCAAGACCATGCGCGACACGGGCGCCGACATGGCCGAGAAGTACAAGGAAACCAGCCGCGGCGGGCTTGCGGTCAACGTCATCGAGTGCTGATCCCGGGCGCCGGCGGGCCTTCGCGCCGGCGCTCCGCTACAATCGCGCCCCGCCCCGTCGAAGACGCGCGCCCGGCGTCCGCCGCGGCCTTCCGATCATGTCCGAACAACGCACCGAAACCGCGCGTCGGCGCACCTTCGCGATCATCTCGCATCCCGACGCCGGCAAGACCACGCTGACCGAGAAGTTGCTGCTGTTCGGCGGCGCGATCCAGATGGCCGGCTCGGTCAAGTCGCGCAAGGCGGCCAAGCACGCGACCTCGGACTGGATGGCGCTGGAGAAGGAACGCGGCATCTCCGTCACCAGCTCGGTGATGCAGTTCCCCTACGCCGGGCGCATCGTCAACCTGCTCGACACGCCCGGCCACGCGGATTTTTCCGAGGACACCTATCGCGTGCTGACCGCGGTCGACTCCGCGCTGATGGTGATCGACTGCGCCAAGGGCGTGGAGGAGCGCACGATCAAGCTCATGGACGTGTGCCGCCTGCGCGACACGCCGATCATGGCCTTCATCAACAAGCTCGACCGCGAGGGCCGTTCGCCGATCGAGTTGCTCGACGAAGTGGAATCGGTGCTGCGGATCCAGTGCGCGCCCGTGACCTGGCCGATCGGCATGGGCTCGCGGCTCAAGGGCGTGTACCACCTGCTGGAGGACGAGGTGCACCTGTACGAGCCGGGGCGCAACTTCACTCGCCAGGACTCGACCATCTTCCAGGGCCTCGACGATCCCGCGCTGGCGGCGCGCCTGGGCGCGGAGGTGCTGGCCGAGCTGCGCGAGGAACTCGAGCTCGTGCGCGGCGCCTCGCATCCCTTCGACCAGGCCGCCTACCTCGCGGGGCGGCAGACCCCGGTGTTCTTCGGCTCGGCGGTCAACAACTTCGGGGTGCAGCCGCTGCTGGATTTCTTCATCGAGCACGCGCCCGAGCCGCGCCCGCGGCGCACGCTGAGCCGCGAGGTCGGGCCCTGCGAAACGGCCATGAGCGGCTTCGTGTTCAAGATCCAGGCCAACATGGACCCGCAGCATCGCGATCGCGTCGCCTTCATGCGCATCTGCTCGGGTCGATTCGAGGGCGGCATGAAGGCCTTCCATGTGCGTTCGGGCAAGGACGTGAAGCTGGCCAACGCGCTGACCTTCATGGCCTCCGATCGGGAAATCGTGGCCAATGCCTGGCCCGGCGACGTGATCGGCATCCACAACCACGGCACCATCTCGATCGGCGACACCTTCACCGAGGGCGAGGCGCTGGCCTTCATCGGCGTGCCGAATTTCGCGCCCGAGCTGTTCCGTCGCGCACGGCTCAAGGATCCGCTCAAGATGAAGCAGCTGACCAAGGGCCTGGCGCAGCTCTCGGAGGAAGGCGCGACCCAGTTCTTCCGCCCCCTGATGTCCAACGACCTGATCCTGGGCGCGATCGGCGTGCTCCAGTTCGACGTGGTCGCCTACCGGCTCAAGGACGAATACTCGGTGGATTGCGCATTCGAGAACGTGCAGGTCGCCACGGCGCGCTGGGTCCACTGCGACGACCCGAAGAAGCTGGAGGAATTCCGCGAGAAGGCCGCCATGAACCTGGCGCTGGACGCGGCCGGCGAACTGGTCTACCTGGCGCCGACCCGGGTCAACCTCAACCTCACGGTCGAACGCTGGCCGACGGTGCGCTTCGCGGCCACGCGCGAGCACGCGACGGCGCTCGAGGCCTGAGGCCTCGCGCAGGATCGCAGCCTGCGCCTGCGGGATGGCCCTGTGGGAGCGGTTTTGGCCGCGACCAGGCCCATCGCGCGCAGAGCGCGCTCCTACAAAGCCGGCCTTGCAGGAGCGCGCTCTGCGCGCGATAGGCCTGGTCGCGGCTGAATCCGTTCCTGCAGCGGCGCCCCAGCCAACCCGCTCAGCCGGAACTGCCGAAGTCGTCGAGGAAGATCGGCGAGTCGCCGGCGATGGGCGCGCCGTCGCTGTCGGTGCCACGCCCGACTTCGAAGGAGTCGGCGGCCAGGATGGTGTCGGAAACGGGCATGACCAGCGCAGGATCGTCGGCGCCGACGCCCGGCAGCAGGCGCCATGCCACCAGCGCCAGCGCCGCGGCGGTCCCGAAGGCCGCCGCGATGCGGCGCACGCGGCCACCCGCACCTTGATGGCGGCGCTCGCGCCGCGGCTCGGCCCGGCGCGACAGCGCCTCGAGTTCGCCGGCCAGCGCGGCCGCGGGTTGCGCCGCGGCCTGCGCCACGCGATGCAGCGCCAGGGCGTCCGGCGTGGCCGCCAGTGCCGCCAGCACCGCGTCGTGGCGGTCGCCCAGGTGGCGTCCCGCTGCCAGCGCGACCAGGTCGTCGGCAGCGGGCGCAGCAGCGCCCGTGCGCGCCAGCGCGCGGCGGTACAGCTCGGCCAATCGCGTGTCATCCATCGCCAGACTCCAGGCCCCAGGCTTGCAACTGGGACCGCAATTCATCCAGGCCGCGCGTCACCAGCTTGCGCGCCGCTTCGTCGCTCACCCCGAGCAGGCCGCCGATCTCGACGAAACCGAAGCCCTGCAGGTGCAACTGCACCGGTGCCCTGCGCCGTTCCGGCAGCGCCGCGATCGCCCTTGCGACCAGCGCCACCCGTTCGTCGTCCATGGCCCGGTGCTCCGGCGCCACCGTGGCGTCGTCGACCAGCTGCAGGCCGCTGTCGGGCTCCGGCAGCGGCTCCGTCGGCCGGACCTGGGCCCGCCGGACGGCATCCACCACCGTGCTGACCACGGCCTTCTGGATATAGGACGCAGCGAGGGGGGTATTCCGGTCACGTTCCAGGGCCCGCCACAGGCGGATCCGGACCTCCTGCTCGATGTCGTCGGGGTCCAGGCCCGAACGGCGGCCGCAATGCTGCTCCACCAGGAAGCGCAGGCGCACGCCGAAGCGGTCGAGCAGGAGGCTGAGCCGGGCGTGGTGGTCGCTCGGTCGGAGGGGCACGGGGGACTGGCCGGAACGGGGAAGCGCGAGGGTTCCCGCAATCGCGGCCGGGCGCAAGCCCGGCGCGCCGGGTTCAGCTGACGATGTAGCGCTGCAGCTGGGCGATTTCCTGCTGCTGTTCCTCGATCACGCTCTTGACCAGGTCGCCGATCGACAGCACGCCGATCACCTTGCCGCCGTCGAGTACCGGCAGGTGGCGGATCTTGCGCTCGGTCATCACCATCATGCAGGTGGCGACCGAGTCGCCCGGGGACACCGTGGTCACCGGCGAGCTCATGATCTCCCACACCGCGGTCTCGGCCGATGAACGGCCACGCAGGATCACCTTGCGCGCGTAGTCGCGCTCGGAAACGATGCCGGCCAGGGCGCCCTCGCGCAGCACCAGCAGGGCGCCGACCGACTTGTCGGCCATCATCTGGATCGCCGCCAGCACCGGCTCGTCGGGACCGATCGCATGCACCTGTGGTCCCTTGCCGGACAGCAGGTCGCTCACCTTCGCCATGGCTGCCTCCGTACGCGCTGGGTGCGGGTCTGGCCGGACAGTTTAGCGCCGTCGCGCCTGCGCTGGCGGGGCGGCACTTGACAGCGCCGGTTTTATTTCCATAATTCCGGAATCATGAAATCTACTGAAGCACTGGCGGCGCTCGGCGCGCTGGCCCATCCGACCCGCCTGGAGCTGTTCCGCCGCCTGATCCGCGCGGGTCGTTCCGGCCTCGGCGTGGGCGAGCTGCGCACGGCCACCGCCCTGCCCGGGGCGACCCTGAGCAACCACCTCAACGTGCTGCGCCAGGCGCGCCTGGTCCTCGACCAGCGCGAGGGGCGCGCGATCCGCTGTTCGGCCGACTTTGCGCGCATGGATGCGCTGGTCGGGTTCCTGATGGAGAACTGCTGCGCCGGCGACGCCGGGGCCGCGGCCTGTACCCCCAGCCCCGGCGCGTGCGCGCCGGCGCGCCCTTCCAACCGCCGGAGCAAGCCATGAAGCGCTTCCATGTGCACCTCAACGTCGCCGAGCTGGAACCCAGCATCCGCTTCTACTCGCAACTGTTCGGCTCTGCGCCGGCCGTGCACCAGCCCGACTACGCCAAGTGGATGCTGGACGACCCGCGCCTGAACTTCGCCATCTCGGCCATGGGCCGCCCGGCCGGGGTCGACCACCTCGGGCTGCAGGTCGAGACGGGCGAGGAGCTGGCGGCGCTGGGCCGCAACCTCGATGCCGCGGGCGGCGAGGTCCTGACCGAGGACGGCACCACCTGCTGCTATGCGCGTTCGGACAAGGCCTGGACGGTCGATCCGCAAGGCACGCGCTGGGAGACCTTCCACACCTTCGGCAGTGCGACGACCTATTACGCTGCGGGAGGCGGCTGCGGCGACGACAAGGCCTGCGCGCCGCAGGCGAGCGCCAGGGCCGCCGAGGCCGCGAAGACGGGCGGCGCGTGCTGCGGCCCGGACGCCACCAAGGCCGCCTGCACGGTGGCGGCGCCCATCGTCGCGGTGGCAGGCGCCAGCGCCGCGGCCGCCGCGCACGGCTGCTGCTGAGGGCAAGGCATGAAGCGCGTGCTCTTCGTGTGCGTGGAGAATTCCAACCGCAGCCAGATGGCGGAGGCCTACGCGCGCGCGCTGGGCCGTGGCGAGGTCGAAGCCTGGAGCGCCGGCTCGCGGCCCTCCGGCACGATCAACCCGAAGGCCACGCGCTTCATGGCCGAAGCGGGCCTCGACCTCGGGACCCAGCGCTCCAAGTCGCTGGCCGAGGTCGAGGGCCTGAGCTTCGACGCCGTGGTGACGATGGGTTGCGGCGATGCCTGCCCGTGGGTGCCGGCGAAGCGGCGCGAGGACTGGGCCCTGGCCGATCCCCGCCACATGGACGACGACGGCTACCGCGCAGTCCGTGACGAGATCGCGCGGCGGGTGCAGGAACTGCTGGCGTCGCTCGCATGAGTACCGCGCGGCCCATCCCGGCCGCGCCGGGCCCGGGCGCGGGGGCCGCGCCCCGGTCCGGGCCTGCGGGCCGTCTCGGTTTCCTCGACCGCTACCTCACGTTCTGGATCTTCCTCGCGATGGCGCTGGGCGTGCTCGTCGGCCGCTTCGTGCCGGGCGTGCGCGATGCGATCCAGGGCGTCACCCTGGGCACGACCAACGTCCCGATCGCGATCGGGCTGATCCTGATGATGTACCCGCCGCTGGCCAAGGTGCGTTACGAGGCCCTGCCGGCGGTCTTCTCCGATCGCAAGCTGCTGGCCCTGTCGCTGCTGCAGAACTGGCTGGTCGGCCCGCTGCTCATGTTCGCGCTGGCGGTGCTGTTCCTGCACGACCGGCCCGAGTACATGGTCGGCCTGATCCTGGTCGGGCTGGCGCGCTGCATCGCGATGGTGCTGGTCTGGAACGACCTTGCCAGGGGCAGCAGCGAATACGCCGCCGGCCTGGTGGCGTTGAACAGCATCTTCCAGGTCCTGTTCTTCGGGGTCTACGCCTGGGTGTTCGCGACCTGGCTGCCGCCGCTGCTCGGCCTCGAGGGCGCGGTGGTCGACGTGGGCATGGGCGAGATCTTCCGCAGCGTGCTGGTCTACCTCGGCATTCCATTCGTCGCCGGGATGCTGACCCGGCTCGTGCTGCGCCGGCGCATGGGCGAGGCTTGGTACGGCGGCGTCTTCATTCCGCGCATCGCGCCGCTGACGCTGGTGGCGCTGCTGTTCACGATCGTGTTGATGTTCAGCCTCAAGGGCGACCATATCGTCGCCGCGCCGCTGGACATCGCGCGGATCGCGCTGCCGCTGGTGCTCTACTTCGTGATCATGTTCCTGGTATCGCTGTACATGGCCCACCGCCTCGGGGCGGACTACGAGCGCGCGGCGTCGCTCGCCTTCACGGCCTCGGGCAACAACTTCGAACTGGCCATCGCGGTCGCGATCGCGGTCTTCGGCGTCAGCTCGGACGTGGCCTTCGCCACCGTCATCGGGCCGCTGGTGGAAGTGCCGGTGCTGGTCGGCCTGGTGGGTGTCTCGCTGTGGCTAGGACGCCGCTGGTTCGGCCGCCCCGGTGGTGCCTGAACCGGACCCGTGGCCGGAACGGTCCGCGGCGGCCCGGCCAGCCCGGGGCGCGCCGCCGGCGCCGGCTCCGTCCGCAGGCGCGGGCGCATCGAGATAGGCGGGCCCGCCGAGCTGGCGCACCTGGCGTTCGATCCACGCTGCGCGCGAGCGCAGGTAGCGCGAAGGCTGGTCGACCCGCATCCGCTTCGGATTGGGCAGCACCGCGGCGAGCAGGGCGGCTTCGCGCGCGTCGACCTGCGCCGCGGGCTTGCCGTAGTAGTGGCGCGCGGCCGCCTCGGCGCCGTAGACCCCGTCGCCGAACTCGGCGAGGTTGGCGTAGACCTCGAGGATCCGCTGCTTGGGCCACAGCAACTCGATCAGCACGGTGAACCAGGCTTCCAGTCCCTTGCGCACCCAGCTGCGCCCGGACCACAGGAACAGGTTCTTGGCCACCTGCTGGCTGATCGTGCTGGCGCCGCGCAGTGGCGCATCTCCTGCGCGCGCATCGAGGACCTTGCCGATCGACTCGAGGTCGAAGCCGTGGTGGTGCGGGAACTTCTGGTCCTCGGCGGCGACCAGGGCGATCGGCAGCGCGGGTGAGATATCGGCCAGCGGCACCCAGTGATGCTGCAGCGCGTAGCCCGCTTCGCCGGCACGCCACGCCGCGATGCCACGCGCGAGCATGAAGGCGCTGGTTGGCGGGTCGAGGAAGCGCAAGGCGAGGATCGCCAGCAGCGAGAGCAGCACGAATGCCAGCGCGCCGCGCAGCAACCAGCGCAGCAGGCGCCGCCAGGGCGACGCGGGCGCGACGGCGCGCTGGCGCTTTCGTTGCATAATTCCCCGCATGGGCGATCGCGATGTCCCGATTATGGCTGCGCCCGAGGACTGGATGCGACGCTTCCATCTCGAGCACGCCGGCGTGCGCGGCGTGATCGTGCGGCTGGGCGCGGCGTGGCGCGAGATCGCGGGCCGCGCCGGGTATCCGCCCGCCGTGCGCACCTTGCTGGGCGAGGCGATCGCCGCGACCACGCTGTTCGCCGGTGAACTCAAGATGCCGGGCACGCTGTCGATCCAGCTCAAGTCCAGCGGCGCGGTGCCGCTGCTGTACGCGGAGTGCACGCGCGACGGGCGCGTGCGCGGACTGGCGCGCTGGCACGACCCGGTCGCGCCCGCGCTGTCGATCGAGGCACTCGGCAGCGATGCGCTGCTCGCGATCACGATCGAGCGCGAGGCCGGCAACCAGCGCTACCAGGGCATGGTGCCGGTCGAGGGCACGCGCCTCGCGCAGGCCTTCGAGGGCTACTTCGCCCGCTCCGAGCAGCTGCCCACGCTGATCCAGCTGGTGTGCGCGGAGCAGCGCTGCGCCGGCATGCTGCTGCAGCAGGTGCCGTCGGTCGGCGGCCACGCGCTGCGCGCGGCCTCGTCGGAGTTCGAGCGCGCGGGCATCCTGTTCCGCACGCTTGCCGATGCCGAACTGCTGGAGCTCGACGCCGAACGGATCCTGCGCCGCCTCTACGCCGAGGACGACGTGCGACTGCACCCCCCGCAGCCCCTCGCATTCGGCTGCCGCTGCAGCCGCGAACGCGTGGCGGGCATGCTGCTGGCGCTGGGTCGCGCCGAGGCCGAGGCGGCATTGGGCGCGGACGGCCACGTCGAAGTGCGCTGCGAATTCTGCAACCGCCTCTACCGCTTCGACCGCGTCGATGTCGGCCAGCTGTACGCCGCCGAGCCGGTGGTTTCGCCGCCGCCGACCGCGCACTGAGGCGCATCCGGCTGCCCCGGCGGAACGCGGGCCCGGCGCGCCGGAACCGGCCCGGCGCGCGTGGACCGGCACGGCTTCCGGGAGTATCATCGGCGCGAAGGTGTATCGCGGGTGGCTTCGGGGAACTGGAGGCCACCGGCGCGGTCACAGGGAATGGATCCGTAGCGGTCGCCAGATGCGAAACCGGGTAGCCATTTCGATGCTGTCGCTCGCGTGCCTGGCCGGCGCGCCGGCTGCGCTCGCGCTCGAGGGCCCCGAGTCGATCGTCTGGCACTTGTCCGCGGACGGCGACTGGCTCGGTGCCACGCGCGTCGATGCCGGCCCCGCAGCCCCCCTGCTCGTGCTGGCCCCGCTGCAGCCGGCGCTCGACCAGGCCGGCGCCGGCCTCGTCGGCACCCTCGGCCTCGGCGACGCCGGCGCGCTGCGCCTCGCGGTCGCGGGAACCCAGCGCTGGAATCCTACCGACACGCGGGCTGCGGTCGCGCCCTGGTGCGACGGCTTCTCCGGGCTCATGGCGGTTCCCGGCTTCGCCAACGAGTGCCTCGGCATCGGTGGCGTCGAGCGCCAGCCCAGCGTGGCTGGCGGGCAGACGCAGCTGGCGTGGTCGCACGGTCCACTCGACCTTGCGGTGAACTACGCGCGGGCCCGCGGCAACGACGTCGGGCCGACGTGGGGCATGGCCGGCATGGCCGGCGGCGACGCGCTCGGCAGCGCGTCGTACTGGAACTACTCGGTGCCGGGATCGGCTGCCAATCCGATCGAAAGCCGCGACCTGGGCCTCAGCGGCCAGTACCGGCTCACGCCCGACACGGCCCTTTCGATGTCGGCCAGCTGGGGCGACCTGTGGTCGCGCAGCCCGGCCCTGCCGGGGGCGGGGCCGCAGGCCTGGAACCAGGCGGCGCTGCGCGTCGGGATGTCCCATGGCCCGTTCTCGGGCGGGATCACCGGCCGGGTCGTGCGCCCGGACGGCGCGGGCGCCAATGCGGCGTCGGAGTGGACCGGGCTCGATCTCGGCGTGTCCTGGCGCACGCCGTGGCGCGGCGAGCTCTCGTTCGGCGCGGAAAACCTGATTTCCAGCGGCGACATCAACGCCCTGCCCGACGTGCCGCCCACCTCGGAGGCCGATGCCTCGGCCGCGCGCACGCCCTACGTCCGCTACAAGCAGGACCTCTAGCAAACCGCTGGACGAGTCGCCACACCCGCGGATTGCTGTCCGGGGATTTCCCGGGTCGCGCCGGTTCCGAGCGGCCTTGCGCGCATTCCCTCGTGGCCCGGACCGCGCCGTTGCCCCGCGCCGCGGGAATCGCGCATCCGCGCAACATCCGCCCTGCCCCGCTGCGCGCCACGTCCCGCAAGCCGCCGCACCGTGCGGACGGCGGCGCCCGGATGGCGGCCGCGTTAAGCAATCCGGCGACCCGCGTTAAGTCCCCGTAAACCGGCGTCCCGCCGGCACCGGCCGCAACCCCCGGGAAACCGCATCACGGCGCGGTTTTCCGCGGTTGTTGCATTCGTACCACAAGGGATTCCCCCATGTTGCAATAGTTGCTACCATCGGCCGCTGCCGAGGATCCCGGTAGGCCAGTCGACTGGCCGTTCCACAGGAAGGAACGAAATTGTCCCGAACCGTTACAACTCTGACGTTGGAGAGTTTATGAACCCCATTAGCAACGAGCTGTCGAAGGCCGTACGCCTCGCGCTCACCGTCGGCGCTGCCTCCGTGGCAGTGGTCCCGGCGGTGTACGCACAGGACGACGCCGAGACGCTGGAGACGATCACGGTCGTCGGCTCGCGCATCAAGCGCACCGACATCGAGACCTCCCAGCCGGTATTCGTCATCGAGCGCGCCGACCTCCAGAGGACGGGCCTCACCTCGGTCGGTGACATCCTGCAGGAACTGACCAGCAACGGCGCCACGCTCAACACCACCTTCAACAACGGTGGCAACGGCGAGACCCGCGTCGACCTGCGCAACCTCGGCTCGAACCGCACCCTGGTGCTGGTCAACGGCCGCCGCTGGGTCACCACGCTGGACGGCGCGGTCGACCTCAACACGATCCCGGTCTCGGTCATCGAGCGCGTCGAAGTCCTGAAGGACGGCGCCTCGGCGATCTACGGCTCGGACGCGATCGCGGGCGTGATCAACATCACCACGCGTGACACCTACGACGGCGCGGAAGCCTCGGCTTACCTCGGCGAGAACGAGGAAGGCGACGGCCGCACCCAGCTGTACGACTTCACCATCGGCGCGACCACCGAGCGTTCGAACATCGTGTTCAATGCTTCGTACGCGAAGCAGGACCCGATCTTCGCCGGCGACCGCGAGATCTCGGCGGTGCCGCTGTCGGGCTTCCCCGGCAACAACGTCAACGTCGGCGCCTCGTCGACCACGCCGTTCGGCCGCTTCGGCCGTCCGGGTGTCCCGGGCACCGTGACCCTGATCCCGGGCCGCGCAGGCACGTCCCCCAGCGACTACAAGCCCTTCGATCTGTCGACCGACGGCTTCAACTTCGCTCCGGACAACTACCTGCAGACCCCGCAGGAGCGCACCGGCATTTTCGTGCAGGGCCGCTACGACATCACCGACAACATCAGCTTCAACACGACCATCATGGTCAACGAGCGCAAGTCGGAGCAGCTGCTTGCGGCGATTCCGTTCACGCTCGGCGCGGTGTTCGGCAACAACGTGACCATCTCGCCGGACAACATCTACAACCCGTTCGGCACGACCGTCACGCGCGCCCAGTACCGCAACACGAAGATCTTCCGCACGTTCAGCCAGGACGTCGACACGTACTACTTCGGCGCCGGCTTCAACGGGTCCTTCGACCTGTGGGACCGTTCGTTCGCGTGGGACGTCAACGGCATCTACTCGGACAACGAGCAGCTCGACGTCACCCTGGGCCAGTTCAACCGCAACCAGCTGGCGCTGGGCCTCGGCCCATCGTTCATCGCGGCTGACGGCACCCCGACCTGCGGCACGGCGGCAGCGCCGATCGCGGGCTGCGTGCCCATCAACCTGTTCCAGGGCCCGGATGGCTTCACGCAGGAGATGGTCGATTTCGCCAGCGTGAACCTGAAGGACCAGACCCAGAAGGAGCTGTACAACTACACCGCGAACATCACCGGCGACATCTTCGAGCTGCCGGCGGGTCCGCTCGGCTTCGCGGCCGGCTACGAGTATCGTCGCGAGCAGGGCTTCTTCCTGCCCGACGCGATCACGGCCTCCGGTGCCACCACGGGTAACGCGGCGCAGCCGACCGCGGGCGGTTTCTCGCTCGACGAGTTCTACGCCGAGTTCAACATCCCGATCCTGAAGGATCTGGCCTTCGCCCAGGTGCTCGAGTTCTCGGTGGCCGCGCGCTACTCGGATTACTCGAACTTCGGCGATACGACCAACCCGAAGGCGGGCTTCCGCTGGAAGCCGATCAACGACCTGCTGATCCGCGGCAACTGGGCCGAGGGCTTCCGCGCCCCGGCGGTCAGCGAACTGTTCCTGGGCAACTCGGACAGCTTCCCCGACCTGACGGATCCGTGCTCGCAGTCGACCTTCGACACCGGCCAGGTGGACGCGGCCACCCGCGCCCGCTGCCTTGCCGGCTTCGGCGGCATCGGCCCGGTGGCCCCGGATTACGAACAGGCCAACACGCAGATCCGCATCACGGTCGGCGGCAACCCGTTCCTGAGCCCGGAAGAGGCGACCAGCAAGACCCTGGGCCTGGTGTACAGCCCGAGCTGGCTGGAAGGCCTCGACGTCTACCTCGACTGGTACAACGTCGAGATCGTGCAGGCGATCGGCACGCAGTCGGGCGAGTTCATCGCCGACGACTGCTACGTCAACGAGAACCTGGCCGCCTGCGCCTTCATCACCCGCGGTGCGGATGGCGAGATCAGCGACCTGTTCGCGGGTTCGCAGAACCTCGACGGCGGCACCGAGGTGGAAGGTTGGGACCTGACCTTGAACTATCGCTTCGACACGGCGTGGGGCAAGTTCAACATCAACTGGGACAACGCCTACACCAGCTACTTCGGTGACGTGGGCCAGCCGGAAGCGGACTACCCGCAGCCGTCGACGGGCAACGTGGTCGGCGTGTACTTCGACCGCAACCCGTTCTGGCGCCTGAAGAGCAACATCAACACCAACTGGCAGTACGGCGACTGGGGCTCGACCCTGGGCATCCGCTACATCTCCGACCTGACCTCGGACTGCTCGACGCCGGTGGCGTTCGGCAACCCGGGCCTGTGCGACAACCCGAGCGGAACCGGCCGGTTCCCCTTCGGCGAGCACACGGTCGACGAGGTGTGGTACGTGGACCTGCAGGGCACGTGGGATGCGCCCTGGAACGGCCGCGTGACCGCCGGTATCCGCAACATCTTCGACGAAGATCCGCCGGTGGTGTATGACACCTTCGCCAACAGCTTCGACCCGCAGTACGAAATCCCGGGTCGTTTCTGGTACGTGCAGTACAGCCAGAAGTTCTGATCTGGCCACGTAGGCGAACAACGCAGCACGCAACACCTGCGGCCCCGGAAACGGGGCCGCAGTCGTTTCCGGGCCCTGGATTAGGGCGAGGCCCATCGCGCGCAGAGCGCGCTCCTACAAGGCCGGCTTTGTAGGAGCGCGCTCTGCGCGCGATGGGCCTCGGTGGCGGCTGAAGCCGCTCACACAGGGAAAATTGCGGCCAAGAAAAAGGGCCGGCATTCCTGCCGGCCCTCATGCCATCCGCGCTGCGGCGCGTCGTTCAGCGCTTGCGCAGCTCGATGTCGCCGCTGAAGGACTCGAGGTTGATGCTGCCCTGTCCGCTGCCGGCGGTCGCCTTGAGGCTGGAGCCCGGGCCGTGCTCCTCTTCCTCGACCGTGCCGATGTCGCTGCGGATGCTGCCGCTGAAGGTCGAGGCCTCGATCCGCGCCGAGACATCGGCCGGCACCTGCAAGGTCACGTCGCCGCTCATGGTCTCGACATCGATCCGCGCGCCGGCGGCGAGGCCGAGGTCGAAATCCAGGTCGCCGGAAACGGTGCCCGCCTCGAGCCGGGTGACGCCGGTGCCGGTCGCGCGCACGCCGCCGGACACGGTCTCCACCGTGATCTCGCCTTCGAGCCCGCTCGCATCCACGTCGCCGCTCACCGACTCGACGTGCGCGCGCTGCGCGCTGCCGCTGGCCTCGATGTCGCCGCTGACGCTCTGCAGCCCGAAGCGCTCGGCCTGCGCCTGCACCCGCACGTCGCCGCTGACGCTGTCGACCTCGATCTCGCGGCTTCCCGCGAGGCCCTCGACCCGCGCGTCGGCGCTGACCACCTCGACCTCGACCGCGGCGGCGCGCGGCACGCTCAGGCTGAGGACGGTGTCCTCGCGTGGACCCCGGTTGCCGCCCCACCACGACCAGCCGGTGGAGCCGTCGGGATTGGCCACCCGCACGATCAGGTGGTCGGGCGAACCGCTGACCTCCAGCTTCGAGCCCTCGCCCAGCGAGCCGCCGAGCGCGATCTCGTCCTTGTCCCAGGCCGTGATCGTGACCGAGCCGCGGACGTTGTGGACTTCCACCCGCGCCTGGGCGGACGCCGGGCGCGTGGTGCTTTCGATCGGCGTGGCGGCGCGTGCGGCACCGGCGAGCGCCAGCGCCGCGGCGATGGCAAGGGCGAGGGTATGGTGGTTCACGGTCGTGTCCTGGGTGGTTTCATCGTGGCGCATCAGCCCACCAGCTGCTCGCGGCGGTACAGCCGCAGGCGCTGTTCGTGGGTCTGCTGCAGGAGCCGGAGCAGGTGGGTGGAACCGGGATTCTCGCGCAGCGCGCGCTCGATCGAGACCTGCGCGGCGTCGAGTTCGGTCTCGGCCGCCGCCAGTTCCTGCGGCCGGCGCGCCGCGACGCGCGGACCCGCCGTATCCAGCGCGGCCTGGTAACTGAGATCGATGCCCTGGGCCTCGCGCAGCGTCCACGGCGTCACCGTGGCCAGCGCCGGCACGGGATCGGCGGGCGCCGGCGCCTCGCGCAGCAGCAGCGCCCCGGCGCCCAGCGCCACCACCAGCATCGCGGCCAGCGCCTCGGGCCAGGCGGCATTACGGCGCCGCGGTGGCACGGCCGCCACCGGCGCCGACGCAGATGCCGCTGCAGGCTCGCCCAGGCGCGCGGCGATCGCCGGCCACAGGTCGCGCGCCGGTTCCTGGTCCACTCG
>JAGOEZ010000041.1 GCA_017997455.1 Lysobacterales bacterium | reverse complement strand
GGACCTGCGCCGCCTTGCCGCCGAGCAGCAGGCTGCCGCCTTCCTCGCGCGCCAGCGCGATGTGGCCCATCACCTTGTCGAAGTGCGCCTTCGAACTCAGCGCGCCGAACTGGGTCTCGGCCTGCGCGGGGTCGGCGGGCCGCAAGAGGCGCGCGCGCGCGACGAAGGCGTCGCGGAAGCGCTCGTAGATCGGCCGCTGCACCAGTACCCGCGAGGCGCACAGGCAGATCTGGCCCTGGTTGCTGAAGGCCGCGCGCACCGCGGTCTCGACCGCCGCGTCGAAGTCGGCGTCGGCGAAGACGATGAAGGGATTCTTGCCACCCAGTTCCAGCGAGAGCTTCTTCAGGGCCGGCGCGGCGACGGCCGCGATCGCGGCGCCGACGCGCGTGCTGCCGGTGAAGGAGATCGCCTTCACCTCGGGGTGGGCCACGAGTTCGGCACCGACGCCGGCGCCGGTGCCGTGCAGGATGTTGAGCACGCCCGGCGGCAGGCCGGCCTCGACCGCCAGTCGCGACAGCAGCCAGGCAGTGGCCGGCGTGACCTCGGAAGGCTTGGCCACGACCGCGTTGCCGGCCGCGAGCGCCGGCGCGATCTTCCAGCTCAGCAGGTACAGGGGCAGGTTCCACGGCGAGATGCACGCCACCACGCCCAGCGGCTGGCGCAGGGTGTAGTTGAAGCCCTGCGACTCCATGCCGTGCGATTCCGAGGCGAATTGGGTCGCGGCCGCGGCAAAGAAGCGGAAGTTGGCGGCCGCGCGCGGGATGTCGAGGCTGCGCGCCAGCGCGACCGGCTTGCCGCAATCGCGCGACTCGGCGTTCGCGAGCAGGTCGTGGTCGCGCTCGATCAGGTCGGCGAGGCGATTGAGCAGGCGCGCCCGTTCCGACGGCGGCGTCGCCGACCAGACCGGGAACACCCGTTTCGCCGCGGCGACCGCCAGCGCCACGTCGGCGCTGCCGCTCTCGGGCGCCAGGGCATAGACCGCGCCGGTCGAGGGTTCGTGAACGTCGAGCCAGCGCCCGGTCGACGGTGGCGCGAGGCGGCCGTCCAGCAGGTTGGCGAAACGCAGCGGTTCGCTCATGGGCCGAGCTTAGCGGCGCGCGGTGCCGTGGTGCACTTACGGGCAGGGGTGCGCGTGCTCACAGCGACTGCGTGCGGCCGCCGTCCACCGGCAGGTTGATGCCATTGATGTAGCCGGCCGCTGGCGAGGCCAGGAAGGCGATCGCGGCGGCGATCTCGCTGGCCTCCGCGAAACGGCCGGCCGGGACGCTGGCGAGCATGGCGGCCGCGACCTCGGCGGGGGCCTTGCCGCTGTTGCGGGCGCGATCCTGCAGGATCTGCTCGAGGCGCTGGGTCGTCGTGTAGCCGGGCAGCACGTTGTTGACCGTGATGCCGTAGGGGCCGAGTTCGCCGGCCAGGGTCTTGGACCAGGCCGCGACCGCGCCGCGGATGGTGTTGGAAACACCCAGTCCGCGGATCGGCTCCTTGACCGAGGTCGAGATCACGTTGACCACGCGGCCCCATTGCGCGCCTTGCATGCCGGGCAGCACGGCCTGCACCAGGGCGTGGTTGGCGAGCAGGTGCTGCTGGAATGCCGCCAGGTAGGCGGCCGCATCGGCGCCATGCGCCGGCCCGCCGGCCGGGCCGCCGGTGTTGTTGACCAGGATCGTGATCGGCCGCGCCGTGGCCGCGGCCTCGACCCTGGCGCGCAGCGCGGGGGCGTCGTTCATGTCGACGTCGATCCACGCGTGGGTTTGCGCGCCGCTGCGGGGCAGGGCGGCGACCACGGCCTCGAGCGCGGCGCGCGAGCGCGCCAGCACGGTGACATCGGCGCCGAGTTCGGCCAGCGCGATCGCCGCCGCGCGGCCGATGCCTTGCGAGGCGCCGCAGACGAGGGCGTGCTTGCCGCTGAGGTCGAGGTTCATGGGGCACGCATTATCCGCTCAAACAAGACGTGAACCCCTCTCCCACCGGGAGAGGGGCAGGGGTGAGGGTTCGGTACCGGCGAAACGTCGAGGCCTGGGCCGCACCCTCATCCGGCGCTGCGCGCCACCTTCTCCCGGGGGGAGAAGGGTGGGCACTACGGGCGCCAGAACAGGAACAACAAGCTGAACGCGCCGCCGATCCACATGCACCAGCCCAGCACCCACGCCGGCGCGGCCAGGCCGGTGAGGTTGCGGTCGGGCGAGCCGCGATAGCCGCGGCGCAGGAACAGCCAGCGCAGGAACGCGGGCGCAACGAAGGAGCCGCCGAGGCCCGCGGTCAGGCCGCGGTCGAGCAGGTGGCGGAAGGTAAGCGGCCCGAAGATCAGGTAACCGCTGATGCCCGCGGTCCACACCGCGAGCGCCAGCAGCAGGCAGAAGGCCCAGACTTCCATGGTCACGGCGCGATGCCTCGCTCAGAACTCGGCGCTGCCGGGCACGCGCGGATAGGGAATCGCGTCGCGGATGTTGGCGAGTCCGCACACGTAGACCACCAGGCGCTCGAAGCCGAGGCCGAAGCCGGCATGCGGCACGGTGCCGTAGCGGCGCAGGTCGCGGTACCACTGGTAATGGGCCGGCTCGATGTTGAACTGGGCCATGCGCCGGTCGAGGTGGTCCAGGCGCTCCTCGCGCTGGCTGCCGCCGATGATCTCGCCGATGCCGGGCGCGAGCACGTCCATCGCCGCCACCGTGCGCCCGTCGTCGTTGAGGCGCATGTAGAAGGCCTTGATGTGCTCCGGATAGTTCATCACCACCACCGGGCGCTTGACGTGCTCCTCGACCAGGTAGCGCTCGTGCTCGGTCTGCAGGTCGAGGCCCCACTCCACCGGGTAGTCGAACTTGCGCCCGGACTTCTGCAGGATCGCGATTGCTTCGGCGTATTCGAGCCGGGCGAAGGGCGCGGAGACGAAGGCCTCGAGGCGCGAGATCGCGGTCGGCTCGTTGCGCTCGGCGAAGAAGGCCATGTCGTCGCCGCGCTCGGCCAGCACCGCACGGAAGATGTACTTGAGGAAATCCTCGGCCAGGTCGGCGTTGTCTTCGAGGTCGGCGAAGGCGATCTCCGGCTCGATCATCCAGAACTCGGCGAGGTGGCGCGTGGTGTTCGAGTTCTCGGCGCGGAAGGTCGGGCCGAAGGTGTAGACCTTGCTCAGCGCGAGGCAATAGGCCTCGACGTTGAGCTGTCCGGAGACCGTGAGGTAGGTCTCCTTGCCGAAGAAGTCGCGGCTCCAGTCGATGCGGCCGTGCTCGTCGCGCGGCAGGTTGGCGAGGTCCAGGGTCGAGACCCGGAACATCTGGCCCGCGCCCTCGGCGTCGCTGGCGGTGATGATCGGGGTGTTGACCCAGTAGAAGCCGCGCTCGTGGAAGTAGCGGTGGATCGCCTGGGCGATGCAGTTGCGCACCCGCGCCACCGCGCCGAAGGTGTTGGTGCGCGGGCGCAGGTGCGCGACCTCGCGCAGGAACTCCATGGTGTGCGCCTTGGGCTGGATCGGGTAGGTCTCCGGATCGTCGACCAGGCCCAGCACCCGCACTTCGGTGGCCTGCAGTTCCAGCGCCTGGCCCTTGCCTTGCGAGGGCACCAGGGTCCCGGTGCACACGACCGAGGCGCCGGCCGTCAGGTGCTTGACCTCGCTTTCGTAGTTGGACAGCGCGCCCGGCGCCACGACCTGCAGCACGCCCTGGCAGGACCCGTCGCTGACGTTGACGAAGGACAGCCCGGCTTTGGAATCCCGGCGCGTGCGGACCCAGCCGCGGATGGTGGCGGTGGAGCCGCTGGCGGCCTGTCCGGCGAGGGCCTGCGCGATGCTGATGACGCTCATGGGGCTTGAAACTCCGTGCGGCCGACGCACATCACATGGGGCGTCGTTGAGGCGCGCGATGATACTGGATCGCGCCGCCGCCCCCGCCGCCCGCGCTACAATGCCGC
Organism: Lysobacterales bacterium; assembly: GCA_017997455.1. Taxonomy (GTDB): domain Bacteria; phylum Pseudomonadota; class Gammaproteobacteria; order Xanthomonadales; family Ahniellaceae; genus JAGOEZ01. Next base: position 13,766 of record JAGOEZ010000041.1, on the reverse strand, counting down.
CACGCCCAGCGAACCCGCACCATGAGCATCCGCCTCACCGAATCCGCCGCCAGTCGCGCGCGCAAGTTCATCGAAGCCAGCCCCGGCGCGCTCGGGCTGCGCTTCGGCGTGCGCCGCACCGGCTGCTCGGGCTGGGCCTACGTGGTCGAGGTCGCCGACGCCATCGCGGCCGGCGACCAGGTCTTCGACGACCACGGCATCCGCATCGTGGTCGACGCCGACAGCCTGCCGCTGGTCGAAGGCACCGAGATCGACTTCGAGCAGAAGGGTCTCAACGCAGCCTTCGCCTTCCGCAATCCCAACGTCACGGGAGCCTGCGGCTGCGGCGAGAGTTTCGCGGTCGGCTGATCGGTTTTTCCCGCCGCTGACGCAGCGCAGCGCCCCTTGCCGGCGTGCGTTCTCCCATGGCTTTGCCTGCGTGCTGGAATCGGTTCTCCCCGCACATCGGAGAGAACGAATGCAGAACGATAAGTCTCCGGTTCGAATCCATTCTTGAATCAACAGGATACGGGTCCGCTTGGTCGATTGACCTGCATTCGTTCTCCGGTAAGCGCCAAAATCGTCACAAAATGGCCATCCGCCGCTAAGGCGCTGAATCGACACCGGAAGTCACCGGAATCCCTGGATGCTGCAACGCAGCAGCGGTTGAGTGCCCCGACCCGATCCCCTACCATTCGCGCCCCGCAGTCGATTTCCGGGCTGCGGTTCCCTTGCCTCACCGCATTCGCGGGAGGCCACTAGTCCGCAAGGAGTTGTCATGCGTCATTACGAGATCGTGTTCCTGGTCCACCCGGACCAGAGCGAACAGGTCCCCGCGATGATCGAGCGCTACAAAGGCTTGATCGAAGGGGACGGCGGCAAGATCCATCGTCTGGAGGATTGGGGCCGGCGCCAGCTGGCTTATCCGATCCAGAACCTGGCCAAGGCCCACTACGTGCTCATGAACGTCGAGTGCACCCAGAACGCGCTGACCGAGTTGTCCTCGGGCTTCCGTTTCAACGACGCGGTGCTGCGCCACCTCGTCATGGGTCGCGACGATTCGCCGACCGAGATGTCGCCGATCATGAAGCAGAAGGACGAGAAGCCCGAGCGTCGCCGTCGCGACGAGGAAGGGTTCGGTGGCGAGGGCGGTGACGCCCCGGCCGCGAGTTCGTCCGCAGCCGAAGCCGCCTGAGGAATCCAGACATGTCCAAGTTCTTCCGCCGCAAGAAGTTCTGCCGCTTCACTGCCGAGAAGGTGGTCGAGATCGATTACAAGGATCTCAACACCCTGCGCCAGTACGTCACCGAGACCGGCAAGATCGTGCCGAGCCGCATCACCGGGACCAAGGCGCGTTACCAGCGCCAGCTGTCCGTGGCGATCAAGCGCGCGCGCTTCCTGGCCCTGCTGCCGTTCTGCGACAACCACTGATCAAGGAACCGGCAGATCATGGAACTCATCCTCCTCAACAAGGTGACGAACCTTGGCAACCTTGGCGACAAGGTTCGCGTCAAGCCCGGCTACGGCCGGAACTACCTGGTTCCTCAGGGGCTGGCTGCGGCCGCCACCGAGGCCAACCTCGCGGAATTCGAGCAGCGCCGCGCCGACTACGAAGCCAAGGCCGGGACCATCCTGGCCGAGGCCGAGGCGCGCAAGGCGAAGCTCGAGAACGCGAGCGTGACGATTCGCGCCAATGCCAGCACGGAAGGCAAGCTCTACGGTTCGGTCGGTCCCCGCGACATCGCCGAAGCTTTCACTGCAGCGGGTCATCCGCTGGAGAAGAGCGAGGTGCTGCTCGGGGAAGGTCCGCTCCGTCGTACGGGTGAGTTCGATGTCCAGGTGGCCCTGCATGCCGACGTGCATGCCGTGGTCAAGGTCGTCGTCGCACCCGAAGAGTGATGGCACGAAATCCCGGCGGCTTCGTGCGCCGCCGGATGCTGCTTTCATGGATGTAACTTCAAGGCCGCGGTCGACCCCCGCGGCCTTTTTTTTGCCCCGGTTCCCGCGCGGGTCCCTCGACCCTGTAGGAGCGGCTTCAGCCGCGATCCGAGGAGCTTCGGATCGCGGCTGAAGCCGCTCCTACACACGCCGGGGCGTGATTCGCCCGCAAATCGCCACGCGCTCCGCAGGCCCGCGACATCCCGCTCGCTGATGCTGGTGTCGCGCCTGCTGAGACAGCGGGCGACTATGGATTGTCCACCGGCTATCCACAGACTTATGCGCAACGTGCAGCCGCCGCACGCGCCTATGATGCAAGGCTACGTCCAGACCCCCGGCCCAACGCCCCCATGTCCGTCCCCGCTGAATCGCAATTCGTCAGCCGCAACATCGAGGCGCTGCGCGTCCCGCCGCATTCGCTCGAGGCCGAGCAGGCGGTGCTGGGCGGGCTGATGCTCTCGGGCGAAGCCTGGGCCAAGATCGCCGACAAGCTGACCGAGCGCGATTTCTACCGCCGCGACCACCAGCTCATGTACCGCGCCATCGGCGAACTGTCCGAGAAGGGCATGCCCTGCGATGCGGTGACCTTGGGCGAATGGTTCGACGCGCAGGGCCTCGCCGAATCGGTCGGTGGCACCCGCTACGTGCTGGAGCTGGCCAACTCGACGCCCAGCGCCGCCAACATCGTCGCCTACGCCGAAATCGTGCGCGAGAAGTCGGTGCTGCGCCAGCTGATCGACGCCGGCATGGAGATCACCGGCGACGGCTTCCGGCCCGAGGGCCGCAGCTCGCAGGAACTGGTCGAGTCGGCCGAGCAGAAGGTCTTCCAGATCGCCGAGGCCGGTTCGCGCGGCCGCCAGGGCTTCGTGCCGATGCGCAGCGCGGTCAAGGAAGCCTTCCGCCTGCTGCAGGAGCGCTACGAAAGCCGCAGCCCGATCACCGGCCTGCCGACCGGCTTCAACGACCTCGACTACAAGACCGCGGGCCTGCAGGCGGGCGATCTCATCATCATCGCGGCCAGGCCCTCGATGGGAAAAACCGCGCTTTCGCTCAATATCGCCGAATACGCCGCGATCAAGACCGGCAAGGCGGCCGCGGTCTTCTCGATGGAGATGTCGTCCTCGCAGCTGGCGTTCCGCCTGATCTCCTCGCTCGGCCGGATCAACCAGCAGCACCTGCGCACCGGCGAGCTGGCCGACGAGGAGTGGCCGCGGGTGACCAGCGCGATCACGATGCTGTCGGAGGCCAAGATCTTCATCGACGACACGCCCTCGCTGTCGCCGCTGGAGCTGCGCGCGCGCGCGCGGCGCCTCAAGCGCGAGCACGACCTCGGCCTGATCGTGGTCGATTACCTGCAGTTGATGCAGGTGCCGGGCAACAAGGAGAACCGCGCCACCGAGATCTCGGAGATCTCGCGCAGCCTCAAGGCCCTGGCCAGGGAGCTCGGCGTGCCGGTGATCGCGCTGTCGCAGCTCAACCGTTCGCTGGAACAGCGCACCGACAAGCGCCCGGTCATGGCCGACCTGCGCGAATCCGGCGCCATCGAGCAGGACGCCGACGTGATCGTCTTCATCTACCGCGACGAGTACTACAACCCGGAGTCGAACGAGAAGGGCATCGCCGAGATCATCATCGGCAAGCAGCGCAACGGCCCGACCGGGACCGTGAAGCTGACCTTCCTCGGCCAGTACACCCGCTTCGAGAACTTCGCCAACGAGAGCTACGCGGGTTCCTTCGAATGAGCCGGGACGTGCGCGCGACGATCCACGTCGCCGCCCTGCGCGAGAACCTGGCCCGGGTGCGGCAACTGGCGCCACGCAGCCAGCTCATGGCGGTGGTGAAGGCCGATGGTTATGGCCATGGCCTCGAGCGGGTGGCGCAGGCCCTGCGCGCCGCGGATGCATTCGGCGTGGCCTCGATCGCCGACGGCCTGCGCATCCGCGCGGGCGGGCTCGACAACCGCATCGTGGTGCTGTCGGGCCTCGACGACGCGGCCGACATCGTCGAGATGCGGCGCCTGCGCCTGGAATCCGTGGTCCACCACGTCTCGCAGCTCGAGCTGCTGGCGGCGGCGCCGCCGGGCGATCCGCTGCGGGTCTGGCTCAAGGTCGACACCGGCATGCACCGGCTCGGATTCCCGCTCGAGCGCGTTGCAGCGACGCACGCCGCCCTGCGCATGCTGGCGTCGGTCGACCCGCGCATTACCCTGATGACCCACTTCGCCAACTCCGACGTGTTCGACGACCCGATCACGCGCACGCAGATGGCGCGCTTCGCCCCGCTGGCCCGGGAACTGGATGGTGAGCATTCGCTGGCCAATTCGGCGGCGGTGCTGGGCTTTCCCGAGTCCCACGCGGAGTGGGTGCGGGTGGGCGGCTTGCTCTACGGGATTTCCGTGGTGGCGGGAAAGCCTGGCCCGGATTTCGGGTTCCAGCCCGCGATGACCTTGTCGGCGCGACTGGTCGCGATCCAGGACCTCGCGCGCGGCGAGCGGATCGGCTATGGCCAGACCTATGCCTGCCCGGAGGCCATGCGCGTGGGCGTGGTCGCGGTCGGCTACGGCGATGGCTATCCGCGCCATGTCCGCAGCGGCGCGGCGATGCTGCTCGGCGGGCGCATGGCGCCGGTCGTGGGCCGGGTCTCGATGGACCTGGTCACGCTGGACCTGCGCGGGCATGCCGACGCGCGGGTCGGCGACGAGGTCGTGGCCTGGGGCCGCGGACTGCCGGTCGAGCACGTGGCCGAGTCGGCCGGGACCATCGGCTATGAACTGGTGTGCGGCATGACCCGGCGCGTGCGTTTCGTCGAAGACGACGCGCCCTTGCCCTGAGCGAGGCAAGCACCATGGCCAAGCCCAGGACCGCTTATGTCTGCGCCGAATGCGGCGCGGAATCGCCCAAATGGCAGGGACAGTGTCCCGACTGCAATGCCTGGAACAGCTACAGCGAGGTGCGCCTCGCCGTGGCCAAGCCCGCCGCGCGCGCAAGCTACGCCGGAAAGGCTGCGGGCGCCCCCGCGGTCACGCCGCTGGCCGCGGTCGCGGGCGAGTTCGAGCAGCGCACGCCGGTGGGCATCGCCGAGTTCGACCGCGTGCTCGGCGGCGGACTGGTGACGGGCTCGGTGGTCCTGGTCGGTGGCGATCCCGGGATCGGCAAGTCGACCCTGCTGCTGCAGGCGCTGGCGGCACTGCGCGAGCGCCTGCGCGGACTCTACGTCACCGGCGAGGAAAGCCTGGCGCAGATCGCCGCGCGCGCCGCGCGCCTGGGCCTGCCGTTGCAGGGCATCGATGCGCTGGCCGAGACCTGCGTCGAGCGCATCGTCGAGCAGGTCGCGGCCCACCGGCCGCAGGCGGTGGTGATCGATTCGATCCAGACCCTGTGGTCGGAACTGCTCACCGCCGCGCCCGGCTCGGTGAGCCAGGTGCGGGAATGCGCGGCGCGCCTGGTGCGGGTGGCCAAGGAGACCGGCACCAGCGTGTTCCTGGTCGGACATGTGACCAAGGAGGGCGGCATCGCCGGCCCGCGCGTGCTCGAGCACATGGTCGATGCAGTGTTGTACTTCGAAGGCGAAAGCAGCAGCCGCTTCCGCGTGCTGCGCGCCTTCAAGAACCGCTTCGGCGCGGTCAATGAGCTCGGCGTGTTCGCGATGGGCGAGCGCGGCCTCAAGGAGGTGTCGAACCCCTCGGCCATCTTCCTCTCCGGCCAGGAGCAACCGACCGCGGGCAGCGCGATCATGGTCACGCGCGAGGGCACGCGGCCGCTGCTGGTCGAGGTGCAGGCGCTGGTCGACCAGTCGCCGCTGGCCAACCCGCGACGCGTGGCGCTGGGCCTGGAGCAGAACCGGCTGGCGATGCTGCTGGCGGTGTTGCACCGCCACGGCGGCGTGGCGGTGTTCGACCAGGACGTGTTCGTCAACGTGGTCGGGGGGATCCGCGTGCAGGAAACCGCGGCCGACCTGCCGGTGCTGCTCGCGGTGCTGTCCTCGTTCCGCGATCGCGCCTTGTCGCGCAAGCTGGTCGCCTTCGGCGAAGTCGGCCTCGCCGGCGAGATCCGGCCGGTGCCCAATGGCGAGGAACGCGTGCGCGAGGCGGCGGCGCAGGGCTTCGGTCGCGTGATCCTGCCGCGCGCCAACGCGCCGAAGCGGGCCCACAAGGGCATCGAAGTCGTGGCGGTCGATCGGCTCGCCGATGCGATCGCGGCGGCGTGGTGATCGCGTCGCCCATCGCCTGAGCGACCTCGTTTGCACGCGGCGCACTTCGCGCGCAGAGCGCGCTCCTACACAGCGCGCACTGTAGGAGCGCGCTCTGCGCGCGATGGACACCGCGCGCGCCGCGCCCTCAGATCGGGCCGCCGAGCGCGGCCAACTCGCGGTTCAGCAGTTCCGGATCGCCGAGATTGAGCTCGATCAGGCGCTTGAGGCGCGCAAAGCTGTCGAGATCCATGCGTTCGAAGCGGAAGCCGATCTCGCGCTCGTCGGCGTGCGCCACGGTGGTGCCGACGCTGATGATCACGCCGCTGCCCACGCGCAGCTCGAGGCGCTGGATCTGCCCCGGTTTCGCCTCCCAGCCCGCCGGCCGGTCGACCAGGGCGCCCTTGAGCGAGATGTCGATCAGCCGCGTGCCGGCCATCGCGCTGCCGGTATAGACCCGTACGTCGCCGTCGAAGGGGACGCGCTGGAAGCGCCGCTCGACCGGGGGCTCGCTCATCCCGCGCGCTGCAGCACCAGTTCGAGCACGAACTTGCTGCCGACGAATCCCAGCACCAGCAAGGCCATTCCAGCCAGGGTGAGGTTAACGGCGCGGCGGCCGCGCCAGCCCCGGCGCCAGCGCCCCAGCAGCAGCATGCCGAACACCAGCCAGGCCGCGATCGAGAGCACGGTCTTGTGCACCAGGTGCTGCGCGAACAGGTCCTCGACGAACAACACCCCGGTGAGCAGGGTCGCGGTCAGCAGGGCGAAGCCGACGGCGATGAGCTGGAACAGCAGGCGCTCGACCAGCACCAGCGGCGGGAAGCCGAGCATCCAGTCCCCGAGCCGGCGCGCGCGCAGCGCGCGCTCCTGCACGAACAGCACGATCGCCACCAGCGCCGCGATGTTGAGGGTCGCATACGCGAGCAGCGCGATCGCCGCGTGCAGGGTGATGCGCCAGTCCTGCGCGGCCGGCGTCGGCGTGGCCTTCCAGAACAGCGCATAGAGGCCCAGCATCAGCGCGGCGATCGGGAAGGCCACGATCGCCAGCAGGCTGCTGTCGCGGTTGACGCCGAGCAGGAGCGTGATCGCGCTCATGGCCGCGGTCACCAGCGACAGCGCGGCGAAGAAGTGCAGGTCCACGCCGCCCAGCGCCTGCCAGCGCAGGTAGTGCAGCACCACATGCAGGGCCAGCGCGACCATGCCCAGCCACCACCACGCGGCCGCGAGGCCATGCCGCTCGCGCTGGCCGGGCAGGCGGCTGGCGACGGCGGCGGTCAGGTAGGCGGCGAGGGCGCCGAGGGCGAGCGGGGACATGGGCCAAGTTTGTCACAGGGCAGGGCTGGCGCCACAGGCAGGACCGCTATAATCCCCGGCCGCCCGCGCCCTCCCCGGACCGCCCCATGTTCGAAACGCTGACCGAGCGCCTTTCCTCCACCATCGACCGCCTGCGCGGGCGCGCGCGGCTGACCGAGGAGAACATCCGCGAGGCCACCCGCGAGGTGCGTGTCGCCCTGCTCGAGGCCGACGTCGCGCTGCCCGTGGTGCAGGCATTGATCGAGCGCATCAAGGTCCGCGCGGTCGGCCAGGACGTGATGAAGAGCCTGACCCCGGGCCAGGCCCTGGTGAAGGTCGTGCGCGACGAACTCGCCAGCGTGATGGGCGCCGCGAACGCCGACCTCGATTTCAACTGTCCGGCGCCGGCGGTGATCCTGATGGCGGGCCTGCAGGGCGCCGGCAAGACCACCACCGTGGCCAAGCTCGCGCGGCTGCTGGCCGAGCGGCGCAAGAAGAAGGTCATGGTGGTCAGCGCCGACGTCTACCGGCCGGCGGCGATCGAGCAGTTGCAGACCCTGGCGGGCCAGGTCGGCGCGCTGTTCCACCCCAGCGAACCGGGACAGGATCCGGTCGCGATAGGGCTCAGCGCCATCGATGCCGCGAAGCGCAACTACGCCGACGTGCTGATCGTCGACACCGCCGGCCGGCTCGCGGTCGACCAGGCAATGATGGACGAGATCGCGCGCCTGCATGCGGCGCTGCAGCCGATCGAGACCCTGTTCGTGGTCGACGCGATGACCGGCCAGGACGCGGCCGCGACCGCCAGGGCCTTCGCCGCGGCGGTGCCCCTGACCGGCGTGGTGCTGACAAAGACCGACGGCGACGCGCGCGGCGGCGCCGCGCTGTCGGTGCGCTACCTCACCGGGCGCCCGATCAAGTTCGTCGGCGCCGGCGAGAAGACCGATGCGCTGGAACCGTTCCATCCGGAGCGCGCGGCGCAGCGCATCCTCGGCATGGGCGACGTGCTCTCGCTGGTCGAGGACGTGCAGCGCAAGGTCGACGCCGACAAGGCGCAGAAGCTCGCCGAGAAGGTCATCAAGGGCAAGCGCTTCGACCTCAACGACATGCGCGACCAGCTCGAGCAGATGCTCAACATGGGCGGCATGGCGGGCCTGATCGACAAGCTGCCCGGCATGGGCAAGCTGCCGTCGAACCTCAAGGACCAGGTCAAGGATCGTGACGTCAAGCGCATGATGGCGATCATCGGCTCCATGACGAAGAAGGAGCGGCGCCACCCCGACCTGCTCAACGGTTCGCGCAAGGTGCGGGTGGCCCGGGGCGCCGGGATGCAGCCGCAGGACGTCAACCGCCTGCTCAAGCAGTACCAGCAGATGGAGAAGATGATGTCCAAGCTCTCCAGCGGCGGCATCAAGGGCCTGATGCGCCAGATGGGCGGCCTGATGAAGCCGGGCGGCGGTGGGTTCATCCCGCCTCGTTGAGGCGGGCCTTCCCCGGTGGGAGCGGCTTCAGCCGCGATCGGGCCCATCGCGCGCAGAGCGCGCTCCTACAGAGCCGGCCTTGTAGGAGCGCGCTCTGCGCGCGATGGGCCCGATCGCGGCTGAAGCCGCTCCTACGGGGGGAATCCGGGCGAAATCGGCCTAAGTCCCGGCAGGGGTTCCGTTTTCCCCCGTCCCGGTCTAGAATGCGCGGCTCTTTTCCGGGTACCCGACACTGCGGGCGCCCGACCTTCCTCGCGAGAACAAAACGATGGTCAAGATTCGTCTGGCCCGGGGCGGCGCCAAGGGGCGTCCGTTCTACCACGTGGTCGTCACCGACGAGCGCAATGCGCGCGACGGTCGCAACATCGAGCGCATCGGGTTCTACAACCCGGTCGCGGCGGGCAAGGACGTGCCGCTGCAGCTCGACGTCGCCCGCGCACAGCACTGGATCGGCAAGGGCGCGCAGCCCACGGCCAAGGTCAAGCTGCTGATCAAGCAGGCCGCGAAGGCCGCCGTCGCGGCCTGATCCGCGTCGTCGTGTCCGACCGGCAGTTGTTGCTGGGGCGGATCGTCGGCGTGTTCGGGGTCGAGGGCTGGGTCAAGCTCGAGTCCTGGACCGAACCGCGCGATGGCATCCTGAAGTACCGGCCGTGGCGACTGCGCCAGGGCGGTAGCGAACGCGAAATCGACAAGCCGCAGGGACGCGCGCAGGGCAAGGGCCTGGTGGCGCGCATCCCCGGGGTCGAGGATCGCGACGGGGCGCAGGCACTGGTGGGCGCGGAGATCTGGATCGACCGCGACCGCCTGCCCAAGGCCCGCAAGGGCGAGTGGTACTGGAGCGATCTCGAAGGCCTGGACGTGGTGACGCTGGACGGCGTGGTGCTGGGCAAGGTCTCGCACCTGTTCGCCACCGGCGCCAACGACGTGCTGGTCGTGCACGGCGAGCGCGAACGGTTGATCCCGTTCACGCCCGGCCACGCGGTCGGCGAGGTGGACCTGGCCGCGCGCGTCATCCGCGTCGATTGGGATCCGGCGTTCTGAGCGCGGGAAGCGGCATGCGCATCGATGTGGTCACGCTCTTCCCGGAATTCGTGCTGGGCGCGGCGCAGGTGGGCGTGGTGGGCCGGGCGCAGGAGCGCCGGCTGCTGGAGGTCGCGGCCTGGAACCCGCGCGACTACACGAATGACAAGCACCGCACGGTGGACGACCGGCCTTTCGGCGGCGGCCCCGGGATGGTGATGCTGGCCGAACCGCTGCGGCAGGCGGTGCGTGCAGCCCAGGCGGCGGGAACCGCGCCGGGCCGCGTGATCGGGCTCAGCCCGCAGGGCGAGCGCCTGACCCAGCGCAAGGTGCGCGCGCTGGCGCTGGAACCGCGGTTGCTGTTGCTGTGCGGGCGCTACGAAGGGATCGACGAGCGTTTCATCGCCGGGTGCGTGGACGAGGAGCTTTCGATCGGCGACTTTGTGCTCTCGGGCGGCGAGCTTGCCGCGGCGGTGCTGATCGATGCGATCGGCCGCCTGCGCGAGGGCGCGCTGGGCAACGCGGCATCGGCGGCGCAGGACTCGTTCGAGGAAGGGTTGCTCGATTGCCCGCACTACACGCGCCCCGAGCGCGACGGTGCGGAAGCGGTACCGGCGGTATTGCTGTCCGGCGACCACGCGGCGATCCGCCGCTGGCGCCTCAAGCAGTCGCTGGGCAGGACCTGGCTGCGCCGCCCCGACCTGCTGGCGCGCCTGCAACTGGACAAGGAACGACGCGCGCTACTCGATGAATTCATCACCGAGTGGCGCCAGCAGAAGCTGTAGGAGCGCGCTCTGCGCGCGACCGCTGAATCCGGTACAGCCGAGAGGTTGCCCCGGCGCAACACCCCAGAAAGCGTTGCGCACCGCCTCCCGCCGGGATGCCTCTGCCAACCAAGACCTATACAGACAGGTGAAGCCATGAACATCATCCAGGAATTCGAAAAGCGCCAGATCACGCGCAAGCTGCCCGTCTTCGGGCCCGGCGACACCGTGGTCGTCAACGTCAAGGTCAAGGAAGGCAACCGCGAGCGCGTGCAGGCCTACGAGGGCGTGGTGATCGCGGTGCGCAACCGCGGCCTCAACAGCGCCTTCACCGTGCGCAAGATCTCGCACGGCACCGGCGTGGAGCGCGTGTTCCAGACCCACAGCCAGGCGATCGACTCGGTGCAGGTCAAGCGCCGCGGCAAGGTCGCGCGCGGCAAGCTGTACTACCTGCGCGAGCGCGAGGGCAAGTCGGCCCGCATCCGCGAGGACCTGGGCGCGAGCACGGCCCCCGCGGCCGAGTAGGGACGAGGCGCCGTGTGCGCCTGCCTCCGCGTCGCCAAACGGCCGCCCCTGGGCGGCCGTTTGCGTTTCCGGACCTGCGCCGGCGGCGACCCGCGGCACGCCGCGGCCAAGATTCCGCGCCAAGCCGCGGCCTTGAATCCTGCAGGCGCGTCCGCACTACCGTTGTCGCGGGCACGCCGATCCACCCCCATTGCCGTCATTCCCGCGCAAGCGGGAATCCATGTTGACGGTCGAGCCGCTCGACAATGGATTCCCGCTTGCGCGGGAATGACGGCCGTGGGGCGGCATCTTCGCTGCCAACCTGAATCAATCGAGGCCAGACGAGCATCGCCATGACCGAGCCGCAGACCGAACCCCAAGCCCAGACCCGCCGCTTCGAGGCCGAGGTCGCCCAGGTCCTGCACCTGGTGACGCACGCCCTCTACTCGCACAAGGAGATTTTCCTGCGCGAACTGGTCTCGAACGCCTCGGACGCCTGCGACAAGCTGCGCTTCGAGGCCATCGCGCACCCCGAACTGCTGGGCGAGGATGCCGAACTCGCGATCGAGATCCGCTGGGACAAGGCCGCGCGCACCCTGAGCGTGCGCGACAACGGCATCGGCATGGGCCGCGACGAGGTGGTCGAGAACATCGGCACCATCGCGCGCTCGGGCACGCGACGCTTCCTCGAGTCGATGTCCGGCGACAGCCGCAAGGACACCCAGCTCATCGGCCAGTTCGGCGTGGGCTTCTATTCGGCCTTCGTGGTCGCGGACCAGGTCACGCTCGAATCGCGTCGCGCCGGCGCGCCGGCGGGCGAGGGCGTGCGCTGGTCCAGCGCCGGGCAGGGCGAGTATTCGATCGAGCATTGCGAGCTGGCCCAGCGCGGGACCACGGTCACCCTGCACCTCAAGGAAGGCGAGGACGAGTTCCTCGACGGCTGGCGCCTGCGCAGCCTGGTGTCGCGCTACTCCGACCACATCGGCTTCCCGATCCGCCTGCCGAAGGAGCCCGACGGCAGCGGCGAACCCGAGGTCGTGAACCAGGCCAGCGCCCTGTGGACCCGGCCCAAGGCCGCGATAAAGGACGAGGAGTACCAGGAGTTCTACCGCTACCTCGCCCACGACACCGAGGCCCCGCTCGCGTGGGCCCACAACCGCGTCGAGGGCAACCAGAGCTACACCACGCTGCTGTACCTGCCGGCGAAGGCGCCGTGGGACGCGCTGTACTCCGGGCGCGACGAGCGCAAGGGCCTCAAGCTCTACGTGCGCCGCGTGTTCATCATGGACGCCAGCGAACAGCTCCTGCCGGCCTACCTGCGCTTCGTCAAGGGCGTGGTCGATTCCGACGACCTGCCGCTCAACGTCAGCCGCGAGTTGCTGCAGGACAACCGCCTGGTGGCGCAGATCCGCGCCGCCTGCATCAAGCGCGCGCTCGACCTGCTCGACAAGCTGGCGGCCGACGAGCCGGCGAAGTTCGCCGAGTTCTCGCGCGCCTTCGGCAACGTGCTCAAGGAGGGCGTGGCCGAGGACTACGCCAACCGGGAACGCGTCGCCAAACTGCTGCGCTTCGCCTCGACCCGCGGCGAGGGCGCCGAGAAGTCGGTCGCGCTCGACGACTACGTCGCGCGCATGGCCGAGGGCCAGAAGGCGATCTGGTACGTCACCGCCGATTCCTGGGCCGCCGCCGCCGGCAGCCCCCAGCTCGAGGCGCTCAAGGCCGCGGGCATCGAGGTGCTGCTGATGCACGATCGCATCGACGAATGGATGGCGGGCTACCTGCGCGAGTACGCCGGCAAACCGCTGCAGCACGTGGCCAAGGGCGAGCTCGACCTGCCCGAGAGTGGCGACCCGCAGCAGCGCGCCGCCGACGCCGCGGCCGTGGAACCCGCGCTCGAACGCCTGCGCCAGCTGCTCGGCGAGCGCGTGCGCGAGGTGCGGCTGGGTCGCCGGCTGGTCGATTCGCCGGCCTGCCTGGTGCTGGGCGAGCACGACATGGCCCTGCACCTGCAGCGCCTGTTCCGCGAAGCCGGCCAGGACGTTCCCGATAGCGCGCCGCAGATGGAGATCAATCCGGCCAATCCGCTGGTGCGCCGACTGGCGACCGAAGCCGACGAGGCGCGCGCCGCGGACCTGGGCTGGCTGATCTACGAGCAGGCGCGCATCACCGGCGGCGCGATGCCGGAGGATCCCGCTGCATTCGTCGGCCGGCTCAACCGGCTGCTCGGGTCCCCGGGCTGAGCGCGTGGACGGCGCGGCGGTCCGCCTCGACATCTGGTTGTGGGCTGCGCGCCTGTACAAGACCCGCGCGCTGGCCAAGGGCGCGGTCGTTGCAGGAAAAGTCGAGGTCGGCGAGCAGGCCTGCAAGCCGTCGCGCACGGTCCATCCAGGCGATCGTTTGCGCGTGACCCGCGGCGAGGAGCGGCTCGAACTCACCGTGGTCGCGGTGTCCGCCCAGCGCGGGCCGGCTGCTGTGGCGCAGGGCCTGTATCGTGAGGAAGAAGCCGACCGGCTGCGCCGCCTGGCCGAAGCTGAAAGCCGCCGCCTCGATCGCTTGGGCTATTCCGGGCCGCCCAAACGCCCCGACAAGCAGGCGCGGC
>JAGOEZ010000040.1:6021-17728 GCA_017997455.1 Lysobacterales bacterium | reverse complement strand
GGGACTGCGTCGCTTGCTCGCGCGGGTGCGGGGCGCGCTTGGCGCCCGCCAGCGTTCGGCGCGATTGCCTCAGGCGCGCGGCGGGGCTGCCTCGACCCGCAGCGCGGTGCCGTCGGTGCCGGTGATGGCGACGATCGCGCCGGCCGGCAGCTCCGGGCCCTCGACCACCCAGACCGAGTCGCCGATGCGAGCCTTGCCGCGGCCGTTGCGGATCGGCTCGGACAGTTCCACCGTGCGCCCGATGAGCTGCGCGGCGCGCTGGTTGAGCAGCGGCTGCTCGCTCTGCGGGCCGGCGCCGCGGAACCAGCGCCGGTAGGCCCCGACCGCGAGCGCCGAGAGGACCGCGAACACGATGATCTGGCCCAGTACTGGCAAGTCCGGGATGAGCCAGACGATCAGGCCCATCACCGCGGCCGCGATCCCGAACCAGAGCAGGAAGGCGCCGGGCACGAAGGTCTCCGCCGCGATCAGCAGCAGCGCGAGGCCGAGCCAGAAGTAGATCAGGTTCATGGACGCGCTCCTGTCACGGCGCTGCCGGCGGTCGCACCGGCATGACCACCTTGCCATCGAACGCCTGGCGCGCGATCTCGCCGATGCCGGCGAGGCTGCCGAGGATGCTGGTGGCCTCGACCGGCAGCATCAGCACCTTCTGGTTCGGCGCGGTGGCCAGCGCCTTGAGCGCGCCCACGTACTTGTCGGCGACGAAGTAGTTGATCGCCTGCACCCCGCCCTTGGCGATCGCCTCGGACACCAGCATCGTCGCCTTGGCCTCGGCCTCGGCCAGGCGCTCGCGCGCCTCGGCGTCGCGGAACGCGGCTTCGCGCCGGCCTTCGGCTTCGAGCACTGCAGCCTGCTTCTCGCCGTCGGCCTTGAGGATCGCGGCCTGGCGGAAGCCTTCCGCCTCGAGGATGTTGGCGCGCTTCTCGCGCTCGGCCTTCATCTGCCGCGCCATCGAGTCGATCAGGTCGCGCGGCGGCTGGATGTCCTTGATCTCGATCCGGTTGACCTTGAGGCCCCACGGGTGGGTCGCCTCGTCCACCACGCGCAGCAGCTGGGCGTTGATGGTGTCGCGCTTGGACAGCGACTCGTCGAGGTCCATCGAGCCCAGCACGGTGCGGATGTTGGTCATGACCAGGTTGAGGATGGCGATTTCCAGCTGCGCCACCTCGTAGGCCGCCTTGGCCGCGTCGAGGACCTGGAAGAAGACCACGCCGTCGACCTTCACCACCGCGTTGTCCTTGGTGATGACCTCCTGCGAGGGCACGTCGAGGACCTGCTCCATCATGTTCATCTTGCGGCCGATGCCGTAGACCCACGGGATCAGCAGGCCGAGGCCGGGGGTCAGGGTGTACACGTAGCGGCCGAAGCGCTCGACCGTGTACTGGTAACCCTGCGGCACCATCCGCACGCCCTTGGCGATGGTGATGATGATGAAGACCAGGATCGCGAGTCCGAACCAGCCCATGCCCATGCCCATGGCAATCTCCCCACCGTGGTGATCGCTGCAGTATACGTGCGGAACGCCGTGGCGCTTTCAAGACCCCCGAAACGACGATGCCCGGGCAAGCCCGGGCATCGCGCGACGCAGTGACGCGGAGGCGGGTCAGAAGCGGTACACGCCCGACATCACGAAGGTGTCGATCTGGTCGGCGAACTGCCAGGCGGCATCGAGCTGGAAGCGCTCGGCGAAGACCGTGCCGAAACCGACCGTGTAGTTCGTGTCGTCGGTGTCGAGTTGGTCGTAGCCGTCGTGGTCCGGGTTGGTGAACGCCCCGCCACGCAGCGACACCAGGCTCATGCCGAGGAACGGCTTCTCGAAGATGAACACCTTCTCGACGCCGAGATGGGCAACCCATTCGCCCTCCGCGCGGTCGGTGTCGATCGCTTCTCCGAAAATCGGACTGGCGCTGGCAGGCGCCGGCAGTTCGTCGTAGGCAACTCGATCAGCCTGCACCGCCAGCAACCAGGTGTCGCCAGGTCGCCACGCCAGACCCAACGAGAAGATGTCCGGCAGGTTGTAGCCAGCCGAATCCGAATCGAGCAACACGGTCTCGACTGGCGCCAGGAAACAATTGTCCAGGCCATTGCAATTCGAGGTGCCGGTGAAGATCGAAGCCTGGTCGGCGTTGTAGGAACCGTTCGAGCGCCATACGGCACCGACCGAAACCTTGCCATTGGGATTGACCAGCAATCCGAGGTTCCAGGTGAAGGCGTCGTCGTCGATCAAGGTCCGCGAAAGCAGCGTCAACTCGTCATCGATGATCGCGGCCGCCGCTTCCGGGTCGGGCTGCAGGAATTCCTCGTCGCGATAGTCCGACAGCGTCGACGCCTGGAGGTAGGTGACATCCGTGCTGGTGGACTTCAGCGACATGCCGATCGACAGCATGTCGCTGACGCGGAAAGCGCCCGACAAGCCGAACGACTCGACCTCGGCGTCGATGTAGCTCTCGGCGATATAGGTGTCGATGAAGAGCGGCTCGAAGCCGCTGATCACCGAGCCGCTGTCGATGCGCCCGGAATTCTGATAGTAGCCGGCGACAACGAATCGCTCGAAGGGATAGACGAAGCTCGCGAACGAGATCGAATCGTTGTCGTCCTCGAATACACCGATGGGCGAGAGCGTGTCGGCGCCTGCCCCGATGCCGTCAAACGCGCCTGCATCGAGGAACTCCACGTCGTACGAGGCGTGCCGGCCATGGAGGGAAATCTCCGGCCGCGTCAGGATCGTCATGCCTGCGGGATTGGCCTCGGCAGCCGTCGCATCGTCGGCGACCCCCACGAAGGCGCCACCCAGGCCCAACGATCGAGCGCCGGGCGGCAGGATGTCGAAGGGGATTGCGGGCAGATTGGCGTCGCACGATCCACCGCCCAGGCAGCCAGGCGGTCGCTGGGCGACGGACAGCATGGGGATCGCGCCGAGCAAGCAAGACAGGGCTACGCCGATGATTCTGGAACGGGTCATTGTTTCGTCTCCACGATTGGGCAGGCCAGAGGGCCAGGACCGACGCAACGCTTGTTCAGCTTTGTGACACGGTGGCCCCAACCGGCTTCCGCGCCCGTTGGCGCCCGGATTGCAACATCTGCCCGGCAGGGCAGTCAACACGGATTTAACGCCAAGGCCGGGCCCGGCCCGCCACCGGGTCCCCGGAGCAGCGTATAAATAGCGTCGATAGCACCCGTCCAACCTATTGGAGATCGCGCCCATGCGTCGCCTGTTCCTCTCCCTGGGCCTCGCCATTCTGGCCATGCCGAACCAGTCGGCGCAGGCAGCGGCTGTCCTGCCGGCAAGCGCGACGGGCACGACCACGGCCCCGATGTCCCTGACCCCGGAGGCCGCCGACGCCCTGCGGCGCCAGGTGCTGATCCAGTGCGGACTGCCCGCCGACCAGCAGGACGGCCTGCCCTGGTACTTCCATTTCGAGTACGGCCGCCAGCTCAATACCGCCGGCGACGCCCGCCGCGCGATCGGCGAACTGTCGCAATCGATCGAGATCGACCCCAAACCCGGCGCCGCCAAGCGGATGTACGGCGTGTGGTACGTCGACTACCTGCCCTACTTCCAGCTCGCCCAGGCCCATGCGCGACTGGGCAACTGGCCCTGCGCCGCCAATGCGCTGACCTTGTCGCAGCGCTACGACGAGGCGCGCTTCGGCGTGCTCGACCCGACCGTGGTGACCACGCTGACCGCCGAGGTCAAGCGCGAGTCGGCCGCCGCGATCGATGCCGGCAGTTGCCGCAAGGAAGACTTCATCGATCCGGAGTTCGCGCGCGCCGCCGACGCGAATTGAGCCGGCCGCGGCCGGCTGCGACCTCGGTCGAATGGCGCCGCGTCGCGGCGCCGCGGACAATCGCGGCGCGAGGACCCCGTGGCCCCAACTGACCCGAACCCCGCGAGCGCGACCGAGCCCGACTTCGGCGCGCCGCCCTTCGACCTGCTCGAGCCGGCGCAGCAGGAACGGCTGCGGCGCGCGCTGGACATCATCCTGTATCGCGCCGGCGAGCGCCTGATCGAGGCGGGCCAGCCCTCGCCCTGCGTCTTCGTGCTGCTCAAGGGCCGGGTCCTCGCCAGCGATGTCCGCGACGGCGCCGAACGCGCCTTCGCCGAATACGCGCACGGCGAACTGTTCGGCGCCTTCGCCGCGATCGCCGGGCGCGCGCGGCACCGTTACGCCGCGCTCGAGGACACCCTGGCGTGGACCTTCCCGGCGCCGCTGTTCCTCGAACTCACGCAGGAGAACCCGCGCTTCGCCGCGTACTTCCACGAGTCGCTCGCGGTCAAGCGCCGCCTGCTGGCCGAGCGCGACCAGCCCTCCGACCTCGCCGAACTGATGCTGACGCGGATCCGCGACGCGCTGGTGCTCGAACCGGTTTCCGTCGGGCCGCAGGCGACGATCGCCGAGGCGGTGGCGGCCATGCGCGGGGGCCGGACCGATGCGGTGCTGGTGGACGACGGCGCACGCCGCGGCATCGCCACCCGCACCGACCTGCTCGACGCGCTCGCGCTGGCTGGCGCCGGCCCCGCGAGTCCGGTCGGCGCGCACGCGACCTGGCCGGTGCTGGCCGTCGACGAGGACGCGTTCCTGTTCGAGGCGCTGGTCACCATGACCGAGCGCCACGTCCACCGCCTGGTGGTGACGCGGGCGGGCGCGGTGCGCGGCACGCTGGGGCTGATGGAGCTGCTGGCCCATTTCGCCGGCAAGAGCCACGTGGTCAGCTTCCGCCTCGCGCGCGCGCGCAGCGCCGCCGACCTCGCCGACATCGCCCACGAGTTGACCGCTCTGGTGCGCACCCTGCATGCGCAGGGCGCCAAGATGCGCTTCCTGATGGAGCTGGTCTCGGCGCTCAACACCCGCCTGATGGCGCGCCTGTACGAGTTCCTGGTTCCCGCGCCGGTACGCGCGCAAGCCTGCCTGGTGGTGCTCGGCAGCGAGGGCCGCGGCGAGCAGTTGCTCAAGACCGACCAGGACAATGCGCTGGTGCTGGCCGACGGGCTGGAATGGCCGGACGCGCCGCAGGCGATGGCCGCATTCCACGAGCAGCTCGCGGCCATGGGCTATCCGCCCTGCCCCGGCGGCGTCATGGCCTCGAATCCCCAATGGCGGCGCAGCCAATCCGGGTGGCTGGAACGGATCGAGGCCTGGCTGGCGCGGCCGGACGCGGACGCGGTGATGAACCTCGCGATCCTGTTCGACGCGCGCGCGGTGGCCGGGCCGGCGGATCTGCTCGAACCGTTGCGGCAGCGCCTGCACGCCGCCGGCGGCGACGCCGCGGCCCTGCGCGCCTTCGCGCAGCCGGTGCTGGCCTTCGACTCGCCGCTGACCCTGTTCGGCGGCATGCGCGAGGCCGAGGGCGGCACCGATCTCAAGCGTGGCGGCGTGTTCCCGCTCGTGCACGGCCTGCGCACGCTCGCGCTGGCGCACCGGATCGAGCCGCGCAACAGCTTCGCGCGCGCCGAGGCGCTGGCCGCCGCGGGCGTGCTCGAGGCCGGCTTCGCGCGCGACCTCGGCCAGGCACTGTCGGTGCTCCTGCGCCTGCGCCTGGGCGCACAACTCGAGGCGCTGCGGCGTGGCGAAGCGCCCGGCGACCGCGTGCGCACGGCGACGCTCGGGCGCCTGGACCGCGACCTGCTGCGCGACGCGCTGCGCGTGGTCGAGACCTTCAAGCGCTGGCTCGCCACGCGGCTCAAGCTGGAGTGATGGCGTTCGCGCGGCGCCTTCGCGACGCCTGGCGCCATCGCGGCGGCCGCTGGGCGCCCCTGTTCGGCCGCGCGCCGGCCGGCGAGTGGGTCGCCATCGACCTCGAGACCAGCTCGCTCGACGTGGCGTCGGCGCAGATCCTGAGCCTGGCCGCGATCCCGGTGGCAGGCCGCCGCGCGTTGACCAGCCAGGCGCTGCGACTGCACGTGCGCTCGGCGGCGGCGCCCGACCGCGAGGCGATCAAGCACCATAGGCTGCGCCCGCAGGACCTGGAAGGCGGCGCCGAGTTGACCGTCGCGCTGGAGCGGCTGCTCGAGGCGATCGGTCCGCGCCCGCTGCTGGGCTGGTGCCTGCCCTTCGACCGCGCGATCCTCGATCGCGAACTGCGGCCGCGCTTCGACCTCTGCCTGCCCAACCCCGGCATCGACCTGCGCGATGCCTGGGAGCGGCATGCGCGGCGGCGCTGGCCGGATCGCGAGCCGGCGCTGGCGCTGGACGCGATCGCCGCCGCGCTGGGCGTGCCGGTGCTGGACCGCCACGACGCCTACGGCGACGCGCTGACCACGGCCTTGTGCTGGATCGCGCTCGAGTCCCTGCCGCGCTGAGTCCGGTTCGCGTCGCAGGCGGACGGAAAATGAAAAGGCCGCCCCGCCCGCATTGCGCGGCCGGGGCGGCCCGGGGTGCCCGGCGGGGAGGGCCGGGCGGGGGATCGATCGGAAATCGCTAGTGGCTGCTCGCGCCCTCGGCGTGGATGCCGGTGTTCTGGCGCACGTAGAGTTCCTCCCACATCTCCTCCGAGCGCTTCTCGCGGTACAGCAGCGAGCCCAGGAACACGCACAGGAAGCCGAGCGGGATCGAGATGATGCCCGGGTTCTTGAGCGTGATCAGCGGCGCCTCCAGCCCGACCATGCTGGTGGTCTGGCCGGCGACGGCCGCGAGCTTGCCCTCGGCGGCCGCGAGGTCGGCGCGGGCCTTGTCCAGGGCCTTCTGCGCCTCGCCGCGCAGGGCGGCGTCGGTGGTCGCGAGCAGCGCGGACTCGGCCGCGGCGATCTTCGCCGGCGCCGCGGCCACGACCGGCTCGTTGGCGGCGCGCACCGCGTTCGGGTAGGTCATGTTGGGGCTGACCATCACCAGCGCGATCGCGGTGATCGCGCCCACGCTCATGCCCAGCACCACGCCCGCCGTGTTGCAGCGCTTCCAGTACAGCGTGAGCAGCACCGCCGGCAGGTTGCTCGAGGCCGCGACCGCGAAGGCCAGCGCCACCAGGTGGGCCACGTTCTGGCCCTTGGCCAGGATGCCGATGGTGATCGCGACCACGCCCACGATCAGGGCCGAGATCCGCGCCGCGCGCACTTCCTGTTCCGGCGTGGCGTGCTCGCCCTTGATCACGCCGACCCAGATGTCGTGGCTCATGGCCGAGGCCGAGGCCAGCACCAGGCCGGCGACCACCGCGACGATGGTCGCGAAGGCCACCGCGGCGACGAAGGCGAGGAAGAAGTTGCCGAGCAGCGAGTCCGCGCCACCGCCGATGTACTGCGCCAGCAGGGGCCCCGCCATGTTGCCGCCGGCATCGACCGCGGAGATCTTGGCCGCGCCGACGTTGATCGCCGCGCCCATGCCCAGGAACAGGGTCAGGACGTAGAAGCCGCCGATGATCGCCATGGCCCAGATCACCGAGGTGCGCGCGTCCTTGGCGGTCGGCACGGTGAAGAAGCGCATGAGGATGTGCGGCATGCCGGCGGTGCCCAGCACCAGCGCCAGGCCGAGCGAGATCTGGTCGATCGGGTTCTTGAGGAACAGGCCCGGCTCGAGGAAGCGCTGTCCCAGTTCCGCCGCGGTCATGCCGGCCGCGGGGTCGCCGACCAGCTTCGTGACCTGGGCCTGGACCTTGGGATCGGCCACCACCGCCTCGAGGAATCCGGGCAGGCTGAAGCCATGCGGCAGCCAGGTGAAGAACACCAGGATGATCGAGGCGGTGACCAGCAGCACGGCCTTGATGATCTGCACCCAGGTCGTGGCGACCATGCCGCCGAAGATCACGTAGGCCAGCATCAGCACGCCGACCGCGATCACCGAGATCTCGTAGTCGATGCCGATCAGGGTCTTGACCAGCACGCCGCCGCCGACCATCTGCGCGGTGAGGTAGAAGACCGAGACCAGGATGGTCGAGATCGCGGCCACGGTCTTGGCCGCCTTGGGGTTGTTGCGGAAGGCGAGGATGTCGCCGAGGGTGTACTTGCCGATGTTGCGGCAGGGTTCGGCGATCACCAGCAGCACGGTGATGTAGGCCACCAGCCAGCCGACCGAGTACATGAAGCCGTCGTAGCCGTAGAGCGAGATCAGCCCGGCGATGCCCAGGAACGAGGCGGCCGAGAGATAGTCGCCGGCGATCGCCCAGCCGTTCTGGATGCCGCTGACCGAGCGGCCGGCGGCATAGAACTGCGCGGTCGAACGCACGCGGCGCGCGGCGAGGTAGGTGACGTACATCGTCACCGCGATGATCGAGCCGAACACCAGGAAGGTGAGCCACTTGAACTCGGAGGCGACCGCACCCTGCGCGCCGGCCACGCCGGGGAGCAGCAGCGCCAGCAGGACCGCAATGCGCGCGCTCATGGCCCGCCCCCGGTGCGCATGGCATCGCGGTTGATCTCGGCGGCGAGGGCGTCGAACTGCGTGTTGGCGCGCTGCGCGTACCACCACGCGATGCCCCAGGCGACCACGAACTCGGAGAGCGCGAACACCAGCCCGACGTTGATCGGACCCCACACGCGCCGGCTGAACAGCTCCTGGAACCAGCCGGCGCCGATCGGCAGCAGGAAGTAGTACACGATGGAGAACAGCATCAGCCCCCACAGGAAGGTGCTCTTCCTGCGGTGCAACTGCTGGAAGCGCGGGTCGCGGTGGACCGCGGCCCAGTTCATCGGCTTGGCGCTCATGCTTCGTCCTCCCGAACGGATTGCGGCCGTCTGCGGACGCCCATGGCCCGCAGTCGTGATGCTGGTCGGTGTCCGGGCCGCGGGCAATTAGCCCTTGGTCGAAGCCCGCGGAGCCGGGCGCAGCCTACAATGCGCGCACGACTGGCGCGCGGAGGCACCGGTGATCGGCGGCTGGGTCCTGCTCCTGGTGGCACTGGGCTACCTCGGCGTGCTGTTCGCGATCGCCTGGTACGGCGACCGCCGGCCGCTGTATCCGAGCCACGCCTGGTTGCGTCCGATCGTGTACGCGCTGGCGCTCGCGGTCTATTGCACCTCGTGGACCTTCTACGGGGCGGTCGGCACCGCGGCCACCAGCGGCCTGGCCTACCTGCCGATCTACCTCGGGCCGGCGCTGGTCTTCGTGTTCTTCGGCGCGAGCTACCTGCGCCTGGTGCGGATCGCGCAGCGCCATCACACCACCTCGATCGCCGACTTCGTCGCCTCGCGCTTCGGCAAGAGCCGCGGCCTCGCGGTGCTGATCACGCTGATCGCGCTGGTCGCCGCGGTGCCGTACGTGGCGCTGCAGTTCAAGGCCGTGGCGATGAGCGTGGCCGTGCTCACGGGCACCGATGCGGGCGACCACGGGCCGATCCTGGCCGACACCGCGTTGTACGTCGCGCTGCTGCTGGCGCTGTTCTCGATCCTGTTCGGGACCCGCGCGGTCGACGCCACCGAGCACCACCACGGGTTGATGCTGGCGATCGCGGTGGAATCGCTGGTCAAGCTGGTCGCCTTCGCGGCAGTGGGAATCTATGCGTGGGGACTTCTAGCGAGTGATGCCTCACCCCTCGCAAATACGACCACCCTGCCCGCCCCCACCAGCGACACCTTCCTCACCACCTTCGCCACCCAGACCCTGCTCGCCGCCACCGCGATCGTCTGCCTCCCGCGCCAGTTCCAGGTCGGCGTGGTCGAATGCGAGGACCTGCGCGACGTGCGGCGCGCGCGCTACGCGTTCCCGCTGTACCTGGCCGCCTTCACCCTGCTGGTGCTGCCGATCGCGCTGGCGGGATTGCGCAGCGCCCCGCCGGCCACCGTCCATCCGGACAGCTTCGTGTTGTGGCTGCCGGCCAGCCGCGGCGACGAGTCCCTGGCCCTGCTGGCCTACATCGGCGGCTTCTCCGCCGCCACCGGCATGGTGATCGTGGCCAGCGTGGCGCTGGCGACGATGATCAGCAACGAACTGGTGCTGCCGGCGCTGGCCCGGGTGCGCGCGCTGCGCCTGGGCGAACGCGGCGACCTCAGCCGCCTGGTGCTGTGGATCCGCCGCCTCGCCATCGTGGCGCTGGCGGCGATGGCCTATTCCTACTACCGGCTCAGCGCCGGCACGCAGTCGCTGGCCGCGGTCGGCCTGCTCGCCTTCGCCGCGGTGGCGCAGTTCGCACCCGCGATCGTGGGCGGGCTGTACCTGCGCTCGCTGACCCGCGCCGGCGTCATCGCCGGCATGGCCGGGGGTTTCGCCCTGTGGCTCTACACGCTGTTCCTTCCCAGCCTGTCCGGCGCCGGGCTCATGCCCGACCGCTGGCTCGTCGACGGCCCCGGCGGCATCGGCTGGCTGCATCCGCATGCGCTGCTGGGCTGGCGCGGGATCGATCCGCTGGCGCACGGCACCGCGTGGTCGCTCGGCATCAATGTCGCGCTGTGCCTGCTGGTCTCGCGCCTGCGCCCGGCCTCGATCCAGGAGCGGCTGCGCGCGGGCAGCTTCCTAGCCCCGGCCGAGGGCGGCCCGCTGTCGATGGCCGACAACGCGCCGCTGCCCGGACGCACCACCGTGGCCGACCTGCTGACGCTGGCCGCGCGCATCGTCGGCGAACGCGCCGCCGATGCCGCGCTGGCCGAGTTCAACCAGCTCAGCGGGCGCCGCCTGGGCCGCGCCGATTCCGCCGATCGCCAGTTCGCGCTGCACGTCGAACGCGCGCTCTCCGGCGCGGTCGGCGCGACCTCGGCACGCCTGGTGCTGACCACCGCGCTGCGCGGCACCGGCATGGAGGTGGACGAGGTCGCCACCATGCTGGACCAGACCTCGCAGGAGCTGCGCTTCAACCGCGAGCTGCTGCAGGCGACCCTGCAGAACATGACCCAGGGCATCGCGGTGGTCGATGCCGAGCTGCGCCTGGTGGCGTGGAACCGCCGCTACCTCGAGTTGTTCCGCTATCCCGAGGGCATGGTGCGCGTGGGCTGCCCGGTGGCCGAGTTGATCCGCTGGAACGCCCGCCGCGGCGAATGGGGACCGGGCGATCCCGAGGCGCACGTGGCCAAGCGCATCGGCCACCTCACCCGCGCGACGCCCTACGCCTTCCAGCGCGAGCGCAGCGATGGCAGCGTGCTGGAGATGCGCGGGGAACCGATGCCCGGCGGCGGCTTCGTCACCACGTACACCGACGTGACGGACTACAAGCGGGTCGAGTCCGCGTTGCGCCAGCTGACCCAGGAACTGGAGGCACGGGTCGAGACCCGCACGCAGGAACTGCGCGCCGCGCTCGAGGCCCAGCGCCAGGCCAAGCACGAAGCCGAGGCGGCGAACCAGTCCAAGACCCGCTTCGTCGCGGCCGCGAGCCATGACCTGCTGCAGCCGCTCAACGCCGCGCGCCTGTTCAGCTCGGCGCTGCGCGCGCGTCCCGGGCTGGACGGCGAGGTCGGCAAGCTGGCCGAGCGCGTCGACATCTCGCTGCGCGCCGCCGAGGAACTGCTCGACGGCCTGCTCGACATCTCGCGCCTGGATTCCGGCGCGATGCGCGCCGAGATCGCGCCGTTCGCGGCCCGGGAGCTGCTCGAGGCGATGGCGGAGCAGTTCGCGCCGCTGGCCGCCTCGCGCGGCCTGCAATTGCAGGTCCATCCCTGCTCGGCCTGGGTGCTCAGCGACCGGCGCCTGCTGCGCCGCGTGCTGCAGAACCTGCTCAGCAACGCCCTGCGCTACACCGCCAGCGGGCGCGTGGTGCTGGGTTGCCGCCGCCGCGGCCCGGCGCAGCTCGAGTTCGTGGTCGCCGACACCGGGCCGGGAATCGCGCCGCAGCACCGGCGCCTCGTGTTCGAGGA
>JAGOEZ010000040.1:0-5921 GCA_017997455.1 Lysobacterales bacterium | reverse complement strand
TGCGCTACACCGCCAGCGGGCGCGTGGTGCTGGGTTGCCGCCGCCGCGGCCCGGCGCAGCTCGAGTTCGTGGTCGCCGACACCGGGCCGGGAATCGCGCCGCAGCACCGGCGCCTCGTGTTCGAGGAGTTCCAGCGCCTCGAGCTGGACTCGCCGTGGGGCGAGAAGGGCCTGGGACTGGGCCTGTCGATCTGCGAGCGCATCGCGCGCCTGCTCGGGCACGCGCTCACCCTGCATTCGGAACAGGGACGCGGGACGCGCTTCGGCCTGCGCGTGCCGCGCAGTGCCGCGGACACGGCGGCGTTCGCGCGCGAGGCAACGCCGCCGGCGGCATCGATCGAGGGCCTGCGCGTGCTGTGCCTCGACAACGACCGCGCGATCCTCGATGGCATGCAGGCCCTGCTGGAACGCTGGGGCGTGCTGCCGTTGCTGGCGGCGACCCTGGACGAGGCCGGCCGCGCGCTGGCCGCGCGCGTGCCGGACGTGATCCTGGCCGACTACCACCTGCATGACCGCGTCGAGGGGCTGGATGCGCTCGACCAGTTGCGCGCGCGCTGCGGCGCAAGCCCGCCGCCCGGCGCGCTGATCACGGCCGATGCATCCGATGCGCTGGCGGAAGAGGCGCGGCGACGCGGCTACGCGCTGCTGCGCAAGCCGGTGCGTCCGGCGGCGCTGCGGGCACTGCTGGCGGCGCTCGCCGCGACGCGGCGCTCCGGCGGCGACGCCGGCCCGGGTTGAACCCGTGGCGCTACTCGGATTCCGGCGGCGCGCGCACGGCGCCCGGATCGAGCGCCAGCTTGCCGGCGAGCATCACCGCCTGGGTGCGCGTGTGCACGCCGAGCTTGCGCAGCACCGCGCTCATGTGCGCCTTGACCGTCGCCTCGGTGATCGACAGTTCCCAGGCGATCTGCTTGTTGAGGAGGCCGGCGCAGACCATGCCCAGGACGCGGAACTGCGCCGGCGTCAGCGCGGCCAGGGCCTGCGCCAGGCGCGCCTCGTCCGGCGCCAGCGGCGTCGCGACCACGTCGGCCGGCGCCCAGGTCCCGCCATCGAGGATCCGCTCCAGCGCAGTGCACATCGTGCCGAGGTCGGCCGACTTGGGGATGAAGCCGGCGGCGCCGTGGCCGAGCGCGCGCCGGACCGTGTCCGCGTCCTCGCGCGCCGACACCACCACCACCGGCACCGCCGGATGGCTCGCGCGCACGTGGACCAGGGCGCTGAAGCCGTTCGCGCCCGGCATGTTGAGGTCGAGCAGCAGCAGTTCGCACTGCGGGTGCGCGTCCAGCGCCTCGAGCAGCGCGCCGACGCTCGCCGCCTCCAGCGGCGTCGCCTCGGGCACCGCGCGCAGCACCGCGCCGCGCAGGGCCTCGCGGAACAGGGGGTGGTCGTCGGCGATCAGGATCTCGCGCACGGAATGGCGTCCGCCGGGCCGGCCCGCGCTCAGCGGTTGAGCCGCTCGTTGACCAGCACCGGCACCACCAGCGGGTCGGCCAGGGTCGAGATGTCGCCGAGCTGGTCGTGCTCGTTGGCGGCGATCTTGCGCAGGATGCGGCGCATGATCTTGCCCGAGCGCGTCTTCGGCAGGCCCGGCGCCCACTGGATCCAGTCCGGCGTGGCGATGGCCCCGATCTCCTTGCGCACGTGCGCGACCAGGTCCTTGCGCAGCGCCTCGCTGGGCTCGATGCCGGACTTGAGCGTGACGTAGGCGTAGATGCCCTGCCCCTTGATGTCGTGCGGCGCGCCCACCACTGCCGCCTCCGCGACCCACTGGCTGCCGACCAGCGCGCTCTCGACCTCGGCGGTGCCCAGGCGATGCCCCGACACGTTGATCACGTCGTCGACGCGACCGGTGATCCAGTAGTAGCCGTCGTCGTCGCGTCGCGCGCCGTCGCCGGTGAAGTACTTGCCCTTGAAGGTCGTGAAATAGGTGTCGATGAAGCGCTGGTGGTCGCCGTAGACCGTGCGCATCTGGCCCGGCCAGGAATCGAGCAGGACCAGGTTGCCGTCGGTGGCGCCTTCCAGCAGTTGGCCTTCGTTGTCGACCAGCGCCGGCCGCACGCCGTAGAACGGCAGCGTGGCCGAACCGGGCTTGAGGTCGAAGGCGCCGGGCAGCGGCGTGATCAGGATGCCGCCGGTCTCGGTCTGCCACCAGGTGTCCACCACCGGACAGCGTCCCTCGCCGACCACGCGGTGGTACCACTCCCAGGCCTCGGGGTTGATCGGCTCGCCGACGGTTCCCAGCAGGCGCAGCGAAGCGCGCGAGGTCTTCGCCACCGGCGCATCGCCGTCGCGCATCAGCGCGCGGATGGCGGTGGGCGCGGTGTAGAAGATCGTCACCTGGTGCTTGTCCACCACCTGCCAGAAGCGCGACACGTCCGGATGGTTGGGCACGCCCTCGAACATCAGCGAGGTCGCGCCGTTGGCCAGCGGCCCGTAGACGATGTAGCTGTGGCCGGTGACCCAGCCGACGTCCGCCGTGCACCAGTAGACGTCGTCCTCGCGCAGGTCGAACACGCACTCGTGGGTGTAGGCCGCGTAGACCAGGTAGCCGCCCGAGGTGTGCAGCACGCCCTTGGGCTTGCCGGTGGAGCCCGAGGTGTAGAGGATGAACAGCGGGTCCTCGGCGCCCATCGGCTCCGGCGCGCACTCGGCCGGCGCGCCTTCCACCAGTTCGTGGTACCAGCGATCGCGGGTCGCGTCCCAGGCCACCGTGCCACCGGTGCGGCGCACGACCACGACGCGCTTGAGGCAGGGGATCTTGCCGCTGGCGATGGCGCTGTCGACGTTGGCCTTGAGCGGGATCTTCTTGCCGCCGCGCAGGCCCTCGTCGGCGGTGATCACCAGCGACGACTGGCAGTCGTCGATGCGGCCGATCAGCGATTCGGGCGAGAAGCCGCCGAACACCACCGTGTGCACCGCGCCGATGCGCGCGCAGGCCAGCATCGCCACCGCCGCCTCCGGGATCATCGGCAGGTAGATCGTGACCCGGTCGCCCTTGCGCACGCCCTCGGCCTTGAGCACGTTGGCGAAGCGGCACACCTGGGCGTGCAGCTCGCGGTAGCTGACCCGGCGCGACTCGCCCGGGTCGTCGCCCTCCCACAGGATCGCGGTCTTGTCGCCGCGCGTGGCGAGGTGGCGGTCGAGGCAGTTGGCGCTGACGTTGAGCTGGCCGTCGGCGTACCAGCGGATGCGGAAGTCGGCCGGGTCGAAGCTCACGTCCTTGACCTGGGTATAGGGCCGGATCCAGTCGATCCGTCGCCCCACGTCGCCCCAGTAGCGCGCCGGGTCGGCGACCGAGGCGCGGTAGTCGAGCTTGTACTGGCCGGCGGTGATGCGCGCGCGCTGCGCGAATTCGACCGGCACCGAGATGAGCTTGGTCATGACGCCCTCCACGGCGCGGCTGCGGATGGCGCCGCGCGACGTGGCCACCTTGCCACCGAAGCACGGCATCCCCCTATGGAACTTTAGTCGAAGCCGCGGCCGATTGGCGCGCTTTTTCGACCAAAGGCGAATGGCGACGCCCGGCGCCGGCGCGAATCATCGATCGCGAACCCGGGGCACGGGTCGCCAACGGCAACGCGGCGACCGACGTCGCCTGGCGCGAGCCAGTCCCGCTCCGGGACGGCCAGGAAAAGCGACGCAGGTCGCGCGCAGCCAACTTCCCCTTCTGGAGGACGCGTCATGAGCACCCGATCCCGCATCCGCCGCAGCGCGCTCGCCCTCGCGATCGGCGCGATCGTCGCGGTGGCCAACCCGGCGCTGGCCGAGGACGCTGCCCAGGCGGCGCTGGAGTCGCGCGTGGCCGAACTCGAGCAGCAGGTGCAGGCGCTGGTCGCGGAGTTGCGCGCGAGCCGCGCCGCGACGCCCGCCGCCACGCCGGCCGCGGTGCCGGCCGTGCCGGTGGTCGCCGCCGCGCCGCCGATCCAGGCCACCAGCATCACGCCCAACGCCGCGCCCGGCACGAAATTCCTGGTGACCGGCTTCGTCAAGCTCGACGCGCTGGCCTCGAGTTACGGCGACGGCGAGATCGCCGACGGCAGCATCGGCCGGGATTTCTACGTGCCATCCACGATCCCGCTCGGCGGAGCGAGCGAGGACATCGACCTCGACGCCCACATCAAGCAGTCGCGCCTGATCGTGGGCACCGACTCCACCACCGAGGCCGGCGACAGGATCAGCTCGCGGCTCGAGTTCGACCTCTACGGCAGCGCGCTGGGCGATGAGCGCGCGACCAACACCTATGGCCTGCAGGTGCGCCAGGCCTACGTCAGCTACAACCAGTGGCTCGCGGGGCAGACCTGGTCGAACTTCCAGGACGTCAACGCGCTGCCCGAGGCGGTCGACTACATCGGCCCCACCGACGGCACCGTGTTCGTGCGCCAGCCGCAAGTGCGCTACAGCGCCGGCGGCTGGACCTTCTCGCTCGAGAACCCGGAAACCACGATCACGCCCCACGGCGGCGGCGCGCGCATCAGCTCCGACGACAACAGCATGCCCGACGCCACCGCGCGCTACACCTGGACCCGCGGCTGGGGCTACCTCTCGGGCGCCCTGCTCGGCCGCCAGCTCAAGTACGAGACCACCGCCGGCGCCGACCCCTTCGACGACAGCGCCTACGCGCTGGCGGCGACGCTGTCGGGCAAGTTCCTGCTGCCCGGCGGCGACGACATCCGCTTCGCGATCACCGGCGGACAGGGCATCGGCCGCTACGTCGCGCTCAACTTCGCCAACGACGCCGTGCTCGACGCCGACGGCGCGCTCGACGCCATCGACGGCATCGCGGGCTATGCCGCGTGGCGCCATGTCTTCTCGCCGACGCTGCGCGGGAACCTGATGGCCTCGGCCTCGAGCTACGACAACGTCGCCGCCCTCACCGGCGGCGCGGCCAACGCGGCCTCGTATGCGGTCGCCGGCAATCTCTACTGGACGATCCTGCCCAAGCTCGACCTCGGCATCGAATACCGCCACGCGCAGCGCGAGATCGAGAACGGCGACGACGGCACGCTCGACCGCCTGCAGTTCACGACCAAGTACTCGTTCTGAACCGGCGCCGCGCACGCCTGCCGGCCCGCGCCGGGCGAGCTCAGCGGGTCTGGGCGTAGAGCGTGACGAAGCGCGGCGAATACAACGCCGCGTCGGGTTGCTGGCCTGGCGCCAGCGCCTTGGCCGCGCGGATGTCGCCCTGCGCCGCCGCCAGCGCCGCACTGCCGCTGCTGCCCTGGAGCTGGCTCTGGGTGTGGCGTGCCGCCGCGCGCACCAGTAGCGCGTGGTAGCGCGCGCGGTTGTCGCTGAACTGCCCCGGATCGAGCGCCGCGACCTCGGTGTAGCGGCCGGCGAGGTAGGCGTCCAGCGCGCGCGCCAGGGCTTCCGGGGCGGTACTGGCGGCCGGCTTGGGCGGCGCGGGCGTCGGCGTGGGCGTGGTGGCGACCGGGCGCGGTGGCGTGGTCGAGGGCGTCGTCGACGGCGTGGTCGCGACCGGCCGTGGTGGCGTGGTCGACGGCGTCGTGGCGGGGGTCGTGCTCGCGACCGGCCGCGTGGGCGCGGTCGATGGCGTCGTCGACGGCGTTGTCGCCGGCGTGGTGCCGGGCGCCTGCACCGGCGTCGTGGGTCGCGGAGGGGTCATGCTCGCCAGTCGCGTCCGGCAGTCGGCCAGCCCGGCATTGGCCACGCCCGAGAGCGTGTCGCTGCCGGCGATGATCGGTCGGGCCGCGGCGTTCTCCCAGTTCGAGATCGCCTCGGCGCAGTTGCCCTGCTTGTACGCAGCGAGCCCGAGGTAGTACTGCGGCACGTAGGCATCGAAACGGGTGCCGTAGAGGCGCACCTTCGCCGCCGGCGCCCCCTCCTCGGCGAGGGCCTCCTGCATCTTCTGCCGCACCGTGCCCCAGTCCTCCGCCCGCGCGGCGTCCAGCCCCTCGGCGTAGG
>JAGOEZ010000202.1 GCA_017997455.1 Lysobacterales bacterium | reverse complement strand
TCGATGTCGACGAACCACAGGGCACGCTCCCACTCGACCCACACCGGGCCTTCGCCCAGTCGTGCCGCCAGGGGCCACGCCAGCTTGACGCTGGCGGGATCGAGCGACGCGGGGCCGGGTCGGGAAGTGGTCACGTCCTGCGACTACTCGATGAAGGGATCCACGCGACGCACCGTGCCGCGCGACAGCGCGTCGATGGCGAGTGCGAACGGCGCCGCATCCACGTCGCTGGCGCGCGCCGCGAGCAGTCGCGCGAAGTGGGCGTAGAGCGCAGGGTACTCGGCGCTGTCGCCAACGCGCGCCGGGCCCGCGTCGATCGACAGGCGCGCGCCGCCCTCGTCCAGCTGCAATCGATGGCCGCACGCGGTGTCGAGCACGATTTCCCATACCTGCGGGCCGGCCTGCAGGAAGTCCAGGGTCACGTCGATCTGCGCGTCACCGCTCGCGAGCGCGAGCCGCGCGGCGATCGGGGTGTCGGCATTCGCGGGTACGTCCAGCGTCGCGTCGGTGACGACCGGCGGCACGGGCAGGATTGCGGTCAGGATCGAGAACGCATTGATGCCGGGATCGAACACGCCCAGCCCGCCCGCCTGCCACAGCCAGCGCTGCCCGGGATGCCAGCGGCGCACGTCCTCTCGCCAGTTCACCGCGCCGCCGCTGACGACGCGCCCGGCGAGCCATGCGCGCGCAGTCTCCACCATCGGCGCGTGGCGCGAATGCCACGCGGTGTACAGGGTCAGTCCGCCGGCCTCGGCGCGCCGGGCGAGCAGGGCGAGTTCATCGAGCGTGGTCGCCGGCGGCTTTTCGAGCAGCACCGAGCAGCCGGCCTCGAGCGCGCGCCGCGCGATGGCAGCGCGCACCTGTGGCGGCGTGCAGACCACGATCGCGTCGAGCGCAAGGTCGGCAGCGAGCAAGGCATCGAGCGTGGGGAAGGTGGGCGCGACCGCTGCCGCCGGATGCGGATCCACGGTGGCGACCAGCGCGAGCCCGGGCGTGGCCGCGATCGCCGGCAGGTGCTGGTCGATGGCGATCTTGCCCAGGCCCACCAGGCCCAGCCGGTACTCGCGCGCCATCCGGGGCTCCCTCGCGACGGCTCGCGCCATCTGGTCATTTATCATATCAATACGATAAGCTCGCTCCAAGCCCGGCGGCGCGCCGGCGCCCAGCCGAGGCAGCCATGAGCGATCCAACCCCTCCCGGCGTGAAACTGCGTTCGCGGGCCTGGTTCGACAACGCCGCCAACGTCGACATGACCGCGCTCTACGTCGAGCGCTACCTCAACTACGGGATCAGCCAGGAGGAACTGCAGAGCGGTCGCCCGATCATCGGCATCGCCCAGACCGGCAGCGACCTCAGCCCCTGCAACCGCCACCACCTGGTGCTGGCCGCGCGCGTGCGCGACGGCATCCGCGAGGCCGGCGGCATCCCGATCGAATTCCCGGTCCATCCGATCCAGGAGACCGGCAAGCGGCCGACCGCGGGCCTCGATCGCAACCTCGCCTACCTGGGCCTCGTCGAAGTCCTCTACGGCTATCCGCTCGACGGCGTGGTGCTGACCATCGGCTGCGACAAGACCACGCCGGCCTGCCTGATGGCCGCGGCTACGGTCGACATCCCGGCGATCGCGCTGTCGGTGGGGCCGATGCTCAACGGCTGGCACGAAGGCAAGCGCAGCGGCTCGGGCACCATCATCTGGAAGGCGCGCGAGCTGCTGGCCGCCGGCACGATCGACGCGGCCGGCTTCGTGCGCATGGTCGCCTCGTCGGCGCCCTCGACCGGCTACTGCAACACCATGGGCACGGCCACCACGATGAACTCGCTGGCCGAGGCGCTGGGCATGCAGTTGCCCGGATCCGCGGCGATCCCCGCGCCCCACCGCGATCGACTGGAGATCGCCTGGCGCACCGGCAAGCGCATCGTCGCCATGGTGCGCGAGGACCTGCGGCCGTCCGCGATCATGACCCGCGACGCCTTCCTGAACGCCATCGCGGTCAACTCCGCGCTGGGCGGATCGACCAACGCGCCGATCCACCTCGCCGCGATCGCGCGCCACATGGGTGTCGAGCTCACGCTCGAGGACTGGGAGACCTACGGACTCGAGGTGCCGCTGCTGGTCAACCTGCAACCGGCGGGCGAGTACCTGGGCGAGGACTTCCACCGCGCGGGCGGCGTGCCCGCGGTGGTAGCGCAGTTGATCCGGCAGGGCCTGGTCCGCGAGGGCGCGCGCACCGTGAACGGACGCACGCTCGGCGACAATTGCCGCGACGCGGCGATCGCCGACGAGGACGTCATCCGTCCCTACGAGCGGCCGCTCAAGGCCGCCGCCGGTTTCCTGGTCCTGGGCGGCAACCTGTTCGATCGCGCGATCATGAAGACCAGCGTGATCTCGGCTGAGTTCCGCGCGCGCTACCTGTCACGCGCGGACGACCCGGACGCCTTCGAAGGCGATGCCGTGGTGTTCGACGGCCCCGAGGACTACCACCGGCGGATCGACGATCCGGCGCTGGCCATCAGCGAGGACTCGTTGCTGTTCATGCGCGGCACCGGGCCAGTCGGCTATCCGGGCGCGGCCGAGGTGGTCAACATGCGGCCGCCCGACTACCTGATCCAGCGCGGCGTGACCTCGCTGCCGTGCCTCGGCGACGGGCGCCAGTCCGGAACCTCCGGCAGCCCCTCGATCCTCAACGCCGCACCGGAGGCGGCGGTCGGCGGCGGCCTGGCCTTGCTGCGCAGCGGCGACCGCGTGCGCGTGGACCTGCGCCGGCGCCGGGTCGACGTGCTGGTCTCCGACGAGGAACTGGCGCGGCGTCGCGCGGCGTTCGATCGCGCCGGCGGATACCGCTATCCGGAGTCGCAAACACCCTGGCAGGCGATCCAGCGCAGCCTGGTGGGGCAGCTCGATCGCGGCGCCATCCTCGAGGGCACGGAATCCTTCCAGCGCATCGAGCAGACCCGCGGCCTGCCGCGCGACAGCCACTGAGGAGTCATGTCGATGCGTGTCGGACGCCGCACCTGGTTGCAGTGGATGTCGCTGGCGCCGGCGCTGGCCGCGCTGCGGCCGGCGATCGCGCACGCCGAGACCGACCCGCCCGTCGCCTCGCCGCGACGCACGCGGTTGCTAGCCAGCGGCTGGCGCTTCCACCTCGGCCATGCGTCCGATGTCGAGAGGGACTTCGGTTTCGGACGCAACCAGCGCACCTATGCCAAGGCGGGTGCCGCGACCGCCGACGCCGCGTACGCCGCCTTCGACGACAGCGCCTGGGATCGCGTGCAGGTACCGCACGACTGGGCGGTGGCATTGCCGTTCGCGCAGCCCTCGAAACCCGCGCCCAAGGAAACCGCGGACGCCGTGGCGGCGCATGGCTTCAAGGCGATCGGGCGCGACTTCCCGCAGCACAGCGTCGGTTGGTACCGCCTGCCGCTGGCGATCGAGCCGGGCGACCGCGAACGCCGCACCTGGCTCGAATTCGACGGCGTGTTCCGCGATTGCCTGGTACTGGTCAACGGCTACGTGGCCGGGCGCAACGAGAGCGGCTATGCGCCCTTCAACGTCGACATCTCCGATTTCCTCGACTACGACGGCGGGCCCAACCAGCTGTGCCTGCGCGTCGATGCCTCGCTGGGCGAGGGCTGGTTCTACGAGGGCGCGGGCATCTATCGCCACGTGAAGCAGGTGACGGCGCATGCGGTCCACGTGCCGCCGTGGGGGACCTTCGTGCGCGCGGCGCCGGGCCCGGCCGGCGCGCGCGTGTCGATCGCCACCGACGTGGCCAATGACGGCCTGGCCGACGCCCGCGTGACGATCCGGCACGAGATCTTCGCGCCTGACGGCGCGGTGGTTGCCCGGATTCCGGATGCCATCGTCGCGGTCGCGGCCGAGCAACGCAGCGGCCATGAGGCCGAGGCCGTGATCGCAAGCCCGCGCCTGTGGGCTATCGAAACGCCGGTCCTGTATCGACTCGTCACCACCCTGCACGTGGCTGGCGCGCTGGTCGATCGCCACGAGACGCCGTTCGGCATCCGCAGCCTGCGCTTCGACGCGCAGCAGGGCTTCTTCCTCAACGAGCGCCCGCTCAAGCTGCTCGGCACCTGCAACCACCACGACCATGCCGGGGTCGGCACCGCGATCCCCGATCGCCTCAACGCCTGGCGCGTCGAGCAGCTGCAATCGATGGGTTCCAACGCCTGGCGCAGCGCGCACAACCCGCCCTCGGAATCCCTGCTCGACGCCTGCGACGCGCTGGGCATGCTGATGATCGTCGAGGCGCGCCTCAACAGCAGCGATCCCGAAGCGATGGCCCAACTCGAGCGCATCGTGCGCCGCGACCGCAACCATCCCAGCGTGATCCTGTGGTCGATCGGCAACGAAGAGCCGCACCAGGGCAAGGAACGCGGGGCCCGGATCTCGGCCGAGATGGCGCGCGCGGTGCGCGCGCTGGACCCGACCCGGCCGACCACCCAGGCCTTCGACAACAGCTTCACCGAAGGCGCGGCCCGCGAAGTCGACGTGATCGGCTTCAACTACCGCATCGAACAGATCGAGAAGTTCCACCAGCAGGTTCCCGGCCAGCCGATCATCGGTTCCGAGACCGGCAGTACCGTCGCCACGCGCGGCGAGTACGCCACCGACGTGGCGCGCCAGGTGGTGCGGGCCTACGACACCGAGCACCCGTGGTGGTCGTCCACCGCCGAAGCCTGGTGGACCATCGTCGATCGCGCGCC
>JAGOEZ010000201.1 GCA_017997455.1 Lysobacterales bacterium | reverse complement strand
GGCAACTGCAGCAGCGGCCGCCCGGTGTCGCCGATCAGCGAGGGATTGAGGTACAGCAGCAGTTCGTCGACCAGGCCCGCGTGCACGAAGGCGCCGGACAGGGTCGGCCCGGCCTCGACCTGCACCTCGTTGCAGTCGCGTTGCGCCAGTTCGGCCAGCGCCACCGCCAGCCCGATGCCGGTCACGTGCTGCGGCACCGAGACCACGCGCTCGGGACGGATGCCGCGATTGCGCGCCACCGCGTCCGGCGCGCAGAACACCACGGTCGGCGCGGCATCGTCGAGCACGCGCGCCGTCGCCGGGGTGCGCAGGTGGGTGTCGACCACCACCCGCAGCGGCGGCCGCTCGGGCGCCGTGTCGGCGAGTCGCACGGTCAGCGCGGGATCGTCGGCCAGCACGGTGCCGATGCCGGTCAGGATCGCCGACGAGCGCGCGCGCCACTGGTGCACGTCGCGGCGCGCGGCCTCGCCGGTAATCCAGTGGCTGCGGCCGTCGCCCAGCGCGGTGCGACCATCGAGGCTGGCGGCCAGCTTGAGCCGCAGCCACGGACGACCGCGCTCGATGCGGCTGAAGAAGCCGCGATTGAGCTCGCGCGCGGGTTCGCGCATCAGGCCGAGCTCGACCACGACCCCGGCCGCGCGCAGGATCCCGATGCCGCGGCCGGCAACCTGCGGGAACGGGTCCTCGCAGGCCGCGACCACGCGCGCCACGCCTGCCGCCACCAGGGCC
Source organism: Lysobacterales bacterium (assembly GCA_017997455.1). GTDB lineage: Bacteria > Pseudomonadota > Gammaproteobacteria > Xanthomonadales > Ahniellaceae > JAGOEZ01. The sequence continues at coordinate 4,010 of JAGOEZ010000201.1, read as the reverse complement.
TCGGCGCAGGGCGGCGTGCGGCCATGGTGGGCGCAGGGCTCGAGCGTCACGTAGGCCGTCGCGCCCGCGGCGCGGTCGCCGGCGGCACGCAGCGCATGGACCTCGGCGTGGCCCTCGCCGGCGCGCACATGCCAGCCCTCGCCGACCACCTCGGCGCCGTGCGCCAGCACGCAGCCCACGCGCGGATTGGGGTCGGTGGTGTCGGTGCCGCGCGCGGCGAGCGCCAGCGCCTGCGCCATGTGCGCGTGGTCGAGCGCGCTCCAGGTGCTCATGCGGCGCTCCGTGGCGTGGTGGCCATCACCACCGCCTCGATGCCGCCCAGCGCGAGGCGGTCGCAGTGGCGCCAGCCCAGCCGCTGGTAGAAATCGACCACGCCCATGGCGTCGGAGGTGTAGAGGTACAGCTCCGCCACGCCCAGCGCCGCCGCCTCGGCCTCGATCCGCCGCACCAGCGCACGACCGACGCCCGCGCCGCGCGCCTGCGGCCGCACGTACAGGCTGGCCAGCCACGGCGACCAGTCGCGGATGCGCTCGTCGTCGTTCTCGAGCAGGCTGCACGAGCCCAGCAGTTCCGCGCCGTCCATCGCGACGACGGTGGTCGGGATCGCGCGCCCGCGCGTGTGCAGTGCGAGTTCGGCCTGCGCGATCTCGAGGCTCCAGCCCGACAGCACCGCGCCCCACTCGTCGTGGTGCCAGCGCGCCAGCAGGGGCACGTGCTGCGGATGCTCCGCGAGGTAGTCGATGCGCACGCGCGGCGTCGCCCGGGTCAGCGTCGCGACTTGCGCTCGACCGGCGCTTCCTCTTCCTCGAGCAGCGGCAACTGCCGCCCCTCCAGCCGCGGCAGGTCGCGCTCGAGGCGCTCGACCTCCTCGCGGAAGGCCTGCGCATCCTCGAAGCGCCGGTAGACCGAGGCGAAGCGCACGTAGGCGACCTGGTCCACGGCCTTGAGCTCGGCCATCACCCACTCGCCGATGCGGCGCGCCGGCAGCTCGCGCTCGCCGGAGGTGCGCAGCTTCTTGACCACGTGCTCGACGATCGTGTCGACGGTGTCGCTGCCGACCGGGCGCTTCTGCAGCGCGCGTTCCAGGCCCGAGCGCAGCTTGCGCTCGTCGTAGGCCTCGCGGCGGCCATCGTGCTTGACGATCTGCGGCAGCTTGAGGTCGGCGGTCTCGTAGGTGTTGAAGCGTTCGCCGCATTGCTCGCACTCGCGCCGGCGCCGCACCTGCATGCCGTCCTCGGTGAGACGCGAGTCGATGACCCGGGTGTCCTCGAAGTGGCAGAAGGGGCAGTGCATCCGCTCAGCCGTAGACCGGGAAGGCCCGGCACTGCGCCGTGACCTGCCCGCGCACGCGCGCCAGCACGGCCTCGTCGGCGGGCGCGTCGAGCACGTCGCAGATCCAGCCGGCGAGTTCGCGCACGTCCTGCTCGCCATAGCCACGCGTGGTGACGGCCGGCGTGCCCAGGCGCAGGCCGGAGGTGACGAAGGGCGAGCGCGGGTCGTCGGGAACCGCGTTCTTGTTCGCGGTGATGTGGGCGCGGCCCAGCGCGTCCTCTGCGTCCTTGCCGGTCACCTCGCGGCCGATCAGGTCGACCAGGAACAGGTGGTTCATGGTGCCGCCCGAGACGACCTTGTAGCCGCGCGCCATGATCGTGGCCGCCATTGCCTGCGCGTTCCTGACCACCTGTTGCTGGTAGGCCTTGAACTCCGGCGCCAGCGCTTCCTTGAACGCCACCGCCTTGGCCGCGATCACGTGCATCAGCGGCCCGCCCTGGGTGCCGGGGAAGACCATCGACTGCAGCTTCTTCTCGATCTCGGGGTTGGACTTGGCCAGGATCAGTCCACCGCGCGGGCCGCGCAGGGTCTTGTGCGTGGTCGAGGTCACCACGTCGGCGTGCGGCACCGGGTTCGGGTAGACGCCTGCCGCCACCAGTCCGGCGACGTGCGCCATGTCGACCACGAAGTACGCGCCCACGCCCTTGGCGATCGCGGCCATGCGCGCCCAGTCCTTGACCTGCGAGTAGGCGGAGAAGCCGCCGATCAGCATCTTCGGCTTGTGCTCCTGGGCCATGCGCTCCATCGCGTCGTAGTCGATCAGGCCGGTCGCGGTGTCGAGGCCGTACTGCACGGCGTTGAACAGCTTGCCGGAGAAATTGACCTTGGCCCCGTGGGTGAGGTGGCCGCCGTGGGCCAGGCTCATGCCGAGGATGGTGTCGCCGGGCTTGAGCAGGGCCAGGTACACGGCCGCGTTGGCCTGCGAGCCGGAATGCGGCTGCACGTTGGCGTAGTCGGCGCCGAACAGTTCCTTCGCGCGCTCGATCGCCAGGCGCTCGGCCACGTCGACGTGCTCGCAACCGCCGTAGTAGCGCTTGCCGGGGTAACCTTCCGCGTACTTGTTGGTCAGGACCGTGCCCTGGGCTTCGAGGACGCGCGGGCTGGCATAATTCTCCGACGCGATCAGCTCGACATGGTCCTCCTGCCGTTGGAGCTCGGCGCGGATGGCCGCGGCCAGTTCGGGATCGAAGGACTCGATGCGCATCGACGACGGGAACATCCGCGGCTCCTGGCAGGGGCTGGGCGGCGCCGGGACTGGCGCGGCCAGCTTTGCATGATACCGGCCGGCCGCGCGCCACGCCCGACCTTGCGCAGACGGCCTTCCCACCCATGATCCCCCCCGATCTGGCCCCGATCCTGGCCGCCCTGCGCGAGGGCCGCGCCGGCCCCGCGGCAGCGGCCTGCCAGGCACTGGCGGACGCGGGCCTTGGCAGCGCGGCCGTGCATGCGTTGCACGGGCGTGCGCTGATCGCGCTGGGTGAACTCGACCGGGCCCAGGCGGCGCTGGACATGGCGGCGGGGCTGGACCCGGCATTCGTGCCGCAATGGGTCGAAAGGGCGCTGCTGGCGCAGCGCCGCGGCGATTCCGGCGGGCGACTGGCGGCGCTGGCCCGGGCGGCCGCGCTGGCGCCAGGACAACCCACGCTCGCGCTCGACCATGCGGTCGCACTGGCCCAGTCGGGCCAGTTCGCGCAGGCCGAACCGGTCCTGTCGTCCCTGCTCGACCGCCATCCGGACTACCTCCCGGGATGGCTGGTCCGTGGGCAGGTGGCGCTTGCCGCGGGCGACGCGGCGGCGGCCGAGTCCGCCTTTGCCCGCGCCCAGCGCCTTGCGCCCGGACACCCGCAGGCCCTGGCCGGGCTGGCCGACGCGGCCCAGTCCCAGGGCAAGGCCGAAGCCGAATGCTGGGCGCGCGAACGACTCGCGGCCCTGCAACCCGGCGAATCCCTGCGGCATGCCGAACTCGGCGACGCATTGCGGCGCGACGAGCGCATGGCCGAGGCCGGCGCCGCCTTCGCGCGCGCGCGCGCCCTCGATGGCGACGACCTGCTGGTGCGCTGGCTGGCCTGGCACACGCTGCCCGTGGTCTGCGCCGACGAGGCGCACCGGCAGGCCGCGCTGGCCGGGTGGGACGAGGAGCTCGGCCGCTTCGAGGAACTGTCGCTGGAACGTCGCCTCGATGCCGCGCAGGCGCTCGCGATCCTCGATTCGACCAGCAACTTCCACCGCCACTACCTCGGCGAGCCGCTGGCCGCGGTCCAGCGCCGCTACGGCGGCCTGTTGCGGCGCCTGGCCCGCATCGCCTTCGCCGACGCGTACACGGCGCCGGCTGCGCCGGCCGCCGGCGCGCCGCGCATCGGCTTCGTGTCCTCGCACTTCCACGAGCACACGGTGCTGAAGCTGTTCGGCGCCTGGCTGGATGCCTGCACGCGCGCCGGCTACGCCACCTGGGCCTTCCACCTCGACCCGGTCGAGGACGCCGCCACCGCGCGCGTGCGCGCCAGCGTGACGCACTTCGTGCCGGCGCGCGCGCGCGTCGAGGAATGGCCGGCGCTCATCCGCGAAGCGCGGCTCGACGCGCTGGTCCACCTCGACGTGGGCATGCACCCGCATTCGCAGGTGCTGGCGGCGCTGCGGCTGGCGCCGCTGCAGGCCGTGGCCTGGGGCCATCCGGTGAC
>JAGOEZ010000200.1 GCA_017997455.1 Lysobacterales bacterium | reverse complement strand
CCGCGCATGACCGCGAGGTGGCCGGCGTCGATCGCCGCGTAGTAGCCGGTGAGGTCGCGCGCGTTGGCGGCGTAGCAGTCGCCGACCTTGCCGATCGCGCTCACGCCCAGGCCCACCAGGTCGCACTCGGCGTGGGTCGAGTAGCCCTGGAAGTTGCGCTGCAGGTCGCCGGCCGACTGCGCCTGTGCCAGCTCGTCCTGCGGCAGCGCGAAGTGGTCCATGCCCAGGTACTGGTAGCCGGCCTGGCGCAGGGTGTCGATCGCGAGTCCCAGCAGCGCCAGCCGGGTCGAGGCCGGCGGCATGTCCGCGGGGTCGATCTGGCGTTGCGCCTTGAACACCTCGGGCAGGTGCGCGTAGCCATACACCGCGATGCGGTCCGGGCGCCCCGCGATGACGATCTCCAGGGTGCGCGCGAAGCCCTCCAGGGTCTGCAGCGGCAGCCCGTAGATCAGGTCCACGCTGACCGAGCGGAACCCGGCCGCGCGCGCGTCCGCGATCACGCCCATGGTCTCGTCCACGCCCTGGATGCGGTTGATCGCCTGCTGGACCGCGGGATCGAAGTCCTGCACGCCGAAGCTGGCCCGGTTGAAGCCCAGGCGCGCCAGCCCGGCCATGGTGCCGGCGCCGCTCAGGCGCGGATCGATCTCGATCGAGAACTCGCGCTGCGACTCCGGGCCGAAGGTGAAGCCCGAGCGCAGCGCATCCATCAGCGCCGCCATCTGGTCGAGGTCGAGGTAGTTCGGCGTGCCGCCGCCCAGGTGCAGCTGCAGCACCTGGCGGTCGCGGTCGAACAGCGCCGCCTGCAGCGCGATCTCGCGCTCCAGGCGCACCAGGTAGGCGCCGATCTCGCTGCGGGAGCGGGTGATGACCCGGTTGCAGCCGCAGTAGAAGCAGGGGCTGGGGCAGAACGGCAGGTGGATGTAGAGCGACAGCGGCCGCGGGATCGGCTCCTCGTTGCTGGCGGCAGCCGCGGCGCGGTACTCGGCCTGCCCGAACAGCACGTCGAAGTGCGGCGCGGTCGGGTAGGAGGTGTAGCGCGGCCCGTTGAGGTCGTGCCGCGCGATCAGCTCGGCATCGAAAGCCGGCGCGGCAAGCGAGGGCATGGGGTCCATGGGAAGGGAGCCTGCCCGCTCGGGAATGGCCCCGCCTTGATCCGGATCAATATCGATGCGCTTGCCGCAATGCAGCGGACGCGCGCCGCCGCCGCCGTTCAGGCGCGTGCGATCAGGACCACGGCGGCGGCGAAGGTGCCCATCATGGCCAGCAGCCCCGGCAGCAGGCGGGCGAAATAGCGCGGTCCGCCGGTGGCCCAGGCGAAGCCGAGCTTGCTCAGGGTGTTGGTGGCGAAGGCCGCGAGCACCGGCCACATCGCCTCGTGCACCGTGAGCTCGCCGGCCGTCACCAGTTGGGCGGCCGCGGCGGCGCCGGCGTGGGCGTCGGCGAAGCCCGCGACCGCGATGCCGGCCACGGCGCCGGCGTTGCCGAGCCAGTGCCTGAGCGCCGCGGCGCCGAGCAGCACCAGCGCCAGCAGCGCGGTGAACTTGAGCGCCGACAGCGGCTGGAAGGCGCGGCCCAGGGTCAGTTCCTCGTGCGGCGCGCCGTCGCCCGGCGCGTGGCGGTTGCCGAGCAGCGCGGCGGCAAGCGCCACCACGCCGGTCAGCGCCAGCGGCAACGCGAGGTGGACCAGCAAGGTCGACGACATCGCGCCGATCAGGAGCGCGAGCTGCACCACCGTGGCCACGCTCGACATCAGCCCCGCGCCCGCGCAGGCGGCGACCAGGGCCGGGGTCTGCCGCGCGCGCGTGCCCATGCCGGCGATGGTGGCGGTGCTCGAGACGAAGCCGCCGGCGAAGCCCGCCACCGCCAGGCCGTAGCGCGGGCCCAGCGCGCGCAGGGCGACGTAGCCGGCGGCATTGATCGCCATCACCAGCACCACCAGCGTCCACAGACGGCGCAGGTCGAGCACGCCCCAGGGATCGATCGCGCGCGCCGGCAGCAGCGGCAGCACCACCAGCGCGCAGCCGGCCAGGAGCAGGGCGTCGTGCAATTCCTGCTCGCTCAGCACTTCGCGCACGAAGCGGTGCAGGCGGTTCTTGGCCGCCAGCAGCAGCGCGACCGCGGCGCCGAGCGCGGCGGCCAGTTGCGGCATGCGCATGGCCAATACGCCGAGCAGGAACACCACCAGCATCGCGACTTCGGTGGTCAGGCCCGGGTCCTGCTCGATCGTGCGCTTGTAGCTGGCCAGCGTCGCGATCACCACGAAGGCGCCGGCCAGCGCCACCGCGGGCCCGCCCAGCAGTTCGGCCAGGCCGCCGACCAGGCCGATCAGGGTGAAGGTGCGCGCGCCCGCCGCGGACGGCACCGTGGTCTGGCCGCGCCGCCACTCGCGCTCGATCCCGACCAGCAGCCCGATGCCGGCGGCGACCGCGAGGAGGTAGGCCTGCTGCGGGATCGGGTCCATGCGGCCAGCTTGCCCACCATCGGCACCGCACGGCAAGCTTGGCCCCCGCGCGGCGTCCGCCGCGCATCCCCGCCCCGATCCCGCCGGAGCCTTGCCATGGCCGTGCTGCGCATGACCGACCTCGAACTCGCCGGAAAGCGCGTGCTGATCCGCGAGGACCTCAACGTGCCGGTCAAGGACGGGCGGATCAGCTCGACCCAGCGCCTCGATGCCGCGCTGCCGACCATCCGCCGCGCGCGCGACGCCGGCGCCCGGGTGCTGGTGATGTCGCACCTGGGGCGCCCGAAGGAAGGGCAGTGGGACGCGGCCTCCTCGCTGCAGCCGGTGGCCGACTGGCTGGCGCAGGCGCTGGGCGCGCCAGTGCGCCTGGTGCGCGAATATCTCGAGGGCGTCGAGGTCGCCACGGGCGAGGTGGTGCTGCTGGAGAACTGCCGCATGAACGTCGGCGAGGAGAAGGACGACGAGGCGCTCGCGCGCCGCTACGCCGCGCTCTGCGACGTATTCGTCATGGACGCCTTCGGCACCGCGCACCGCGCCCAGGCCTCCACGCACGGCGTGGCGCGATTCGCCAAGCTCGCCTGCGCCGGGCCGCTGCTGACCGCCGAGCTCGATGCGCTGGCGCGCGCGCTGGAGAGCCCGAAGCGCCCGTTGCTGGCGATCGTGGCCGGCTCCAAGGTCTCGACCAAGCTCGAACTGCTGGGCAGCCTGGTCGGCAAGGTCGACCAGCTGATCGTGGGCGGCGGCATCGCCAACACCTTCCTCGCCGCGCTGGGCCACCCGGTCGGCAAGTCGCTGTGCGAGAACGAGCTGCTCGACACCGCGCGCGGGATCATGGCCGACGCCAAGGCGCGGGGCGCGGAGATCCCGTTGCCCGAGGACGTGGTGGTGGCGCCGGCCTTCGCCGCCGACGCGCCGGCCACGGTCAAGCCGGTGGCGGCGGTGGGCGCGGACGACATGATCCTCGACATCGGCCCGCGGACCGCGGCGCGCTATGCCGCGCTGATCGCTGCGGCGGGCACGGTGGTGTGGAACGGGCCGGTGGGCGTGTTCGAGTTCGAGGCCTTCGGCCAGGGCACCGAGGCGGTGGCGCGCGCGATCGCGGCCTCGCCGGCCTTCTCGATCGCCGGCGGTGGCGACACGCTGGCGGCGGTGGACAAGTACGGTGTCGCTGATGGCATCGAGTACATCTCGACCGGCGGCGGCGCCTTCCTCGAATTCCTGGAGGGCAAGACCTTGCCCGCCGTGGCCGCGCTCGAAGCGCGGGCACGAGGCTGAGCCGCCATGGACTGGCGCGCCATCGGCATCGCGATCGTGGTCAACCTGATGTTCTGGGTGGTGGGCGTGGCGACGACCTTCGTCATCCCGCTCGAGGCGGGCGGGATGGGGCTGACGATCTACCTGTGGTTCTCGCGCGTGCTCGCTCTGGCGAGCGATGTCGCCACCGGCGCGACCGCGGGCTGGCTGGCGCGGCGCCGGGGCGGGGCGCATGGCGCGATCGCCGATGCGATCGGCGGCCTGGCGACGCTGGTCGGCAGCGTGGCGATCGGCTATGCACGCATGGGCGAAGCGGGATTCATGGCCACGACCGGCTACTGGCTCACGACCTTGAGCTGGATGCTGTTCGGCGTCGGGGTGGCCGCGATCGCCGGCGCGATCGCGGTGGGCCTGCGCCAGCGCCGCGGCTGAGGCGACGATGGCGCTGCTGCTGGTCGACCTCGACGGCACCCTGATCGATTCGGTCGAGGGCATCTCCAATTGCGTGCGCCACGCGCTGGGGGCGATGGGAACGCCGGTGCCGGATGATGCGACGCTGCGCAGCTGGATCGGCCCGCCGCTGCGCAACAGTTTCGCCCGGATCTTCGATGACCCGCGGCAGGTCGAGCAGGCGATAAGCCTGTATCGCGAGCGCTTCGACGAGCTGGGCTGGCGCGAGCATCGGGTCTATGCGGGCGTGGGCGAAGCGCTCGGCGCCCTGCGCGACGCCGGCCATCGATTGGCAGTCTGCACGGCCAAGATCGAACGGCACGCCGAGCGCATCGTCGCCCACCTGCCCTTCGCGCACCTTTTCGAACGCATCACCGGCGCCACGCCCGATGGCCGCATCGGCGAGAAGCCGCAGCTGATCGCGTTGGCGCTCGAGCGCCTGGGCGCCGTTCCCGAAGGCGCCTGGATGATCGGCGACCGCCACCACGACGTCGAAGGCGCGCGCCACCACGGCATGCGCTCGGCCGGCGTGCTGTGGGGCTTCGGCAGCGAGCAGGAACTGCGCCATGCAGGCGCCGATGTCCTGGTCGGGACACCCG
>JAGOEZ010000199.1 GCA_017997455.1 Lysobacterales bacterium | reverse complement strand
GCCGTGCGCCGCGCCGCGCAGCGCCGACCAGGCATCGAGCCGCCACTCGGCCGGACCCAAGGCGGTACCGAACACGCTGACTGCGCTGGCGCGGCCGTCCCACACGCTGCCACTGAGGCCTTCGGCGCGCAGCGGGCCGAGCCGGTCGGCGTACCAGCGATAGGCGAGGTCCGCTGGCGCGGTCACGACCAGGATCGCGGCCAGCAGCAAAAGGAGGGACAGGCCGGCGAGCAGCCAGCGGATGGGCTTCATGGCGCGCGTCCGGTATCGAGGCTCAGCGCGACGGGGCGTCGCGCAGGGTGACGCGCGCATCGACCAGGCCGACGCCGCCCACGCGATCGACCTGCAATTCGTCGACCGAGACGCCGTAGCCGCGCTGCAGGCCCTCGAGCCACGCCGCCAGCACGTCGAAGTTGGCGCCTTCGAAGGCAGCGTTGACGCGCACGTCCTGCAGCGGCTCGACCCGGCGCAGCGCGGCGCCGAGCCCGGCTTCGCGCGCGCTGCGGTCGGTCAAGGCCAGCAGCGATTGCCCGCCGCGGTCGAACACGCCGGTGGCGCCACTGGCGCGCGCGGCGCGCAGTCCCGCGGCGGACTGGCGCATGAACGCGAGGTCGGCCTCGGCGGTGCCCAGCTTCGCCGCCAGCGAGGCCTGGCCCTGCGCCAGCGGATACCACACGAAGGCCCAGCCGAACATCAGCGCGACGAGGCCCGCGCCAAGTCCCAGCACCAGACGGTCGCGCGCCGCCATCTGGCGCCAGCGCGCGATCACGGCGCGCCCTCGCGCACGCGCAGGCGACCGCGCGCGGCGCCGGCATCCGATTGCGCCGAGGCCAGCTCCACGCGCACGCCCGGCACCGTCGCCACGCTTTCGCGCAATGCATCCAACGCCGCCACGTCGGCCGCGCGCACGCCCAGTTCCAGCACGCCATTGCGCCAGTCGATCGCCTCGAGGGTGTGCTGGGTGCTGCCGGCCAGCACCGGCGCCACGCGATCGAGCAGGGCCAGCACGCCGCTGCCGCCACCACCGGGCCCCAGCGCCCGCGCCTCGGCGCGCATGCGCGACGCCGGATCCGGCAGTTCGCGCTCGCCCGGGTAGACCTCGCGATAGAGCTCACGCTGCGCCGCCATCGCGCCGTCCAGGCGCCGCGACAACGCCCAGTTCGCCAGCAGCATCTGCAGCAGCGCCACCGCGACGAAGCCCGCGGCCAGCATCGCCGCCAGCCGCCACAGGCGCCGCACCGGCGCGCCGCGATGCACCGGGGCATGCGCGCCGCTGGCCAGGTTCGGTGGCGCGCTGGCGCGCAAGCCGCGGGCGAGCACGCGCAGGGCCGCTTCGTCGGGCGCTGCCTCCACTGCGAATCTTGCCGGATCGAGCGCGCGCGGCGGCGGGCCGATGACCGCCACGGCGATGCGCCCGTCCGCCGCCAGCGCCAGTCCCGCGGCGCCGAGCCAGTCGCCGATCGCGGCGGCTTCGCAGGCGAAGGCGCGCGCCGCGTCGAGCCGCGCCAGCACGCGACCGCCGTCGAGCTTGAGCGTCGGCAAGCCAGAACGGGCCAGGGGCAGCGCCGCGGCATCGGCGACGATGCGATCGGGCGTGACACCCAGCCGCGCCAGGTCGGCCAGCCATTCGCGCAGCGTCGCGGCGCGCACCGCGGCGACCCGCTGCGCGCCCGCGGACTCGCCCTGGGCCGCGAACTGGAGCTGCTCCACGCCCTCGGCGAAGGCGTCCTCGAGCGCGAAAGGCAGCGCGCGCAGCAGTTGTTCGCGCGAGCGCGCCGGCACCGCGGCCTCGATGCTGGCGATGGCCTCGGCCGGCGCCAGCACCACGACCTCGGTGCCCTCGTCGCGTGGGGGCAGCGCGCCCTGCGAGGGGCCCGACAGCACGCGGCCGCGCTCGTCCTCCACCAGCCATTCGGGGGCGGTGGCGGGGTCGCGATAGTGGATCAGCAGGCGGCCGCTCATCGGCGCGCGGGGTCCAGGCGGATCATCGCGCCGATGATAGCGGTCAATCCCGGCCGCGCCAGCGGGCCACCACGCGGAACTGCCCGGCGCGGCGCTCGATCAGGCTGGCATAGGCGTAGGGCACGCCGTCGAGTTGCAGCACGCCCAGCGCGCGGAAGTACTGGCTGCGCACGTCCAGCCCGGCGAGCTCCGGCAGCGGCACGCCCTGCTGCGCCAGCGCCTGCTGGAACGCGGCGATCGAGTCGTAGCCCTGGCCGCCCTCGCGCAGCAGCTGGCGCGCGGCGGCTTCGGTCAGCGCCGGATCGAGCGCCATCAGCACCGGCACCCCGGCCGTGTTGACGTTGAGCAGGCTCGGCGCCGGCAGCGCGCACACGTGCGGCGCGAGGCGCCGCCACGCCTCGCGGTCGACGCCACGCACCAGGCGCAGCTCGCTGCCATCGGCGAAGGGACGGTTGCCGGCGCGATAGGCGATCGCCTGGCCCGCGTAGGCCTGGTCCTCGGCGCCGCGGTTGCCCGGCATGAGGTCCGGATCGAGCCAGTCGACCACGGCATCGGCCAGCGCCGGATCGAGTTGCAGCGCGACCAGCAGGCGTTGGAAGCGCTCGATCTCGACCGCCACCGGCGCATCGCCCGCCACCAGGTTGTTGAGGTTGAAGCAGCCGCTGGCGTCGGTGAGGCGCCCCGCGATGGTGCCGCCGGGCACCGGCGTGGGGGGCAGCGGCACGCTCCAGCTGTCGAGCCGGGTGTCGGCGCCGTCGCCGGTCTGCTGGTCGCGGCGCAGCATCTCGATCGCGTAATCCTCGAGGCCGAGCGCATAGGCATCGGCCTGCCCGGCACGCGCGAGATTGCGGGTGCGCGCCAGCGCCACCGCACCCTGGTCGACCAGCATCGCCACCAGCACCAGGCCCAGCGCGAACACCAGCAGCGCGGTGATCAGCGCCACGCCGCGCTGGCGCCGCGGGCCGTCGAACGCGCGCGCGCCACGCTGGCGGCGAACGGCGTTCACGGCTGGCCCCCGAGTCCGCCGGAGCCCGGCGGCAATGGCGGATCCGGCAGCTCGACCAGGCGCTGGATCGGGCCCAGGTCGCCCAATTCGAAGCGGAACTCGACCGCGCGCGGGAGCCGGTCGGGCGCGGCGTCGGGGCCGCTGCGCGGCGGCCATTCGTCGCGCCAGGTGCGGCCGCTGTCGAGGTATCGCAGGCGCAGCAGGCTGGCGTCCTCGAGCACCACGCGCCGCACGGGGCGGGTCGAGGCGGCGCGGTCGAGCACCGGCCAGTCGTCGCGCACGATGCGGTCCTGGTCCAGCGACCAGCTGCTGCGCATCAGCGCCGCGCGATACGGCTGCACCGGGCTGGCGTAGTCGCGATGGCTCAGTTCCAGCGTGGTCGCGGTGCCCGACAAGGCCGGCAACGACTCGCCATAACTGCCGCGCACCGGTCGCACCGCCGCCTGGCGCAGCTGGCGCCCGATCTGCGCCACGCCCAGCTGCAGCGCCTTGAGGCGCGCGCCACTGGCCTCCAACTCGCCACGGGTCCGCGCCACCGAACTCAGGCCACCGTAGGCCAGCGCAGCGAGCACCGAGAAGATCGCCATCGCGACCAGCAGCTCGAACAGCGCGAAGCCGCGATGCGGGCGCCGGATCATCCGCTCGCTCCGGCGAAGCCGACCAGCGAGGTGGTGATGCTCTCGTCGCCGTCGCCGGCGTAGACGCGCACGTCCAGGCGCAGGATCGCGGGCTCCGGCGAAGGCTGCACCAGCAGCTCCCAGCGCCACTCGCGCGGCCCCATGCGCGTGCGCCCGCTGCTGCGCCCCGGCGGCGGCGGGCCCTGGCGGGTGCGCACCTCCGTCAGCACGTTGGCGGCGACGTAGCTGGCCAGGGTGAGGTCGCGCTCGCGCGACAGCGCCGTGGCGCCCATGCCGGCCGTGCGCATCAGTGCCACCATCACCACCGCGACGATCGCCAGCGCCACCAGCACTTCCAGCAAGGTGAAGCCGCGCGCGGCGCGCCGGCTCATGGCGCGGCCTCGCTGGACACCACCAGCCGGCCATCCGGTTCGCCGCGCAACTCGCCGCGCACCGCGCCCGAGGGCGTGCCGATCGTGACCACGAAGGCCGTGAGCTCGCCCGAGGGCAGGCACACGACCTGCGGCGCCTCGACTTCGGATTCGGGCAGCTCGAGTTCGACCCCGTCGCGACTGGCCGACAGTTCGAGTCCCTGCACCAGCGCGCTGGCGCGTAGTTCCTCGGCGATTTCCGGTTCCCAGCCCTCGACGCCCGCGCGGCTGAAGGCATAGCCGGCGCGATGCAGGTGCAGGCCGGCCTCGAGCCCGGTGAGCTGTGCGCGTTCGCAGGCCAGCTCGATCCGCCCGCCGAGGCGCCGCAACTCCCGCTCGACCTGGCGCTGCGGTCCCGCCGAGTTCACCGCCAGCAGGGCCGCGCCGGCCAGGACCGCCATGATGGCGACCACCACCAGCAGTTCGACCAGGCTCAGTCCGCGCGGGCGCTGCATGGCGCGAGGCCGCACGGTCATGCGGCGCGGTGCCGGCCTCAGCCGGTCCAGTTGCCGATGTCGGCGTCCTCGCCCTCGCCGCCGGGCTGGCCGTCCTTGCCGAGCGAGTACACGTCGATCTCGCCGTGCTGGCCGGGCGAGAGATACTGGTAGTCGCGGCCCCACGGGTCCTTGGGCAGGGCGTCGAGGGTCTGCTTCCAGTTCGCCGCCTCGGGCTGGCCGCCGGGCTTGTTGATCAGGGCCTGCAGGCCCTGGTCGGTGCTGGGATAGTTGAAATTGTCGAGCTTGTAGGTGTCGAGCGCGGTGC
>JAGOEZ010000198.1:2895-4857 GCA_017997455.1 Lysobacterales bacterium | reverse complement strand
CTGGCCGTCGAGGGTGTAGGTCCAGCCGTGGTACTTGCAGGTCAGCGCCCGCGCGCCGTGGCCATTGCACCAGGCCAGCGGGCCGGCGCGATGGCGGCACACGTTGTGGAAGGCGCGCAGCGCGCCATCGGGATGGCGCAGGATCAGGATCGGGCGGCCGGCGATTTCGGTCACCACGTGGTCGCCGGCGTCGGCAAGTTCGCCGCGATGCGCGGCGAGCTGCCAGCTGCGGCCGAACACCAGCTCGCGCTCGTTGGCCAGGCACTGCGGATCGGTGTAGTAGCGCACGGCCAGGGCGCGCGCCTGGTCCAGCGGCGTGCCGGGGGCTTCGGCCGCGCGGGATGGGTTCATGGAGGCGGGTCCCGGTGAAATGGATGCGCGGCGAACGCGCCGCAGCAGACGATGATAGCCCGTGGTGCGGCGCAGACCGGGCCCGCGCCCTGCAGGGGCGGCGCGACCGAGCGGATCGGCGAATCGCGCCGGATGAGGGGACGGGCCAGTGCGTCACGATTCGGCATGAGCGAACCCTCACCCCTACCCCTCTCCCGGGGGGAGAGGGGAGTGGTCCACGGTGCGCCCGGATCCTCGCGCCGCGTCACGCGGGGACGGCGCCGGGGCGGGTCGCGGCCACGGCCTCGTCGAGGCTGGCCGAGAGGATCGCGAAGGCCTCGTCGATCTCGGCGCGGGTGACGCACAACGGCGGCATGAAGCGGATGGTGCTGCGGCCGCAGGACAGCAGCAGCAGGCCGTTGTGGAAGGCGCGCGTAGTCAGCGCCTCGACCAGTTCGCGCGCCGGCGCCATCGTGCGGCGATCCTCGACCAGCTCCATGCCGATCATGAGGCCGCGACCGCGCACCTCGGCGATGCAGTCGTGGCGCGCGGCCAGATCGCGCAGGCGGCCGATGAAGTACTCGCCCATCGCCGCCGCGTTGGCGGCGTACTCGTGCTCGACCAGGTCGAGCGTCGCGATGGCGGCGGCGCAGGTCACCGGGTTGCCGCCATAGGTGTTGCCATGCGCGCCGCGCGACCAGCGTTGCATCAACGCGCGCCGGGCCACGACCGCGCCGATCGGCAGGCCCGAGCCCAGCCCCTTGGCCAGCGAGATGATGTCGGGCACCACGCCCCAGTGCTCGCTGGCGAACATGCGGCCGGTGCGGCCGATGCCGCTTTGCACTTCGTCGAAGATCAGCAGGATCCCGTGCCGGTCGCACAGCGCGCGCAGGCCGGCGAGGAAGCCCTCGGGCGGCACCAGGTAACCGCCCTCGCCCTGGATCGGCTCGACCAGCACCGCCGCGACTTCGCTCGCGGGGACCGGGCCCTGGAACAGCACGTGCTCGATGTAGTCGAGCACCGCGCGGCCCTGGTCGGCGCCGGCGAGGAGCGGGCGCAACGGGTTCGGGTACGGCACGTGGGTGACGCCCGGCATGGTCGGGAAGAAACCCTTCTGCTGGGTGTATTTGCTCGAGGTGAAGCTGAGCGAGCCCATCGTGCGGCCGTGGAAGCCGCCGATGAAGCCGAGGAAGCGCGGCCGCCCGCTGACGTAGCGCGCGAGCTTGAGCGCGCCCTCCACCGCCTCGGTGCCGGACTGGCAGATGAAGGTCATCGCCGCTTCGCCGAAGGGCGCGACCTCGCCCAGGCGTTCGCCCAGCCGCACCATGCGCTCGTGCCAGTAGTCGCTGGAGATGTGCAGGAACTGCTCCGCGGCGTCCTTCACTGCCGCGACCACGCGCGGATGCGAATGTCCGGTCGCGCACACGGCGATGCCGGCCGCGAAGTCGAGGAAGCGGTTGCCGTCCACGTCCCATACCTCGGTGCCGCGCCCATGCGACATCGCGAAGGGATACTCGCGCGGATACGACGGCGAGATCACGGCGGCGTCGCGCGCGATCAGGGCGCGCGCCTTCGGGCCGGGCAGTTCGGTGCGGATGTGGGGGGTCTGCATGGCGGAGTCTCGCTACGGTT
>JAGOEZ010000198.1:0-2795 GCA_017997455.1 Lysobacterales bacterium | reverse complement strand
GCCGGCGCCAGGATCCCGAAGTCCGTGATCACCGCGCGCGGCCCGCCGCCGCGCACACCGCTGGCCGCGCGCTCGCCGTGTCCGCCCAGGAAACCGGCGCTGGTGCGGAACGCCAGCCGCTCGACGAAGCTGCGCGGCGTGGCCTTCATCGCCACGAAGGTCTGGCGCGCATGGCTCGCGATCTCCGGGGCCCCACCCGCGCCCGGCAGGCGCGTGGAGGGTCGGTCGTAGGGCCCGATCACGGTGCTGTTGAGGTTGCCGTGGCGGTCGATCTGCGCGGCACCCAGGAAGCCGACGTCGACGCGCCCGGCCTGCAGGTAATGGCTGAACACTTCCGGCAGCGGCACCACGCAGGCCGCGGTGTCGGCCAGTTCGCCATCGCCGATCGACAGGGGCAGCACCTCGGGCCGCGTGCCGATGGTGCCGGACTCGTAGATCAGCACGATCTCCGGCGCGTGGGTCAGGCGCGCGAGGTTGCAGGCCGCGCTGGGCAGGCCGATGCCGACGAAGCACACGCAACGGTCCCACAGCATGCGCGCCGCGGCGATGGTCATCATCTCGTCGCGCGTGTGGTCGCTCATGCGGCGGCGCGCAGGCTGGCGAGGAAGGCGCGGTGGTCTGGACTACCCATCACGTGCCGTTGCATCCATGCGCTGAAGGCGCCGCGTTCGCGCGCGATGGCGTCCCAGCGCTGGTAGAAGGCATTGTCGCGCGCGTAGTGGCCCTGGGCGTAGGAGGGGTAGGCGCCGCCGGGGCAATGCACGACCGCGCTGACCACCCAGTGCGGCAGCACGATGCCGTTCATGGCCGGCGGCAGCTCATCGACGAGCTCCTCGACCGTGACGACCAGCGTGCGCGCGGCCAGCGCCGCCTCGCGCGCCGCGCCGACGATGCCGTGCAGCGCCACGTTGCCGCGCCGGTCGGCGCGCTGCGCGTGCAGGATGGTGACGTCGGGATTGATCGCCGGGACGGTGGCCAGGGCCTCGCCGGTGTAGGGACAGGTCACGCTGCGGATTGCCGGATTGACCCCGGGCAGGTCGGTGCCGAGGTAGCCGCGCAGCACGCCGAAGGGCAGGCGCGCCGCGCCCGCGCAATAGGCCGCGGCCATGCCGGCGTGGCTGTGCTCGTCGAGTTCCAGCGGCCCGGGCCAGCCGTGCTCGACCGCGTCGCGCAGCCGGTGCAGCGAGCCCACGCCCGGATTGCCGCCCCACGAGAACGTGAGCTTGCGCGCGCAGCCCATGCCGATCATCTGGTCATAGATGAGATCCGGCGTCATGCGCACCAGGTGCAGTTCGCGTCGCCCCTGGCGGATCAACTCGTGGCCGGCGGCAAAGGGAATCAGGTGGGTGAAGCCCTCCAGCGCCACGCACGCACCGTCAGGCACGTGGCGCCGCATCGCCTCGGCCAGCGTGAGCAGCGCCATGGGTCTACTCGACCACCGTGCGCGACTGCTCGCGCAGGTACTGCGGCAGGTAGTAGAACGAGGCGATCGCCTTGCCGCTGGAACCCGAGCCCTTCCAGCCACCGAAGGGCTGGTAGCCCGGCCACGCGCCGGTGGTGGCGCCGAACTGGCGGTTGGCGTAGGTCACGCCGGCCTCGATGTGGCGCTGGAACCAGCGCACGTCCTCGTCGGAGCCGAACACGCCGGCGGTGAGGCCCATGTCGGAGTCGTTGGCGAGCCGCATCGCGGTGTCACGCTCGCGATAGCGATGCAGGGTCAGGATCGGCAGGAACATCTCCTGCTTCCACAGCGGATGCTCGAGTGGCGCTTCGGCCAGCACCGGCTCGACGTACCAGCCGCGCTCGAGACCGTCCTCGCGCAACTGTCTTCCGCCCGCGATGACATCGGCGCCGTTGCCGCGCAGCGCATCGACGTAACGCGCGTACTGCTCGTAGGCATGGCGGTTGACCACCGGCCCGAGCCAGTGCTCGCGCTTCGTGGGGTCGCCGATCCGGACCGCGGCCATCTGCTGCTTGAGCTTGACGATCAGGGCGTCGGCGACGCGCTCATGCACGTAGAGCCGCGACAGCGCCGAGCACTTCTGCCCGCCCATGCCGTAGGCCGAGCGCAGGATGCCGGCCGCGGCGCGATCGAGGTCGGCATGCTCGGTGACGATGCAGGGATTCTTGCCGCCCATTTCCGCGATGCAGGGACGCGGGTACGCGCCCGAAGCCATCTGCCGCACCAGGCGCATGCCGACCGCGACCGAGCCGGTGAAGGTGATGCCGGCGACCTGGCGATGCGCGACCAGCGCCTCGCCGGCCTGCGCGCCGGAACCCGAAAGGTAATTGAAAACGCCCGGGGGCAGCCCGGCGTCGCGCACGCAGTCGGCCAGCAGGCGCCCGGCCCACGGCGTGTCGCTCGCGCCCTTGAGCACCACGGTGTTGCCGGTGACCATCGCCGCCGCGGCTGGCCCGCCCGCGAGCGCGAGCGGGAAGTTGAAGGGCGCGATCACCGCCCACACGCCGTGGGGCCGCATCACGCTGCGGTTGTGCGAGACCGCGCCTTCGAGCGGATCGTCGGGCAGCGGGCGGTCGTAGCCCTGGTTGCGCTCGAACTCGTCGGCGTAGCCGGTGTAGAACTCGACCGTCTCCTGGGCTTCGCCCAGCGCCTCCATGCGGTTCTTGCCCACTTCCAGGCTCAAGGCGGCCGCGAGCTCGTATACGCGCTGTTCCATGATCTCGCCGACCCGGCGCACCAGGCGCGCGCGCTCGGCGGCCGGGGTCTCGCGCCAAGCCGGGTAGGCCGCCTGCGCGGCGCGCATCGCCTCGTCGACGTCGGCGGCGCTGGCCAG
>JAGOEZ010000039.1 GCA_017997455.1 Lysobacterales bacterium | reverse complement strand
GTACTGCGGACCGTCGATCACCGGGTCCCACATCACCAGGTGCCGGGCCCGCAAATCGCGGCGCGCGGTGGCCAGTGCGGCAAGCGTCGCGCCCAGGCGCAGGCCGACCAGTACGAGGCGCGCGCTGCCGGACTCGCGTCGCAATTCGGCGGCCGCCGCCACGATGTCATCGAGCCAGTCGGACAGGCCGAATTCGGCGCCATCGCCGGCTGAGTCGCCGGTCCCGGCGTAGTCGAAACGCAACGCCGCGTAGCCGCGGCCATCGAGGCGCCCGGCAAGCACGCGATAGGTCCGGTGCGCGCGCGCAGCTTCCTCGCCGAAGGGATTGCACAGGAGCACGGCCGCGCTGCGGCCATGCAGGCGCGCCGTGTGGTGCAATCCTCCGAGCAGGAGGCGCCCATTCGCGGCGAAATACCGGATCGTCATCTTGGAGGGCCGTAGGCTATAGTCCGGCGCCACGGCTTGGCAATGCAGGGTGCGACCGGCGCATGGACGTCGCGCGAAAGGCGGTCCACGAACGGGTCCTTCGCCTGGGCAGCGAAGGCCATCTGGTCGCGATCGCGACCGACCCGCCAGCGCCGCTCGCGGCGCCCGGCGTGATCTTCCTCAATGCCGGCGTCCTGCATCGGGTCGGGCCCCATCGTCTCCATGTCCTGCTCGCCCGTCGCCTCGCGGCCGCCGGATTCGCGGCCGTGCGCATGGACCTGTCGGGGATCGGCGACAGCAGCCCGGTGCCCAGCGGGATGTCGTTCCGCGCCAGTTCGGTGGCCGACGTGCGCGCCGCCATGGACGGGCTCGGTAGCGAGGGCGCGGGCGCCCGATTCGTGCTGTTCGGGCTCTGCTCGGGCGCGGACAACGCGCTGGCCACGGCGATCGCCGACCCGCGCGTGGCCGGACTGGTGCTGATCGATCCGCCAGCCTATGCAACGCCGCAGGCGCGCTGGCGCAGGCGCCGGCTCAGCCTGCGCGACCCGGCCTACCTCGTGTCGCTCCCGCAGCGCGCCGCCCAGGCGGTGGCGCGCCGGATCCGCCGCTACTGGATCGCGCTGGCCGTCCGCGGCGAAGCGCACGCGAACGCGGCACCCGCGCCCGGCCGGCAGCCGCCACCGCTGCCGGAGTATCGCCGCGACCTGCTGGCGCTGGTCGAGCGCGGCGTGCGCATCCTGGCGATCTATTCCGGGGTCATGGGCGACCGCTACAACGCGCAAGGGCAGTTCCATGAATTCCTGCCGGAGTTGCGCGGACGGATCGAACTGGCCTGGTTTCCGCACGCCAACCATACCTTCACGGAACGCGCGGCCCAGGCCGAACTGGCCGACACGGTCATGGCGTGGATCGAAAAACATGGGGCGGCGTCCTGGCAACGGGTCGCGCCGGCCGGCGCCGTCCGGTGAAGAAACGGATTTCCCGGCCCCGGTCCGCCACGGAGTAGCCTGGCGCCTGGCCGTCCCGGGTCAGCCAACGGAATTCGACTGCCGGTGGCGGCACGCCGACGCGCGGCAGGCCCGGCGCACCTGCTGGACGGACATCGCGCCGACCACGCGCAGCGGCCGCTGGCAACCAGGCGCAAGCCGACCGATCGGCGCCCGCATCTGGTAACTTCCGCGCGGGGGGATGCGCGGACCTGTTCCGCGAGGACCGGCGTGACCACGGATCGTGGCCGCCATCGCAGATCCGTGGTCCGGATTCCCGCCGGCAGCGCACGGATGCAGCGACTGGAGCAGGACACGTGAACGGGCATCGACACCGAGGGCGGCACGCCGTGCAGCGACGCGCGCGGCTGGTTGCCGGCGCACGGCGCGCCCTGCCGATGCACGCAGCCGGCGTGCGTTCGCGCCCATGAGCGACGCCGACGCGCTGGTTAGCATCGTCATGCCGGTCTACGACGCACAGGCCTGGCTCGCGCGGTCGATCGGCAGCATTCGCGCGCAAAGCTGGCCGCACTGGGAACTGCTGGCGGTCGACGACTGCTCGCGCGACGGCTCGCTGGAACTCCTGCGCCGCATGGCCGCCGACGACCCGCGCATCCGTCCCCTGCCGCAGGCGCGCAACGGGGGCGTCGCCGCCGCCCGCAACGCCGGCATCGAGGCAGCCCGCGGCCGCTACATCGCGTTCCTCGACAGCGACGACTGGTGGGAGCCGCGCAAGCTCGAGCTCCAGCTCGCCGACATGCGCGCGCGCGACCTGTCGATCAGCTACACATCGTACGTGCGGGTCGGCGAGGACGGGCGGCGCCTGTCGGAGGTGCGGCCGCCGCCGCGGGTCGGGTACGCGGACATGCTGCGCAGCAACCACATCGGCAACCTCACCGGGATGTACGACCGGCGCCTGGGTGACGCGCGCTTCCGCAAGGTCGGGCACGAGGACTACGTGTTCTGGCTCGAACTGGTGCGCCGCGCGGGCGGGGCCGCCCGCGTCCCCAGCGACGGCCCGCTGGCCAGCTACCTGGTGCGCGGAGGCTCGGTCTCGGCCAACAAGCTGCGGGCAGCGCGCTGGCAGTGGCGCATCTACCGCGACATCGAGGGCATCGGCTGGCTGCGTTCCGCGCGCCTCATGCTGCATTACGGCTGGCACGCGGTCTGGAAGCGGGCGGCATGAACGCGGCGCTTTCCGACGGCAAGATCCCCTCCCTCGACGGACTGCGCGCCTTCTCGATCATGCTGGTCGTGGTCGGGCACCTGCACGCGACCCGGGGCTTCCCCGAACTCGGGCTCGAACACATCCTGGGCGACTATGGGCTGCTCGGGGTGCGGGTGTTCTTCGTGATCTCGGGGTTCCTGATCACCACCCTGCTGCTGCGCGAACTGGAACAGCAGGGACGCATCTCGCTCAGGGCCTTCTATGCGCGGCGCGCGCTGCGGATCTTCCCGGCGGCCTTCGCTTTCATCGGCGCGTTGGCGCTGGCGGACTGGCTGGGCTGGATCGAACTGCGGCCGGTGGACCTGCTCGCCGCCCTCACCTACACCGTGAACTTCCTGCCCGAGCCGTCGTGGGACATCGGCCACCTGTGGTCGCTGTCGGTCGAGGAGCAGTTCTACCTGTTGTGGCCGCTGGCACTGGCGCGGCTGGGCGTGCGCCGCGGTGCGTGGGTGGCGCTGGCCTTCTTCATCGCCGCCCCGCTGGTCCGCACCGCGATGCGGCTCGGCTTCGAGTCGAGCGTGATGCAGGACCTGCCGATCTTCCCGGCCGTGTGCGACGGCATCGCGATCGGCTGCCTGTTCGCGATCGGCCGGCCTTGGTTGCTGCGGCAGCGGCAGTACCTGTGGTTCACCGCGTCGGCGTGGATGCTGGGACTGGTGCCGCTGATCTTCGCGATCCACCACCTCAGTTCGGGCTATACCATGGCCGACCTGCTGGGCTATCCGGTGATGCTGCTGGCGATCGCGACCATCGTCGAGGCCAGCACGCGCTGGCGCACGCAGAACCTCGCCGGCCGCGTGCTCAACTGGCCGCCGCTGGTGTGGCTGGGCGTACTGAGCTACTCGCTGTACCTGTGGCAGCAGCCGTTCCTGGACCACCACACGCGCGCGCTGTACGCCTCCTTCCCGCTCAACCTGGTGCTGGCCCTGGCCTTCGCCATGCTCTCCTACTATCTGCTCGAACGCCCGCTGCTGCGCCTGCGGCAGCGCTATTCGCGCGTCCGTGCCCCCACGCTGCCCGAAGTCGCGCCGCGCTAGGGACACCCCTGATCTGGTAGCTTTGCCGGCGGGGAATCCGCGGCGAGCGCCACCAGGACGAGGCTGCCACCCGGCCCATGGGCCGGCGCAGCGCCGTGCGGCGGCCGGAACCGGCTGCAGCCGTAGTCCGGCGCGCGCCGGTGGCGACGCGGCCCGGTCCCGCCGAACTCGAAGGCACGTTGATGAACCTCAGGCGATTCCTGCAGAAGGCCGCGCGGCGCTCGTGGATGAAGTACGCCATGCGCGGCGTCGGCGGCGCCGACAACTATGGGCGCCTCGACCTCGCCTACCAGGTGGCGGACCCCTGGCACATGGATTCGCCCGGCGAGCAGGCCCGTTTCGAGGGCACCAACCGGCTGATCGAGCGCCACGTCGGCCGGGTGGGGTCGCTGCTGGAACTGGGCTGCGGCGAGGGCCACCAGTCGGAGTTCCTGGCGCGGCTCTGCGACAAGGTCCATGGCATCGACGTCAGCCCCAAGGCGGTCGAGCGCGCGCGCAAGCGCCTGCCACGGGCCGAGTTCGCCGCCTGCGACATCTTCGGCCAGCCTTGGGGCGACCAGGCCGGCCGCTTCGACCTGGTCACGGCCTGCGAAGTGCTCTACTACGTCAAGGACATCGACGCCACGATCGCGCGCATGTCGCAACTCGGGCGGCATTGCTTCGTCACCTTCTTCGCGCCGGCGCTGCGCCGCGTCGGCCCGCACCTCGACGCCATCCCGGACTTGCGCAAGGACTGGATCGGCCATGGCGGCACCGTCTGGCTGGCCTGCTGGTGGAAGAATGGCTGAGGCCGATCCGGCGCTGCGCGACTGCGGCGTGATCTATTTCGGCAACGACTGGCAGGCGGAGAACCGCACCAGCAGCCATCATGTCGCTGCGCGCCTCGCGCGGCGCATGCCGGTGCTGTACGTGGACTCGCCGGGCATGCGCGCGCCCAGCGCCAGCGGCCGCGATTTCAAGCGCGCGCTGCGCAAGCTCGCCGCCGCGTTCCGGCGCCCGCGCGAGGTCGCGCCCGGGCTGTGGCACTGCACGGTGCCGCAGCTGCCGTTCCGGCGCATTCCCGGGGTCGACCTGCTCAACCGCTGGTTCGGGCGCTGGGCGGTGCGACGCGCGCGGCGCATCCTGCCGGCGCGGCGACTGATCTCGTGGTTCGTCGTGCCGCACCCGGGCTTCCTCGCGGGACGCCTCGGCGAGGCGCTGTGCGTCTACTACTGCATCGACGACTATGCCGCCCACCCCGGGGTCGATCCCGCATTGATCGGCGAACGCGACCGGGCGCTGAGCCAGCACGCCGACCTGCTGTTCGTCGCGCCGCCGGCGCTGCTCGAGGCCAAGCGTGCGCTGAACCCGGATACCGTGTACGCGCCGCACGGGGTCGACGTGGAATTGTTCTCGCGCGCCGCGGATCCCGCGACTGCCGTCGCCCCGGGCGCGGCCGGCCTCGCCCATCCGGTGGTCGGCTACATCGGCTCGCTGCACGAGTGGATCGACCTCGAACTGATGGCGTGGCTGGCGCGGGCGCGGCCCGCCTGGACCTTCCTGTGCGTGGGGCACGCGGCGACCGACGTCTCCGCGCTGGCGGCACTGCCCAACGTGCGCCTGGCCGGACCGCAGCCCTATGCCGAGCTGCCGCACTGGGCACGCGCCTTCGACGTCGCCATCATTCCGTACCGGCTCAACCGCCAGGTCGCGAACGCCAATCCGCTCAAGCTGCGCGAGTACCTCGCGACCGGCAAGCCGGTGGTCAGCGTGCGCAACCTGGAAATCGAGAAGTTCGCGCGCTGGGTGCGCATCGCCGACGGGCGCGAGGCTTTCCTTGCCGCGCTCGACGAGGCGCTCGCCAACGACACGCCGGCCGCCGCGGCCGAACGCATGGCCGCGGTCGCCGACCAGACCTGGGACCGGCGCGTCGAGGAAGTGCTGGCCCGCGTGGTCGCCGCACTCGGGCAGCCGACGAGCCCCGCACGGAACGCCTGAAGGAAGCCCCATGGAGAACAGCAACAACGGCAAGCTGCGCGTCGCCATCGTCGGCGCGGGCTACGTCGCCCGCCACCACATCGCGGCGCTGCGGCGCCTGGATTTCATCGAGATCGTCGCGATCTGCGACCTCGACCTGGCCGCGGCGCGCGAGCTCGCCGCCGCCAGCGGCGTCGCCAACGCCGCCACCGGGCTGGCCGGGATCGCCGCGAGCCGCCCGCAACTGGTCTACGTCCTGACCCCGCCCGCCAGCCACGCGACCATCGCGCTCGAGGCCATGGACCTGGGCTGCCACGTGTTCGTGGAGAAGCCCATGGCCGACAGCGTGGCCGAATGCGACGCCATGATCGCGCGGGCGCGCGAGCGCGGCGTGGCGCTGTCGGTCAACCACTCCGACCGCTTCGACCCGGTGGTGCTCGAGGCGCTGCGCATCGCGCGCTCGGGCCGCATCGGCGAACTGGTCTCGGTCGACGTGCTGCGCGGCTCGGAGTACCCGCCTTACGGCGGCGGCCCGCTGCCGGCGCCGGTGCGGCAGGGTTCCTACCCGTTCCGCGACCTCGGCGTGCATGCGATCTACACCCTGGAAGCCTTCCTCGGGCCGATCTCGCGCCTGGAAGTCGAGTTCCGCGGCAGCGGGCGCGATCCCAACCTGCGCTTCGACGAGTGGCGCGCGCAGGCGGACTGCGAATCCGCCGGCGGTCGCGCACTGTTGTCCTGGAACGCGCGACCGATGGAGAACCGCATCGTGGTGCGGGGCACCCGCGGCGTGGTCGAGGCCGACCGCTTCCTGCAGATCTGCCGCGTGCACCGCGTGCTGCCGGGGCCGAAGTTCATCGGCATCCTGGTCGAGGCATGGCGCAACGCCGTGCTCGACGTGTTCCGCGTGCCCTGGAGCGTGCTGCGCTTCGCCACCGGCCTGCTCAAGCCTTCGCCCGGGATCCAGGCCAGCGCCGCGGCCTTCGCCAGCGCGGTGCATTCCGGCAACCAGCCGCCGGTGCCGCCGGAGGAAGGACGCCGCGCGGTGGCGCTGCTCGAACCGGCCTGCGCGCCAGCCGATGCGCAGCGCAGCGCGGAACTCGATGCGCGCTTCACGCCGCTGGCGCCGGTCGACGCGCTGGTGACCGGCGCGGCCGGCTTCCTCGGCCGCGCGCTGGTCGCGGCGCTGCGCGCCCGCGGCCAGCGCGTGCGCGTGCTGCTGCGCAAGCCCGACGCCGCGCTGGCGCGCGACCCGGAGATCCAGGTCGTTTGCGGCGACCTCGGCGAGCCCGCGATCGTCGACCACGCGGTGGCCGGTGCTGCCGTCGTGTACCACGTCGGCGCGGCGATGCGCGGCGGTCCCAAGGCCTTCGAGGCCGGCACGGTCTGGGGCACGCGCAACGTGGTCGAATCCTGCCGGCGCCACGGCGCGCAGCGGCTGGTCTACGTCAGCTCGATGAGCGTGTACGACCACGCCGGCCGCGATCCCGCGCAAACGCTGACCGAAGCCTCGGCGCTGGAACCGCATCCGCAATCGCGCGGCGCCTACACCCAGACCAAGCTCGTCGCCGAGGGCCTCGTGCGCGACGCCATCCGCGAGCACGGCCTGCCCGCGGTGGTCATCCGCCCGGGCCAGATCTTCGGCCCCGGCGCCGAGCGCACCACGCCCAACGGCGTGGTCGGCATCGCCGGGCGCTGGTTCGCGATCGGCGATGGCGAGATGACCCTGCCGCTGGTCTATCGCGACGACGTGGTCGACGCGCTGCTGCGCGCCGCCGAGGCGCCCGAGGCGGTCGGCGGGGTGTTCAACGTGGTCGACCTCGAGCCCTGCACGCGCACCGAGTACCTGCGGCGCGCGAAGCGCCACCTCGGCGCCGAGTTGCGCCTGGTGCGCATGCCGCTGCGGCTGTTCATGGCGCTGGCCTGGGGCGTCGAGCAACTGGGCCGCGTGCTCAAGCGCGACGTGCCGTTGACGCGATACCGGGTGCGCTCGCTGCGGCCGCTGGGCAACTTCGACCAGGGCGCCGCGCGCACGCGCCTGGGCTGGCAACCCCGCGTGGGCCTGCGGCGCGGACTCGACGCCACCTTCGGCCAGGCCGCGGACTGAGCGCGGGCCGCGGGATGCGCATCCTGGTCGTCACCTCGCAGTTCCCGATCGCGGGCGATCCGCAACGTGGCCGCCCGGTCTACCAGACCGTGCGCGAGCTGGCGCGCCAGGCGACGGTGAAGGTGCTCAATCCGGTCGCCACCTATCCGGACTGGGCGCAGCCGCGCAGCTACCTCGCGCGCGCGGCGGGCGCCAATCCGGTCGCCGCGGAATGCGACGCGGAATACCTGCCCTATCGCACCCTGCCGCTGCTCGGGCGCCCGCTCAACGGCTGGCTGTGCGCGCGCGCGATCAGCGCCCCGGCCGCGGCCTTCCGCCCCGACGTGGTGCTTTCCTATTGGCTGTATCCGGATGCCTGGGGCGCGCAACGCTGGGCGCGGCGCGCCGGCGTGCCGCTGGTGGCGGGCGCGCGCGGCTCCGACATCCGCGTGCGCGATGCGATCAGCCGCCGCCTGACCCGGCCGGTGGTGCGCGGCGCGCGGCGCCTGCTGGTGGTCAGCGCCGATCTCGGCCGGCTCGCGGTGCGCGACTACGGCGCCGACGCCGCGCGCGTGCGCGTGATCCCGAATGGCTGCGATGCGCGCACCTTCCACCTGCGCGAGCGTGGTCCGGCGCGCGCGGCGCTGGGCGTCGAAGACGCGGCCGAACTGGTGCTTTACGTCGGGCGGCTGGTGCCGGAAAAAGGCCTGCGTGAATTGATCGCGGCCACGCGCAGCGTGGCGGCGCAACGCCCAAGGCTGTCCCTGGTCCTGGTCGGCGACGGGCCGATGCGCGGCGAGATCGAGGCCGCGCTGGCCGCAACGCCCTGTGCCGCCGTGCGCCTCGCGGGTCCGCAGCCGCCGGATTCGGTGGCAAGCTGGCTGGCCGCGTGCAACCTGCTCGCGCTGCCCAGCTATTCGGAAGGCCATCCCAACGTGCTGGTGGAAGCGCTCGCCTGCGGCCGGCCGGTCGTGGCAACGCCGGTCGGTGGCATCCCCGAGGTGGTCGACGAAAGCTGCGCGATCATGGTCGAGCCGCGCACGATCGAGCCGCTCGCCGCCGCCATCGCCTCGGCGCTGGACCGGGCGTGGGACGAGCAGACCTTGTCGCGGCGCTATTCGCGCGACTGGTCCGAGGTCGCCACCGACACGCTCAAGGCCTGCGCCGAGGCCATCGCCGACGCGCGCCCCGCCACGACCTGAACCCGATACGATCGAAGCCATGTGCGGAATCGCCGGATTCGCCGGACCCTCCTCCACCCCAGCCGGGGATCGCGCCACGCTCGAGGCGATGATCCACACGCTGAGCCACCGCGGCCCCGACGGCTACGGCTACCGGGTCGAGCCGGGCGTCGGCCTGGCGCATGCGCGGCTTTCGATCATCGACCTTGCCACCGGCGACCAGCCGATCCACAACCCGGCGCAGACGGTGTGGACGGTCTTCAACGGCGAGATCTTCAACTACGTCGAGCTGCGGGCCGAACTCGAGCGCCTCGGGCACCGCTTCTACACCCATTCCGACACCGAAGTGATCGTGCACCTGTACGACCGCTACGGCGACGATTTCGTCCAGCACCTCAACGGCCAGTTCGCGATCGCGCTGTGGGACAACGCGCGCCGCCGCTTCGTGCTGGCGCGCGACCGCGCCGGCATCCGCCCGCTCTACTACACCCGGGCGCGCTCGCGCCTGTGGTTCGGTTCCGAGGTCAAGGCGCTGCTGGCGGCGCTGCCCGAGCGCGCGCAACTCGACCCGCTGGGCCTGGTGCAGGCACTCAACCTGTGGGCGCCGCTGGATCCCGACACCGTGTTCGCGGGCGTGCAGAGCCTGCCGCCGGGCTGCCGCCTGAGCATCGAGGCCGACGGCCGCGAACAGCTCGTGCAGTACTGGGACTGGGATTTCCCGTCACCCGGCGGCATCGAGTACGCGCGCTACGACTCGGTCGATGCGGCCGCCGCCGACCTGCGCGAGCTGCTGGTGGACTCGGTGCGGCTGCAATTGCGCGCCGACGTGCCGGTCGGCGCCTACCTGAGCGGCGGGCTGGACTCCTCGGGCATCGTCGCCCTGGTCCGCGGCTTCACGCAGACGCCGGTCCGCACCTTTTCGGTCGCATTCGCCGACGCCGAGTTCGACGAGAGCGAGCACCAGATGGCAATGGTGCGGCACCTGGGCACCGAGCACAGCACGATCCGCTGCGAACGCCGCGACATCGGCGCGCTGTTCCCCGAGCTGATCCGCCACACCGAGGCCCCGGTGCTGCGCACCGGGCCGCTGCCGCTGATGATGCTGTCGAAGCTGGTGCGCCAGCAGGGCTACAAGGTCGTGCTGACCGGCGAGGGCGCGGACGAGGTCTTCGGCGGCTACGACCTCTACAAGGAAGCCAAGGTGCGGCGCTTCTGGGCGCGGCAACCCGATTCGAAGTTCCGGCCCCTGCTCCTGCGCCGGCTGTACGGTTACCTGGCCAACTCGCCGGTGAACAACGATGCGCTGGCGCAGTCCTTCTTCGGCAGCGGCATGGAACACCTGGGACGCCCGGTCTTCGCCCACGCGCCGCGCTGGGCCACCGCGCGCCGCGCGCTGGCATTCCTCTCCCCGGCCATGCGCGCGAGCATCGGCGACTGGGACCCGCTGGCCTTCGTCGAGGGCCGCCTGCCGGCCGCGATCGCGAACTGGGGACCGCTGGCGCGCGACCAGTACGTGGAGGCCAAGACGCTGCTGGCCGGCTACCTGCTGTCCTCGCAGGGCGACCGGGTCGGCATGGCCAACTCGATCGAGGGACGCTTCCCCTACCTCGACCACCGCCTGATCGAGTTCGCCAACCGCCTGCCCGAGCACTACAAGATCCGCGGCCTGCGCGAGAAGCACGTGCTGCGCCGCGCGCTGGCCGGCCTGCTGCCCGAGGACATCCTGCAGCGGACCAAGCAGCCCTACCGCGCGCCCGACAGCATGAGCTTCTTCCACGACGGCGAGCCGCTGGACTACGTGGCCGAGCTGCTCGGCGGCGAACGGATCCGGGCCGCGGGCTACTTCGACGCCGGCGCGGTGGGCAAGTTGCTGGACAAGTGCCGCGCTGGGCGCGCGAGCGGCTTCGCCGACAACCAGGCCTTCGTCGGGATCCTGTCCACGATGCTGCTCGACCAGCACTTCGTGCGGCGGTCGTAGCCGGCCGGCGCAGGACCGTTGCCCTGCAGGAGCGGCTTCGGCCGCGTGCGGGGCCTGTCGCGCGCAGAGCGCGCTCCTACAAAGCCGGCTCTGTAGGAGCGCGCTCTGCGCGCGACAGGCCCCGCACGCGGCCGAAGCCGCTCCTGCATGCGGGCTACGGCTCGAGGCCTACGCGCAGCAACTTTCCGTTCTCGGCATCGGTGAGCACGTAGAGGTACCCGTCCGGCCCTTGGCGCACGTCGCGGATGCGCTCGCGCATTCCGGTCAGCAAGCGCTCCTCGTGCACGATGCGATCGCCATCGAGTTCGAGCCGGATCAGCGCGCTGCCGACCAGCGCGCCGATGAACAGGTTGCCGTTCCAGCCCGGCATGCGATCGCCGGCGTAGAAGGCCATGCCGCTCACGCCCGGCGACTTCTCCCAGACGTAGTGCGGCGGCTCCATGCCCGGCGCCTCGCGCCCCACCGCGCCCGGCACCGGCTGGCCCGAATAGTCGACGCCATGCGTCACCAGCGGCCAGCCGTAGTTCTTGCCGGCCTCCGGCAGGTTGATCTCGTCGCCACCCATGGGCCCGTGCTCGTGCGTCCACAGGCGTCGCGTGACCGGGTGCAGGGCCGCGCCCTGCATGTTGCGGTGGCCGGTGGACCAGATCTCCGGGCGCGCGTCGTCGCGGCCCACGAAGGGGTTGTCGCCGGGAATCGCGCCATCGGGGTGGATCCGCACCAGCTTGCCCTGCAGCTTGGCCAGGTCCTGCACGTGCTTGGCCTGGCGGTTGTCGCCCTGCGTCACCCAGAGCAAGCCATCGTCGTCGAACACCAGGCGCGTCCCCACGTGCGTGCCCGCGGACAGCTTCGGCTCCTGGCGGTAGACCACGCGCAGGTCGACCAGCGCGTCGTCCTCGAGCCGGGCGCGCGCCACGGCCGTGCCGCACAGGTTGCCGCGCAGGCTGGGCTCGGCATAGGCCAGGTACACCAGGTGATCGGATCCGAACTGCGGCGACAGCGCGACGTCGAGCAGGCCGGCCTGTCCGTCGCGGTAGACCTCGGGCACGCCGGCCAGCGGCGCCGAGACCGCGCCCTCGGCGCCGATCCGGCGCAGGAAGCCCGGCCGCTCGGTCACGAGCATCGAACCATCGGGCAGGAAGGCCAGGGCCCAGGGATGGACCAGCCCGGTCACCAGTTCGGTGACCTGGACCTGGCCACGCTCGCTCGCGTACGCGGTGGTGCGGCCGGGCGCGGCGGCCTGCGGCTGGCTGGGTGCGGCCGGCGGCTGCCGATGACAACCCAGCGACACCAGGGTGAAGGCGATCAACAGGCAACGGTTCACGGTTGCGGCTCCCGGGCGGCGATCGCGGCCGAAGATACTGCCTGCCGCGCCGCGGGGAAACCGCCGCGGCCGATCACGCCCGGGTCGTGGCGACCAGCATCCCCCCCGGCTTCGGGCATAATCAACGTCTTTGAATCGGGGGATTCCGCAGTGTCCATGCCGCAACGCGCGTTGGTCAGGAAATTCATCCTCGGCAACTTCCTCTTCACCGAGGACGATGCCGCGCTCAAGGACGCCGACTCCCTGATCCGCTCGGGCGTGGTGGACTCCACCGGGGTGCTGGAACTCATCACCCACCTGGAGGAGTCGCTGGGCATCCGCGTGCCGCCGGAAGAGATGGTGCCGCAGAATTTCGATTCGGTCGACGCGATCTGCGCCTACCTCGCGCGCAAGGTCCCGGCCTGACCCGCGCCATCGAGCGATGACCACCCTGCTGGCGAAGCTCGCGCGGAACGCCGCTGGCGATCCCCGACGCATCGCGCTGGTCGACGGCGAGCGGCGCGCCAGCTACGGCGAGTTGTGGGACGCGGCGCGCCGCTTCGCCGCCGCGCTGGCGGCACGAGGCGTCGGCGCGGGCGACCGCGTGGCGGTGCTGCTGCCGAATTCCCTCGAGGCCGTCGCCGCCTGCTACGGCACCTGGCTGGCGCGGGCGGTGATCGTGCCGCTCAACGTGCAGGCGCGCGCGCGCGACTATGCGGCGTGGCTGGCCCACGCGCGGCCCGCCCTGCTCGTGCACGAGGCCGGCAGCACCGAAGTCGACGCCGCGATCGCAGCGGCCGGACTGGCCGCGATGGCGCGCATCGCGGTCGGCGCCGCGGTCGAGGGCGTCCCCGGCTGGGACGATGCGGTCGCCGCGACGGCGCCCGCCGACGACGTGCCCGCGGCGCGCGACGACGCGCTGGCACAACTCCTCTATACCTCGGGCACCACCGGCAGCCCCAAGGGCGTGATGCTCACCCACGCCAACCTCGCGGCCAACGTCGCGGCGATCGTCGCCTACCTGGAGCTCGCTGCCGGCGACAGCATCGTCAGCGTGCTGCCGTTCTACTACTCGTACGGCTCTTCGGTGCTGCACACCCACCTGTGGGCGGGAGCGCGTGTCTGCCTGGAGCCGAACCTGGTCTTCCCGCACCTGGTGGTCGAGCGCCTCGCGCGCGAGCGCGCGACCGGTTTCTCCGGCGTGCCCTCGACCTACGCCCTGCTGCTCGACCGGGTCGACTTCGCGCCGCACGATCTCTCGGCGCTGCGTTATCTCACCCAGGCCGGCGGGGCGATGTCGCCCGCGCTCACGGCGCGCCTGCGCGCGACCTTTCCGCGGGTTCGCGTGTACGTGATGTACGGCCAGACCGAGGCAACCGCGCGCCTCACCTGGCTGCCGCCGGAGCGCCTTGACCAGAAGACCGGCTCGGTCGGGATCCCGCTCGACGGCGTCGAACTCGCGGTGCGGCGCGAGGACGGCGGGGCGGCCGCGACCGACGAGCCGGGCGAGGTCTGGGTCCGCGGACCCAACGTCATGCAGGGCTACTGGCAGAACCCGCAGGCCACGGCCGAAGTGCTGCGCGACGGCTGGCTCAGGACGGGCGACGTCGGCCGGCTCGACGCCGACGGCTACCTGTGGCTGTCCGGCCGCCGCAGCGACATGATCAAGACCGGCGCCCACCGCGTGCACCCGCAGGACATCGAGGAGGCGATCTCCGAGTTGCCGGCGGTGGCGGAGGTCGCGGTGGTCGGCGTCGACGACGCGGTGCTGGGCCAGGTGGTGAAGGCCTGCATCGTGCGCGGCGGCGAGCTCAGCGCAGACCAGGTCAAGGCGCATTGCCGCGCGCGCCTGGCGCCATACAAGATCCCGAAGCACGTCGAGTTCCTGGCGGCGCTTCCGAAGACCGCGTCGGGCAAGGTCCGCCGGTTCGAACTCATCAACGCCATCGCACCGCAGGGGGCAACGTGACGCGACTCGACTGGAACGTGCTGGACCTCGACTACGAACAGGAGGCCACCCGCATCTGCGCGCGGCTGCGCGAGATCCTGGCCCGCACCCTGCACCGGCGCGGCATGGTCGTGGCGATTTCCGGCGGCATCGACAGCTCGACCTGCCTCGGGCTGGCGGTGCGCGCGCTGGGCGCCGACAAGGTCTACGCGCTGATCCTGCCCGAGCGCGACTCCAGCGACGACAGCGCGGCGCGCGCGCGCATCCTCGCCGACCACCTCGGGGTGCGGACCCAGACCCACGACATCGAGCCGGCGCTGGCCGCGATCGGCTGCTACGAGCAGCGCGACGCCGCGGTGCGCCGCGTGCTGCCCGGATACGGACCCGGCTGGCGCTTCAAGATCGTGATCGCCGGCGGCCGCGACGGCGGGATCAACTACTTCCGCCTGGTGGCGAAATCGCCCGATGGCACCGACCACGACGTGCCGCTGCCGCTGGCCGAGTACCTCGCCATCGTCGCCGCGACCAACTTCAAGCAGCGCATCCGCAAGAACCTCGAGTACTTCCATGCCGATCGGCTGAACTACGCGGTCACGGGCACGCCGAACCGGCTCGAGTACGACCAGGGCTTCTTCGTCAAGAACGGCGACGGCGCGGCCGACGTCAAGCCGATCGCGCACCTGTACAAGAGCCAGGTCTACGGCATGGCGCGCCACCTCGGCCTGCCCGAGCGGGTCTGCGCCGCGGTGCCGACCACCGACACCTACAGCCTCGCCCAGGGCCAGGACGAGTTCTACTTCGCCCTGCCCTACCGCTCGATGGATCTCGCGCTGTGGGCGCTCAACCACCAGGTACCGGCGGCCGAGCTCGCGCGCGTGCTCGACATCGGCCTGGCCGCCGCCGAGGCGGTGTACGCCGACATCCAGGCCAAGCGCCGCACCACGCGCTACCTGCACCTGGCGCCGGTGCTGGCGGGCGACGTGCCGGAGCTGGACCTGCACCCGTGAGCGAGGACCCGCCGCTGCCGCCCTACCTGGTCGAGGCGGGCGATGTCACGCGCGATCGCGAGACCGTGCTCGCGGTCTGGCGCGGCAACCTCGGCGACCCCGCGCGGATGGGAACCAAGTACGACTGGTTCTACCGCGACTGCCCGTATGGCGCGCCGTTGTTGTGCATCCTGCGGCACCGGGCGAGCGGCGCCGCCGTGGGCGTGGCGGCGGCCGGGCCGCGCAACATGCAGGCAGGCGGCCGCGCCTTGCGTGCCGGCGTGCTGGTCGACATGGCGGTCATGCCGGAACACCGCAGCCTGGGACCTGCGCTGGTCCTGCAGCAGGGACTGCTGGAGGCCGCGGCGCAGCGCTTCGACCTGGTCTACGGTTTTCCCAATCCGAAGGCGGTACCGGTCTTCAAGCGCGTGGGCTATACGCAGCTGGCCGACATGGTCCGCTATGCGCGGGTGCTGCGCCACGCGCGCTACCTCGAGCGCCGGATGCCGCGCCTGCTGGCGCGGCTGGCGGGACCGCTGGTCGACATCGGCGTCGCCTGCGGCGACGCCTGGCGCCGCCGCGGCGATCCGGCCTGCGCCGCGGCCTGGGTCGAGCGCCTGGGCGAGGACGCCGACGCGCTGTGGGCAGCCGGCAAGCCGCCGGCCGCCGCGCTCGCGGTGCGCGACCGTACCTTGCTCTCGTGGCGCTTCGACCGCGGACCGGTGCCGCCGACCCGCTACCTCGAAGTGCGCAACCGCGGCGACGGGACCTTGCGGGCCTGGTTCGCCTGCCAGGTCGAGGACCGCATGCTGCATGTCGGCGACTACTGGTCCCGCGACGGCGCGAATGGCGCCGGCCGCGCCGCGATCGAAGCGCTGCTGCGGGCCGCGCGCCGCGACGGGCATGTCGCGGTGTCGGTACAGTTGGCGGGCGCAGCGCCAGCGCTGGCAGGCTGGCTCGGCGCCGGCTTCCAGGCGCGTGGAAGTCGGCCGGTCTACGGACGCTGGTTCGACCGCGCGATGCCTGCACCCGGCCTGCAGCTGACCGCGGCCGACGAGGACGAGTGAAACCCGTGCCGCGACGACCGCGGCGCCTGCGAGGAACCACCATGCCGATCCGCCCGTTGTGCACGCTGTGCGGCCTGCTGTTCGTGCTCGGGACGACGACCGCGACGGCGCAGCTGCCGCCCGAGCCGAGCGGCCCGCACCCGCGCCTGTTCAACGAGCCCGGCACGGTCGAACGGCTCAGGGAACTGGCCGGCACCCGCGGCAGCGCGGTCGCGCGCGCGGTCGCCGATTGCCGCGAGATCGCCGGCGCGCCCGGACGCTTCGGCCGCGATGGCTACATGGGGCTGGACTGGGCCCGTTCCCTGCAGACCTGCCTGGTCGCGTGGCGCGCCACCGGCGAGGATCGGCATGCCGAGACCGCGCTCATCTATTTCAAGGCGCTGCTCGACGACCGCACCACGGTCGGCGACGGCAAGGGCGGCGACAAGTCGGCGTCGCGCGACAGCGGCTACGCGATCCGCGCGCTCGGGCCCTACACCGCGCTGGCCTATGACTGGCTCCACGACCATCCCGGCATGGACGAAGCCCTGCGCGCGCGCGCGCGCCAGCGCTTCAAGGCCTGGACCAGCTGGTACGTCAAGGAGGGCTACCGAGCCAGCCATCCGGGCAACAACTACCACGCCGGCTATGTCGCGGCGGCCACCCTGATGGCGATCGCCCAGGGCGGCGAGGCCGGGCCCGACGGCGCGCGCCTGTGGGAAAAGGTCGTCGACCAGATCTTCGGCGAGCAGTTGTTGCCGGCCGCGCGCGACGGCGTGCTGGCCGGCGGCGACTGGGGCGAGGGCTGGCAGTACGCGCCGCTCAGCGTGGCGGAATACGCGCTGGCGGCGCGTGCGGTGGCGGCGCAGGGCGTCGACGTCGCGCCGATGGGCCAGTGGCTCGAGGACCTGTTCCTGCGCCACGTCTACGCGATGACGCCGACCGGCGAGCGCACGCTGGTGGTCGGCGATACCCAGTCGCACGTGCCGCACATCCACGTCAACCGGCTCACGCTGGAAGCGGTGCTGGTCGGGCCGGCGCCGCCGCAGGCGCAGCGGTGGGCGCGCGCCGAGATCGAGCGCATCGGCGACTTCGAGTCCGATGACCTCAAGTACGTGCTCTACACCGCGCTGGCCGAGGCGAATCCGGCGCCGGCGGAGCCGTTCCCGCGCGACCGGATGGGCACTGCGTACTTCGCCTCCGGCACCTCGATCCTGTACGCGCGCTCGGGCTGGGACAAGGGCGCGATCTGGTTCGCCGCGTTCTGCTCCCCGACCATCGACGTCGACCACCTGCCGCCCAACGCCGGCAATTTCGTCCTTTCGCGCGGGCGCGACCACGCGATCGTCGATCCCTCGCCCTATGGCAGCCTGTCGAGCCTGACCAGCAACGCGCCATCCGTGGAGGCCCCGGGGCAACCGGACGGCTACGTGCCGAGCCAGACCTTCTGGAGCGTCGATACCGGATTCCGCTGGAAGTTCGGCCTGCCCGGTGGCGCCCTGCTGGCGCGCTGCGACTATGCCGACCAGTACCGCTTCCGCGAAGTTGCCAGCCCGATCAAGCTCGCGCTGCGCGATTTCATCCTGCTGCCGTACCGCGATGAAAGCGGCGCCGAGTCCGCGACCCTGCTGGTGCTCGATCGCGCGCGCACGCGCGATCCCGCCCATGGCCTGCACCTGCGCTTCCGCACGCCGGTCGAACTCGACCAGATCGGCAATGGCGGCGCCGCCAAGCTCAAGGACAGCCAGGTCTCGATCCTGCGGCTGGCCGGATCGGGCGGCGACACCCAGGTGGCGCGCCAGGAAGGCGGCGACTGCTTCAACGACCAGAAGTACACGCGCGGCAACTGCGACGCGGCGCGCTTCGACATCGGTGAGGTGCGGCTGGTCGTCCCCGGCACCGAGGCCGACGCCACGTTCGAGATCGACGTCGCGCCCATCACCAGCGCGACGCCCAAGGCCACTGCGTTGTCGGCCACCGGCGGGCGGGCATGGCTGGTCGAGCGCGGCGGCGCGCGCTGGGTGGTCGCGGAGGCGGCGGGTGCGGACTCATTGACCTACCGGGCGCCGCTGCAAGGCGCGACCCACGTCGTGCTGCCAGCCAAGGCCGAGGGTGCCGCGACCCTGGCCGTCGACGTGCTCGCCACCATGGACGA
>JAGOEZ010000197.1 GCA_017997455.1 Lysobacterales bacterium | reverse complement strand
TGCTGCAGGAACAGGTCGGCTGGGGCTGGCTCGACCTGCTGGTCCGCGCCGAGGGCGACGCCAGCGCGCTGGTCCCGGCGGTGCGCGCCGCGGTCGCGGCGATCGATCCCGAGCAACCGGTGCACACGATCCGCACGCTCACCAAGCGCACGCAGCGCCAGCTGGCGGGCCTGCAGATCATCGGCACGATGGCGCTGGTGTTCGCGTTCGCGGCCCTGGTGCTGGCCGCGGTCGGCGTGTTCGGCGTGGTGGCCTACGGCGCCAAGCTGCGCACGCGCGAGTTCGGCTTGCGCGTGGCGCTGGGCGCGACCGGCGCCGGCATCGTGCGCATGATGTTGCGCCAGAACGCGCTCCTCACGCTGGCCGGCACCGTCGCCGGCGTGGCCGGCGGATACCTGCTGACGCGGCCGCTGGCACCAGTGCTGTCGGACGTCTCGGCCAACGAGCCGCTGCCGTACCTGGTGGTGGCGATCACGCTGATGGCGACTGCCGCGGTGGCCTGCTGGCTGCCGGCGCGGCGCGCCGGGCAATCCGATCCGATGGTCGCGTTGCGCAACGACTGACCCCCGATCCCGACAACGGCCGATTCAAGGGGGTACGCGACGGTCAGGGGGTCGGTGTCGCGTGGTTTCCCCTTGCCTGCGCAACGGGAAGGGAACCACTATTGCCGCGCAGCCTCGAACGCCCGCGGCGCCAGCATGACGTCGATCGAGACCTCGTCGACCCGCGCGAACATCGCCACGCTGCCGTCGCGCGCGACATCGAGCGCGGGGGCCACGGCATCGGGCTCGACGCCGGTGGCCACGGCGATGTCGGTGCCGGTGGCGAGGTCGAGGCGGCGCAGCTTGGCGACCTCGCCGGCGTCATCGACGTACCAAATCGAGTCGCCGACCAGGCGCCAGGTCCAGCGCTGCGCGGCGCCGATCTGCGGCAGCACTTCGCCGCGCGCCCCATCGGCGAGCGAAAGCACCACCAGGCCGGGCGCGTCGCCGCGCTGGTAGACCGCGCGCTCGCCGTCGGCGTTGAAGCGCACGACCGGCTCGTCGGTCACCAGCGGCGTCGGCTCGGCATCGAGCGCGGCGGCGATGCGCCACAGGCTCATCGAGGCCGGCTCGACCCGCACGCCGTAGATGATCTCGGCGCCATCGCGCGCGTACTGCGCGCCGAAGGCCTGGTTGCCCAGCGCCGTGAGTTCGGTCGTGCGCGCGCTGGCCAGCTCGTGGCGGTGCACGGTGGTGTGCAGGCCTTCGTAGCGCGTGAGCAGCAGCGCCGCGCCATCGGGCGACCACGCGGGGAAGACCCAGCGGCGCGCGGGGTCGAGCGGCAGCCGCTGGTCGTCGTCGCGGCCAGCGTCGCGCAGCCAGACAGTTTCCTGGTCCTCGCGGGTGGAGACGAAGACGAAGCGGCTGGCGTCGGGCGAAAGCACGGGCGTGCCGTCGTAACGCGTGGAGTGGACCACCCGCACGGCCGTGGCGGCGGGATCGCGCAGGTCGCGGCGCCACAGGTTGGCATCGTAGTGCGCCAGTTCGTAGGCGAGCTCGCCGCTGCGCGACACGTCGGGGAACTGGCCTTCGCGCGCGGCGAGCGTCGTCCATTCACCGCTGGCCAGCTCGACCTGCATCAAGGTCCGGTAGCCGGCCTGGTCGCTGCCCACGACGAGTGACCGACCCTCGGGTGTCCACGCGAGCCCCAGGATGCGGCTGGGCTCGGTGCTGAGCACGCGCGGACGGTCGGGGCGATCGAGATCGAGCAGCAGCAGGTCGCGATCGCTGTCCTCGCCGCGCGCGAACGCGAGCCGGCGTCCATCCGGCGAGAAGCGCGGGTCGGTATCGGCGCCGCGCGCCACCGGCGGCAAGGGCAAGGGGGAGATGGCGCCATCGGCGAGCGCGACCAGCGCGATGCCGGGACCGGTGCCGCCGTCCATCGCTACGGGTGCCGTGAACGCCAGCCGCGTGCCGTCCGGCGACCAGTCCACACTGCTGGGCACGCCGACGGCGCAGTCGGCGATGCGGCGCGACTCGCCGGCCAGCACCGGTCGCACGCGCACCTCGCAGCGTGCCGGCGCGCGGCGCAGGAAGGCGAGCTTGCGGCCATCGGGCGAGAAGCGCGGACGCAGGTCGCTGGCATCGGCTACTTCGTCGAAGCGGCGGCGGCCGGCGCCATCGACGCCCTGCACCACGATCGCACTGGTGTTCTCGTCGCCACGGTATTCGGCGTAGGCCAGTAGCTGCCCATCGGGCGAGAGCGCGGGGCTGAGTTCGTAGCCGGGCGCGCTGGTGAAGGGTCGTACCTGCGCGAGCGGGTTGCTGGTGGCGTCGGGCGTCGCGGGATCGGGCTGGCGCAGCAGCCACACCGTGACTGCCGCCGCGAGCACGGCGAGCAGGGCCGCAAGTGCGCGTCCCACCGGTCGTCGCGAGCCGACCGCGACTGCGATTGGATCGACGCCGGGCGCGGGCGCGCCGAGGTCCGGCGCCACCGCCGCAACCAGCCGGTAGCCGCGCTTGGGGATCGTCTCGATGTAGCGCGGCGCCTTGGGCTCGTCGCCCAGCGCGCGGCGCAACTCGGCGACGGCGCGGGCCAGGACCTCGGGCGCGACATGCCCGCGCTCCCACACCTCGGCCAGCAGGGTTTCATGCGACACCACCCGCCCCGGCTCCGCCGCGAGGCGTTCGAGCAGGCGGCCCAGGCGTCGCGGCAGGCGCTCACGCGTGCCGGCGCGCTCGAGCTCGTGGCTGCCGGTGTCGAACTGCCAGTCGCCGATCTGCAAGCGGGTGGGGGCGGGCGGGGAGGAGGCCATGGACTCCGGCGACGGGGATCGCGGCGCGCCACGCGGCCGCCCCGAAGTATAGCGGGGGCCCGGGGGAGGCCCCGGGGGCGAAGAAAGGAGGATTCGCGGGGGTTTTCCTCGGGACGGGCCGCGGCGCCGCGCGCAGCCTGTGCAGCCTCCAACCCCCACCCGGAGTCCACCCCGTGATCCAGCGTATCGCCTTCCTCCTCATCGTCCTGCTGGGCGCCCCCGCGGCCTTCGCCCAGTGCGCCGAGCGCGTGCTCGTGAGTGGCTACTTCAGCAACAACGTGCATGTGTACGACGGCTGCAACGGCGCCTTCGAGCGCCTGCTCGACGACCAGAACCGCATCCGGGGCCCGCAGGCCGTCAAGATCGGTCCGGACGGGCGCCTGTACGTGGTCAGCGAGGAGAACGGCCGCATCCTGCGCTACGACGCGCGCACCCTGGCCTACATCGATACCTTCATCACCACCGGTGCCGGCTTCAACGCCACCGGCATCGCCTTCGGCCCCGATGGCGACGTCTACCTCGGCGGCTACGCCTCCGACACGGTGCGCCGCTACGACGGCACCACCGGCGCCTTCGAAGCGACCGTGGTCGCGGCCCGCGCCGCCGGGCTCAACGGCCCCGATAACGGACTCACCTTCGGTCCCGACGGCCGGCTTTACATCCCTGCCTACGACAGCAACAGCGTCGCGGTCTACGACCCGGCCAGCGGCACGACCAGTGCGTTCATCGCCCCCAGCAGCGGCGGGCTCAGCCAGACCCGCGGCATCCTGTTCGAAGCCAACGGCAACGTGCTGGTGAGCGGCGAGGGCAGCAACGCGATCCTGCGCTACGGCCCCGGCGGCAACTTCATCGGCACCTTCGTCACCGGCCTCACTGGTCCCACCGGCCTGACCCGGACGGCTGACGGGCGCATCCTGGTGGCCAACAACGCCAATGGCGCCGAGTTCATCGCTGCCGACGGCACCCGCATCGGACCGGTGTACGCGTCGGGCGTGGGCGGCGTGGGCGGCCCCACCTGGGCGATTGCGATTCCCAAGGGCGCGGGCGTGGACCTCACCCAGGTCGGCACCCAGTACTGGATCGTGGGCGCGGGCTCGATGACCAGCGGGCGGATCCTTCAACTCGACCTTTTCTCCGCCACCGGCACCGCCTTCGGCACCGGCTTCAACCCGGCCACCGTGGCGCGCAAGCGCTGGGGCAACCTGCGGATCGAGTTCACCAGCTGCACCACCGGCAACCTGGCGTGGACGTCGAGCGGCGAAAACACCGCCGGCTTCGGCGACTTCAGCTACCCGATCACGCTGCTGATCCCGACCGCGTTCACGCCGGTCTGCCAGGCCGGGCCCTTCGCGCAGGCGCAGGGCGTGGACTGGATCAACGGCACCTGGTACGGCGGCGCGGCGCGCGACGGCGAAGGCTGGACCATCCATCGCGCGCCGGACGGCACCGTGTTCGTCGCATTCTTCACCCATCGTCCGGCCTGAGGCCGGACGATGCCCGCCGTGGGTTGACCTGCATCAAGGCAGGCGCGGTCGTGGCGCCTATAGTGGAATCGTGCCGAAATGGCGCGATCCGCGCCGGGAGTCCGATCATGAAATCGACCTGGGTGCTGGTGGCCGACCGCGCGCGTGCGCGCCTGTTCAACCTGGTCGGCGAGGGCAGCCAGCTCGATGAACTGCGCGACTTCGCCAATCCCGACGCGCGCGTGCCGGCGGCCGATGTGGTGCGCGACCGCAAGCCGCGCACCCAGGAGAGCATGGGTTCGGCGCGGCATGCCATCGAGCCGCACACGACGCTGGAGGAGAAGGTCTCGGAGCGCTTCGCGCGCGAGCTCGAAGTCGTGCTGGAGGAGGGCCGCGTGCAGCATCGCTACGAACGGCTGGTATTGGTCGCGCCGCCCGGCTTCCTTGGCACGCTCAACCAGACCCTGGGCAAGCAGTTGCGCGGGCACATCGTGCTGGAAGTGAACAAGGACCTGAGCGCGCTGCCGCCGCGCGAGATCCACGCCCAC
This sequence comes from Lysobacterales bacterium, assembly GCA_017997455.1. GTDB lineage: Bacteria > Pseudomonadota > Gammaproteobacteria > Xanthomonadales > Ahniellaceae > JAGOEZ01. Next base: position 65 of record JAGOEZ010000197.1, on the reverse strand, counting down.
ATCGCCGGCCAGCTGCCGGCCTGAGCGCACGCGCCGCGCGCCGCTGTCCGATCGCCGTCCGCGTG
>JAGOEZ010000196.1 GCA_017997455.1 Lysobacterales bacterium | reverse complement strand
GCCGCTCCTACAGGTGGTCCTTGCCGCGGTTCATCGCCCGCTCCAGCGAATCGGCCAGCGCGCCGATCTCGGCGATGATGCGGTCGAGTTCGCGCGCCGACAGCTGCGCGTAAGGGCGGTTCTCGCACAGGTGCAGGTACGGCACCCGGTCGAGGTCGTTGAGCGCAAGGTAGCCGACGCGCTGCGCCCAGTTGAAGCGCAGGCACTTGGCCGGATCCATCGATCCGAGCGGCGCGACGGGGGTACTCACGCGCAGCAGCTTGTTGCCGTCCTCGGATTCGAGTTCGGCGAGGTAGATGCCCTGGCGGCGCCCCTCGCCGGTGTCGAGCTCGAAGCTGATCAGGTACGGCTCGTTGTCGGCCAGGGTCTGGTGCGCGGCGAAATGGGTGCGGACGTCTTCGAAGCTCTGCATGGCGGGATCGGTTGCGGCAGCGGCGGGGAGGCCACGTATGCTACGGCAATGGCGACCGCCTTGTCCGAGCCGCACGCCCGCATCCTCGCCGCGGTCGCGGCGATCCCGCGCGGCAAGGTCGCCAGCTACGGCCAGGTCGCCGCGATCGCGGGGCTGCCCGGGCGCGCGAGGCTGGTGGGCTGGGCGCTGCGCCATGCGCCCGGGGACCATCCGGTGCCGTGGCAGCGCGTGCTGCGCTCCGGCGGCCTGCTGGCTTTCCCGCAGGGTTCGGCGCCGCACGAACGCCAGCGCGCCCTGCTGGCGCGCGACGGCGTCGCCGTGGTGCGCGGGCGCGTGGACCTGGCACGGCATGGATGGCGGCGCGACCTCGACGAGGTGTTGTGGGGCCCCGCCGCCATCGCACCGCCGCGACGGCGCACCCGGTAGTCCGGGCGCGTGCCCGGGATGGTCGTCGCATGCCCCGCGCCGCTACGCTAGCCACATGGAACTGCGCCTGCCCCCGGTCACCCTGGCCCTGCTCATCGCGCTGGCCGCGGGCTACGGCCTGCAGCTGTTGCTCGGCGACGGCTTCAGCGCGCCGCTCGCGTTGTGGCCGCTGGGTCCGCACGTGCTGTTGCCGCAGGGTGGCGGGGTGGACTCGGTCGGCTTCGAGCCGTGGCAGCTCGTGAGCTATGGCTTCCTGCACGGCAGCGGCTTGCATCTCGCGTTCAACGCCTTCGCGCTGTACATGTTCGGCTCGCCGATCGAGCAGCTCTGGGGCAGCCGGCCCTTCCTGGTCTATTACCTGGTCTGCGTGGTCGGCGCGGCGCTGGCGCAGCTCGCAACCCAGGCCTGGCTGATGCCCGACGGACCGATGATCCCGACCGTGGGCGCGTCCGGTGGCGTGTTCGGCCTGCTGCTGGCCTTCGGCATGATGTACCCGCACCAGCGCGTACTGCTGCTGTTCCCGCCGATCCCGATGCCGGCATGGCTGTTCGTGATCGGCTACGGCGTGCTTGAACTGGTGCTGGGCCTGTCGCAGCCGGGATCCAACGTCGCCCATTTCGCCCACCTCGGCGGGATGGCGATCGGCTTCGTGCTGATCCAGTACTGGCGCGGCAAGCTGCCGTGGCGGCCCAGGCGGATCCTGATGCGCTGAGGCCCGTGCGTCCGGGCGCTCAGGTCGCGCCGGCGATGCCCGCACCCGCACACGCGAGGACGAATCCGCCCAGGGCCAGGGACGCCAGGCCCACCAGCCTGAGGTGGCGCAGGGCCTGCGGCACGGCCTTCTGCGCGAATCGGCGATGCCACTGCCAGGGCACCGCGAACAGGACCGCGCTGGTCGCGACGAGCACCCAACCGAATGCCGCGAACGCGGATTCGAACGGCATGCGCGGCGCCCGCGCGATGAATGCGCAACCGACCGCCAGTCGCAACGCCAGTTCGACGTAGTGCGCGCGCGCCGAGCCGGCGAAGCCCAGCAGGAAACGCGCGGCCCGCGCCGGCGCGGCCAGCGCCGCCGCCGCCAGGCCGATGAAGTAGAGCCCGGCCAGCAGCACCCCGGCGAGGGCGAGCGTGTCGTGCATCAGCGCCCGCCTCGCGCCGGTCCCGCCACGCGCAAGGCCTAGCCCCGCAGCGCGAGGAAATCCGCGCTGGCGACGAAACGCAGCGAATCGAGCCGCGCGCGCGCCGAGGGCAGCACCTCGCGCAGCTGCATGAGCTCCGCGCGCGCCGCCGCGATCTCCTCGGGACGCACGCCCGGGTTGACCCGCGCCAGCGCCTCCAGGCGACCGATCTCGGTGCCGAGCTGGGCCTCGGCCGCGGCGGTGGCCGCGCCGGCCTCGCGCGCCGCGCGCGCCTGCGCCAGCTTCTCGGCCGCGCCCACCATCGGCGGCACCAGCGCCGCCAGCACCTTGCGGTAGCGCGCCAGGTCCACGCCGCGCTCCGGCGCGCGCGCCACGCTGCGCGCGTCCGCGACATAGGCCGTGCGCTCGGCGAGGCGCGAATCGACCACCACGCGCAGCGGCAGCGGCGGCAGCCAGCGGTCCACCGCGAGCCGGGGTGGGGCCACGCACTCGAGCACGTAGACCGCCTCGAGCAAGGCGCTGCGCGGCGGCAGGGCATCGTCGATCAGGAAGGCGGCGTTGCCGGACTCCGAGGACAGCAGCAGGTCGAGCGCGCCCGCCACCAGCGGATGGTCCATGCGCAGGAACAGCAGCTCCTCGCGCGCCAGCGCGGTGGCGCGGTCGAAGGTCGCCTGGCGCGGGCCCTGGTCGAAACCCTGCAGGGCCTCGGTCGAGAGCATCTCGGGATCGAGCATCAGCACGTTGCGGCCGTGGTCGTCGACGGTCACGCCGTAGAACTCGAGCAGGCGCACGCAGAAGTCGCCGGTCGCGGCGTCGGCATCGGCGGCCGCGAGGGCCTCGCGCAAACGGTCGGCGCCGGGATCGAAACGGGTCGCCAGCTCGAGCAGGCGGTCGCGCCCCTGGGCGATGGTGGCGGCGAGTTCGTCGTGCGTGGCGCGGGTCTCGTTGACCAGCGCGTCGAGCGCGGCCTCGGCCTCGGACGCGCCGCGCGCGCAATCGCGCGCGACCCGGACCACGCGCTCGCCATAGCGCTTGAGGATCTCGCGGCCGTCCTCCGGCGGCGACTCGAACGCGCCGAGGCCCTCGGCATACCAGCGCGCCAGCGCGTGCTGCGCGCTGCCCTCGACCGCGTAGTGATGCAGTTGCACGTCGCCGCGCTGGCCGATGCGGTCGAGGCGGCCGATGCGCTGCTCCAGCAGGTCGGGGTCGAGCGGCAGGTCCCACAGCACGAGGTGGTGCGCGAACTGGAAATTGCGCCCCTCGCTGCCGATCTCGGTGCACAGCAGCAGGCGCGCGCCGCCGGGATCGGCGAAGTGGGCGGCGTTGCGGTCGCGCTGCACGATGCCCAGGCCCTCGTGGAAGCGGGCCAGCGCGACGCCGCTGCGCAGGCGCAGGGCCTCCTCGATCGCGTGCAGCTTGGGCTGGCAGCGGGTGAGCAGCAGGAACTTGTGCTCCGGGTGCGCGCGCAGCAGCCCGTCCAGCCAGGCGATGCGCGGGTCGTCGGCATAGGACAGCGGCGGCGCGGTCGGCGGATCGGCCACGTCGCCGAGGAATTCCTCGAGCCAGCGCTCGCGCAGGGCCACGCCTTCGGCACCATCGGCCGCGGCGACGACCCGATGCGCGATGCGGCGCGGGAACCCGCCGACCAGCGCGCGCCGGTTGCGGAACATCGCGCGTCCGGTGCCGTGGCGGTCGATCAGGCGGCGCAGCAGGGTCTCGCGCGATCCGGCGTCGTCGCGCGCCAGCAGCGCGACCGCGCCCTCCTCGGCCTCCGAGGCCAGCAGGGTCTCGAGCAGCTCGCGCTGCGGTCCCTGCGGCGCGCGCTCGTCGATGAGGTCGGCGGCCAATGCCGACAGGCGGCCGTAGTCCTCGGCCTCGCGCTGGTATGCGGCGAGGTCGTGGAAGCGCGCCGGATCGAGCAGGCGCAGGCGGGCGAAGTGGCCGCTGCGACCGAGCTGCTCGGGCGTGGCGGTGAGCAGGATCACGCCGGGCGTGCGGCGCGCCAGCGCCTCCGCCAGCACGTAGGCCGGCGACTCGGCCTCCGGCGACCACGCCAGGTGGTGCGCCTCGTCCACGACCAGCAGGTCCCAGCCGGCCTGCACGACCTGCCTGGCCCGTTCCATGTGCGAGGTCAGGAACGCGGTGTCGGTGATCACCAGCTGCTCGTCCTGGAACGGATTGCGGCCGTCGCCCTCGAGCTCGATGGCCTCGACCCGCTCCTCGTCGAAGATCGCGAAGGCGAGGTTGAAGCGGCGCAGCAGTTCGACGAACCACTGGTACACCAGCGCCTCGGGCACCAGCACCAGCACGCGGCCGGCGCGCCCGGTGGCGACCAGGCGCGCGATCACCAGGCAGGCCTCGATGGTCTTGCCCAGCCCGACCTCGTCGGCCAGCAGCACGCGCGGCGGACGCCGCTCGCTGGCGATCTCGGCCACGCGCAACTGGTGCGGGATCAGGTCGATGCGCGCCGACAACGCGCCATAGCCCGGGTCGCGCAGCGCCGCGGCACGCCGCTCCAGCGCCTCGAGGCGCAGGGCGTAGCGCTCGTTGTCGTCGACCCGCCCACCGACCAGGCGATCGTTGGCGCGCGAAATGCTCTGCACGTCGTCGAGCGCGCCCTCGGGCACGCTGCGACCGTCGCCCTCGTAGTGGAAGACGCCGTCGCGTTCCTCGACCCGCTGCACGGTCAGCAGCTCGCCATTGGCGGCGACGCGGTCGCCGGCCTGGAACGCGGCCCGCACCAGCGGCGCGCTGGCGGCGGCGAAGTGGCGCATCACGCCGGTCCGGGCGAACAGCACCTGCACGTTGCGGCCGTCGACGCGCAGCACGGTGCCGAGGCCGAGCTCGGGTTCGGCGGCGGAGATCCAGCGTTGGCCCGGGGCATAGCGCTGCACGGCGGCACACGGTCGGGG
>JAGOEZ010000195.1 GCA_017997455.1 Lysobacterales bacterium | reverse complement strand
GCGCTCACCAACCATTACCTGATGCATCGCGACCTGTTCAGTCCGGGCGCGAGCGTGGTCGCCGCGCGTCGCGACGAGCTCAAGGCCTGCCTGCTGCAACTCATTCGAACCTGAGGAGTAACACCATGTCCGAATCCCATTGCGTCTCGTGCGGATCCTGCGGCTTCCCGATGCAGGCGCCGGACGACTTCGCCGGCGGCAATACTGAATCCGCTTACTGCTCCACTTGCGGCGACGAGCTCGGCAAGCTCAAGCCCTACGCCGAGGTGCTGCAGGCGAATGCCGCGTACTACGAGCGCGAGCAGGGCCTGCACCCCGAGGCCGCACGCGACCTTGCGCGCGCGCTGCTGGCCAGCATGCCGGCGTGGAAATCCGCGGCTCCCTCCCATGCCCCGCAACCCTGAGCGAGGAATCGAACATGCCCTCACCGCTGATCAAGTCCGTCCTGGCCATGGCCTGCGCCTTCGCCGCCAACGCGGCCGCGGCACCGGTTCCGGCGCCGGAACTGGCCGAGGCACAACTACGGGCCATCAACCATCAGTTCGTCGGTGCCTTCGTCGATAGCGACCACGACTTCATGGCCGGCCTGATCCACGACGACTTCGTGCGCACCGCGAGCGACGGCACGTGGCAGGACCGCGAGGCCTTCCTCGCGACCTTCCGCGAACCCACGCGGCTGTCCGGCGCTTCCTATGACGAGGTGCAGGTGCGCCTGCACGGTTCCGTCGCCGTCACCCACGCGGTGTTCGACGCGCTGACCCGCGACGGGCGTGCCCGCAAGGTCCGCTACACGGACGTGTATGTCTGGGACGGCGCGAACTGGCGCCTGGTCAGCGGGCAGAACTCGCTGTTCCAGCCCGAGGTGCCGGTCGCGTTGCAGACGGGCTTCGAGCCGCCGCACGCGCCGTGGGCCGGCAGCGATCCGCAGGGCGACGACATCGAGGTCCTGCGCGAACTCAACGCGAGCTATGTCGAGGCGTTCCGCAACGCCGACGTGGCCTGGTACGCCGCACACCTCGCGCCCGACTACGTGGTCGTGTCCAGCGACGGCTCGATCAAGGATCGCGCCGCCGCGCTGGCCGATTTCGCGCGGCCGGTGTACGCCGAGCACATCAAGTCGTTCCCGGTCGACAAGGTCCGCATCCGCCGTTTCGATGACATCGCCCTGGTCCACGCCGAGAACGCCTTCGAGATGAAGGACGGTCGCGTGGGCGTCAACCGCTACACCGACATCTGGCGCAAGCGCGACGGCAAGTGGCAATGCATTGCCGCGCACATCACCATGCACAAGCCCCTGGCGTTGCCGGGCTAGCTCAGGGAAGGCGGCGCTGGTGCCGGGATACGCGAAGCGTTACCAGGGGAGTTCTTCGCCGAGATAGTCGTAGAAGCGGCCGTTGTCGCCGGCCGCCAGGCGCTCGATCAATTTCACCAGGCCGCGCACGCTCTCGTCGGGGAGGAGCGGGGCTTCGGCGCCGCCCATCTCGGTCCGGACCCAGCCCGGGTGCACGACCACCACGACGAAGCCCTGCTTGCCCAGTTCGATCGACAGGCTGCGGTTGACCTGGTTCAGCGCGGCCTTGCTGGCGCGGTAGGCGGAGTAGTTGCCGTTGTTCAGCGTGATGCTGCCCAGGCGCGAGGACATGTTGACGATGTGCTTGCGGCTCCCGGCGCGCAGGTTCGGCAGCAGGGCCTGGGTCACCCGCAGCGGCCCCAGCGTATTCACCGCGAGCGTGCGCTCGAACATGGCGAAGTCCGTGGCCAGGACGCTGGTGTCGTCGCGGTCGCCGATGCCGGCATTATTGATGAGCACGTCGATGGGCACGCCGTCGAGCCGCTTGGCGAGGGCGGCGACGCTCGCGGCATCCGTCACGTCCAGGGCCTCGACCCGCACGTCCAGCGCGGCCAGTTCGGTCGCCTCGCCGGGATTGCGCGCGGTGCCGATCACCGCATAGCCCTTGGCCTTGAACTGACGCGCGTACTCGAGGCCGATGCCGCGGTTGGCGCCGGTGATCAGCACGGTGGCGGCGTCCGCCGCGGTTGCGGATGTGGCAGCGAGCGCAAGCGCGGCGAGGGCGATCCATCGAGTCAGGCGCGTCATGGTGCTTGGCTCCAGAGCCGGGAAAGGTGGGTGCCGCGACTGTAGCCCACGCCGGGAGATCGCGGGAACCCACGGTTGCGCGCCGGCGGATGTCGCCGCGCGGACGAGTCGCCGGGGACGCCCGCGCCGGGCCGGCGATGCCGGCGCGATGCCACGCCTGCGGCACCTTCAGTGTTCGTGCCCTGCGCGGTATCGTCGGCGGGCGGCCGAGCCGCAGGCGCTTGACCGGCGACGCCGTGGCCCGGCCTTTCTTTCATTGGAGATGACGATGTCGAACCGTCCTGGCGTGCTGGCTGCGGGCCTTTCCGTTGCGCTGGCGGGAGCGGCCGGCGCTGCGCCGGTGGTGGCGCCGTTCGGCAGCTGGGCCAGCCCCATCACCGCGGCCGACCTCGCGAGGTCGGCGGCGGGCATCAGCGACGTGCGGGTGTTCGACGGGCGCATCTACTGGCGCGAGAGCCGTCCGGCCGAGGGCGGACGCCAGGTGCTGGTCACGTTCGGGGCCGATGGCTTGCCGAAGGTGCTCACGCCGGAGGGATTCAGCGTGCGCACGCGCGTGCATGAGTACGGCGGCAGCAGCTACTGGGTCATGGGCGATGCGGTGGTCTTCGCCAATTTCAGCGACCAGCGCCTGTACCTGCAGCGTGGCGACGCGGCACCCGTGGCGATCACGCCCGCGCACTACCAGTATGCGGACTGCGCCATCGATGGCGGGCGCGGCGCGCTCGTGTGCGTGCGCGAGGACCACACCGAGGCCACGGTGAAGGCCAACGGCGAGGAGCGCAACGAGATCGTCCGCGTGCCCGTGCCGGCGGCGCCTGGCCCGGTCGATGCCGGCACGGTGCTGGTGACCGGCACCGATTTCGTCGCCTACCCGCGCTTGAGCGGCGACGGCAAGCAGCTGGCCTGGATCGAGTGGAACCACCCGTCCATGCCATGGGACGCGACGACGCTCAAGACCGCGGCGCTGGACGCCCGCGGCATGCCGGGCGCGGCCACTGTCGTGGCCGGCGGCGACCGCGCCGTGCTCGAGCCGCAGTGGGGCAAGGACGGCACGCTCTACTACATCGACGAGCCCAGCGGCTGGTGGAACCTGTACGCCACCCGCGACGGCAAGACGCGCGCGCTGGCGCCGATGGCGCGCGAGTTCGGCGGTGCGCTGTGGACGCTGGGCAACCAGACCTACGTGGTGGCTGACGCCGGCCATGTCTACGCCCGCAGCAGCAAGGATGCGATCGACGAACTGGCCCGGATCGACGTGAAGGACGGCGGCTATCGCCGCATCGATGCGCCCTTCGTGAACTTCGGCGACCTTTCCCTCGATCGCCACGGACGCCTGATCGCCATCGCCAGCGCCGCCACGGATGAGCCCGTGCTGGTAGCCATCGATCCGCAGGATGGCCAGGTGCAGCGCCTGCACCAAGCCAGCACGAGTCGCATTCCCGCATCGCTGGTTTCGATCGGACAACCCATCCGGTTCCCGACCACGCCCGGTCCCGCGGGCGAGGCGCGCATCGCGCATGCCACGTTCTATCCGCCCACCAACCCCGGGTTCACCGGGCCGGAGGGCAGCCTGCCGCCGCTGATCGTCACCATCCATGGCGGACCCACGTCGGCGTCGAGGCCGGTGTTCTCGCTCTCGAAGCAGTACTGGACCAGCCGCGGCTTCGCCATCGTCGACGTGAACTACGGTGGCTCGACCACCTATGGTCGCGATTACCGCAAGCGCCTCGATCGCCAATGGGGCGTGGTGGACGTGCAGGACGCAGTGGCCGCGGTGGATTTTTTGGTGGCCGAAGGCAAGGCCGACCCGGCCCGGGTGGCCATCCGCGGTGGCAGCGCGGGCGGTTTCACGACGCTGGCCGCGTTGGCCTTCACCAACCGCTTCCGCGCCGGCGCCAACTACTTCGGCGTGTCCGACATCGCGGCGCTGGCCGCCACCAGCCACAAGTTCGAGAGCCAATACGACGTCTCGCTGATCGGCCCGCCGGACGAGGCCGTCTACCGGGCGCGCTCGCCGATCTTCCACCTCGACGGCTTCACCGAGCCGCTCATCACCTTCCAGGGCGCCGAGGACCGCATCGTCACGCCGGACCAGTCGCGCAAGATCGTCGCCGCGCTGGACCAGCGCGGCGTGATGCACGCCTATATCGAGTTCGACGGCGAACAGCACGGTTTCCGCAAGGCCGAGAGCATCATCCGCGCGCAGGAGGCGGAACTGGCCTTCTACGGGCTGGTGTTCGGCTTCACGCCCGCCGACACCATTGCGCCCCTGGACATCCGACATCCACGGTAACCACCCGCATTTGCCGGGCAGGTCCTGTCGCACTAGGCTGGCAGGCTAGTGCCAAGGGAGAAGCGGTCATGACGACGTTGCGCGCGCGAATCGCGGTTGGGTTGCTGGGTCTGGTGGCAGCCACATCGTTGGCACTGCCGGCAATGGCTGCCGGGGAGGGCGACGGACCGGGCAAGGCCAGCGGCCCGCGGAGCGGTACGGTCGAGCTCGCGTCCGAGCAGATGCGCCTGATCATGGGAGGGACCGCCGGCAAGGGCGTGTTGCACTTCAAGGGCGCCGATTACCCCTTCACCTTCAAGACCGCGAGCGCGGGGATAGGCGCGAAGGCGGTGACCTCGGTGAGCGCGACGGGCGACGTGTATGCCCTCGAGCGGGTCGAGGATTTCGCCGGCAAGTACACCTCGATCAGTCGCAGCGCCATGGCCGGATCGCGCGAGGTGACTGCGTCGTATACCAACGACAAGGGCGTCGAGCTCCACTTGCGCGGCACCGTCGAGGGCGTGGGACTCAGCCT
>JAGOEZ010000194.1 GCA_017997455.1 Lysobacterales bacterium | reverse complement strand
CCCATTTGCATTTGCACCATTTGCACGACGCCTCGCGCCTTTCGCGCGCAGAGCGCGCTCCTACAGAGCCGGCCTTGTAGGAGCGCGCTCTGCGCGCGATGGGCCCCTGGTCGCGGCTAAAGCCGCTCCCACAGCGAGGGGCTGTAGTACCGCAGGATGCCCGGGACATGCGCGGAAAACTGGCGCGAGTTAGCATGGCGCGTCGCATTGATGGTCGGAGGTGCGCCATGACCCGACCCCTGCACGTTGTCCTGGCCATGTTGCTGGCCACGGTCGCCTGCGCCAGTCAGGCCGAGGCCGGATCCGCCGAGCCGCTGCTGCGCTACGCCGTATGGGCCGACGAGCCTGCAGGCGACGATCGCGCCTTGCGCCTGGCGGTCCATGCCGACGGCCGGGTGGAATTGCACCGGCCGGCGCATTTCCGCGCCGCAGGCGACTACCTTGCGCAGGTCGATGAAGCGCAGGTCCTGCGCCTGGTCGAGGCCTTGCGCGCGCTCGGCGTCGCCGACTTCGATCCGGTCGAGGTGGCGGCCAGTGCGGAGCGTGCAGCGCTCGAACGCCGCGCGCGCGACGGCACCGTGCATGCCAGCTCCGAGGTCGTGACCACGGAGTTCGTGCTCGCGGGCGTGACCGCTGGCGCGACGCCGAAGCGCCTGGTGGTCGAGAACCTGCAATGGCAGGCCGACCTGTACCCGCAGGTCGAGGCGTTGGCCAGGCTGGCGGAGGCCGAGCAACGCATCCGGCAGTTCGTCGACACGCTGGACGCGATCGCCGTGCCGGTGCCGGTCGACACCGGGGAGCCGTCGCCGTGAGCGCGCGCCGGGCACTGTTGCGCCGCGGGATCGCGTTGGCCCTCGCCGCATCCGCAACGGGCGCGCATGCGGGCGCCTATATCTTCGCCGGCGGCGGCAACAACATCGACATCATCACCCATCCACCCGGCTACAACGGCGTCGGCACGGTCTCGCCGATCGCGGTCAGCGTGTGCATCGATCCCACCAGCGCGTTGCAGGCCGAGATGGCCGTGCCGCTGCAGAACGTGATCGCGCACTACAACCAGTTCGTGGCCTCGACCGCCAACCTGCGCAGCGGCGCGGACAATGCGCTGGCCAGCAACCAGTTCGACTACGAGTCGGTGCTGATGCACGAGATCGGGCATTGCCTGGGCCTGGCGCATCCCAACATCGCGACCGAGAGCGGGCAGCCCAGCAGCAACTACGACTACACCAAGTCCGAGGGCTCGCCGGGATCGTTCAGCGTGGGGCTGGAACTCGCGCCCGGCGTCGACGGCCTGATCGGCTCGCGCGACGACGTGCGCGGCGACGACCTCAACCTGCACTGGTACCGGCGCGGGGTGAACAACCCCTTCGTGGTGTCGACGCCCGTGATCGCGGCCAACTACGCGCGCACCCTCGGGTTCCTGCCGGCCGGCCACCTCTACGCCGAAAACGCCGACCGCACGGTGGCGGCCGCGCGTGGATTTGCCAACACCGAGGCCGTGATGCAGCAGGGCCAGTTCAACGACGAGGACCAGCGCGCGCTGCAGGCCGACGATGCCAGCACCTTCCTGCTCGCGCGCACCGGCATCAACGGCGCGGTGGGCGGCAATGACGACTATGCCATCACGCTGCAATACGGCGGCGTGGCCAGCGGCTGCAATCTCAACGTGATCACCGATCCCGCCTACACCGGTTTCGCGGTATGCCAGGTCTCGGGCGGCAGCGTGCCCGGCGGCGGTGCGCTGCACTTCCGGATCACGTCCGCCACGCTGCGCATGAACGACGACACGATGTGGTACTTCGCGACCAATCGGGTGCCGGCGCCGGTCGCCGATACCGCCACCGTGGCAGTGGGCGGCACCGTGTCGACGGTCAACGGCGCGCAGGCTTCGCTGCTTGCCAACGACACCCACCCCACGGGGGCGCCGCTTGCACTCGCCACCGCCGCGCGGCCCGGGCCCGCGAACGGCACCGTCACGCTCAACGCCAACGGCACGTTCAGCTACACCCACAACGGCGGCGCCGCGACCAGCGACGAGTTCATCTACCGGGTGTGCATGCAGTCCGACCCCAACGCCTGCAGCCACCAGCGGGTGTCGATCTCGGTCAGCGGGGTGGCGGGACTGATCTTCCGCGACGGCTTCGAAAACCCCTGAGCGGGGCGCATGCCGCTGGAATGGGTCGCAGCGCCCGGACCGGCGCGATGGGACAGCCTCCGTACCCGGTTTGACGCCACCATCACCTAATCGGTACCATTTTAGTCCCGTTTTCAGGGACGGGCCCGCCCGCATGTTCCGCATCAGCCGCCTCACCGACTACGCCACGGTCGTGATGACCGCCCTGGCCGAGGACCCGGCCACCGTGATCAGTGCGGTGGAGCTGGCCGAGCGCGTGCGCCTGGAGCCGACCACGGTCAGCAAGCTGCTCAAGCAACTGGGGCAGGCGCAGCTGGTCGAGTCCTTCCGCGGCGCGAACGGCGGCTATCGGCTCGCGCGCGCGCCGCGGGCGATCACGGTCGCGGACATCGTCGCGGCGATGGAAGGGCCCTTCGGCATGACCGAGTGCACGGTGCACGAGGGCAACTGCGGCCACGAGGCGCACTGCGGCGTGCGCAGCAACTGGCGCCGCATCAGCGAGGCGGTCGAGGCCGCGCTGCGTGGCGTGACCCTGGCCGACATGCGCGCGCCGGCGTCGCCGCGCCGCGCCATCCCGCTGCGCCTGCTGGCGGAGGCCTGAGATGTCGACCACGACGCGCGAAGTCGAAGCCCTGGTCAACCGGCGCTACGAGGCCGGCTTCATCACCGACATCGAGACCGACGTGGTCCCGCCCGGGCTCGACGAGGGCGTGATCCGGACGATCAGCGCGCGCAAGGGCGAGCCGGCGTGGATGACCGACTGGCGCCTCGCCGCGTACCGGCATTGGCTGACGATGACGCCGCCGGCGTGGGCGAAGCTCTCGATCGCGCCGATCGACTTCCAGGCGATCAGCTATTTCGCCGCGCCCAAGCAGGGTCCGAAGTCGCTGGCCGAGGTCGATCCCAAGCTGCTGGAGACCTACGAGAAGCTCGGCGTGCCGCTGCACGAGCGCGCGCGCCTCGCGGGCGTCGCGGTGGATGCGGTATTCGATTCGGTCTCGGTCGGCACCACGTTCAAGAAGGAGCTGGCCGAAGCCGGCGTGGTCTTCTGCTCGTTCAGCGAGGCCGTGAAGGAGCATCCCGAGTTGGTGCGCAAGTACCTGGGCTCCGTGGTGCCGACGGGCGACAACTACTTCGCCGCGCTCAACAGCGCGGTGTTCACCGACGGTTCCTTCGTGTTCGTGCCGCGCGGCGTGCGCTGCCCGATGGAGCTCAGCACCTATTTCCGCATCAACGCGCGCGACACCGGCCAGTTCGAGCGCACGCTGATCATCTGCGAGGAAGGCGCGCAGGTGTCGTACCTGGAGGGCTGCACCGCGCCGATGCGCGACGAGAACCAGCTCCACGCGGCGGTCGTCGAGCTGGTGGCGCTCGATGACGCCAGCATCAAGTACTCGACCGTGCAGAACTGGTACCCGGGCGACGAGAACGGCGTCGGCGGCATCTACAACTTCGTGACCAAGCGCGGCGAGTGCCGCGGCGCGCGTTCGCGCATCAGCTGGACCCAGGTCGAGACCGGCTCGGCGATCACCTGGAAATACCCGAGTTGCGTCCTGCGCGGCGACGATTCGGTTGGCGAGTTCCACTCGGTGGCGCTGACCCACCACCGCCAGCAGGCCGACACCGGCACCAAGATGATCCACCTGGGCAAGCGCACCAAGTCCAAGATCCTGTCCAAGGGCATCTCCGCCGGGCGCGGGCAGAACACCTATCGCGGGCTGGTCAGGATGGAGAAGGGCGCGGACGGCGCGCGCAACCACACCCAGTGCGATTCGCTCCTGATCGGCAAGCGCTGCGGCGCGCACACCTACCCGTACATCGAGGTCCGCAACCCCAGCGCCCAGGTCGAGCATGAGGCCACCACCTCGAAGATTTCCGACGACCAGATGTTCTATTGCCGGTCGCGCGGCATCGGCGCCGAGGACGCGGTCAGCATGATCGTCGATGGCTTCTGCAAGCAGGTATTCAAGGAACTGCCGATGGAGTTCGCGGTGGAGGCCAAGAAGCTGCTCGAAGTCAGCCTCGAGGGGGCGGTGGGATGAGCCGCTGGCGCGAGGTGACGCGTCCCGCCTGGGAGCGGGAGATGCAGGCCGGGAGAGCGGCCTGTGCGGCGGGCGACCTGGACGCGGCGTTCGCGCGCTTCGAGCGCGCACATGTCCTCGGCCAGCGCGACACGCGCGCCCACGTCGCGGCGCACTGGTGGATGCTGCGGGTGGGCCGGGCGCGGCGCGACTGGCGCGAGATCGTGGGCCAGTGGCTGCGCCTCGCCGCGGCGGCCACCATGACCCGGATCTGGGTGCCGCCGGGCAATACCGGCGGCGCCAACGTGCCCGCATTGCGGCCGATGCCGGTGTCCGACGAACTGCGGCAGTGGCTTTAGGCCCGCACCATGGATCCGCAATCGCATTGGGAAGCGGTGTATCGCGGCAAAGGCGAGCGCGAGACCAGCTGGTTCCGCGAACACCTCGACACCTCGCTGGCGCTGATCGACGGATTGGCGCTGGACCCGGCGACGCCGGTCATCGACGTGGGCGGCGGCCGCTCGACGCTGGTAGACGACCTGCTGGCGCGCGGCTATACCGACCTCAGTGTGCTGGACCTGTCGGAGTCGGCGCTGGCGCAGGCGCGCGAGCGCCTGGGCGCGGCGGGCGCGACGGTGGCCTGGCACGTGGCCGACGTGGTGGATGCGGCGCTGCCCGACGCGCACTATGGGCTCTGGCACGACCGCGCGGTGTTCCATTTCCTGGTCGATGACGCGGTGCGGGCCGCGTACGTGGCGCAGGCGGCGCGGTCCGTGCGGCCCGGGGGCTACGCGATCATCGCAACCTTTGCGCCGGACGGGCCGGAAAAATGCAGCGGCTTGCCGGTGCGACGGCAATCCGCAGCCG
>JAGOEZ010000193.1 GCA_017997455.1 Lysobacterales bacterium | reverse complement strand
TGGCTTCGGGCGCGCGATTGCAATCGATGGCGATCGGATCGCGATCGCCGCCGGCGGCGCGAATTCGGGACGCGGGGGCGTGTATATCCTGGAGCTCGAGGGCGGCGCGTGGCAGGAGCGTGCCTTGATCGGCGACTTCGGCCCCGGCAGCCGGGATGGCCTGGGCAGCTCGGTCGCCCTGTCGGGATCGACGCTGGTGGTCGGCGGACCGTCGTTCCAGCTCGTTCCCGTCGACTACGGCGGCGCCGCCTACGTGTTCCGTCGCAATGCGCAGGGCTGGACCCTGGCGCAGCGGCTGGCCAACTTCACTGACGGCCCCGACGCCTACTTCGGCAGCGCCGCGGCGATCTCCGGCGACACCCTGGTGCTCGGCGCGCCGGGCACCGACGGCACGGCCCCGTACGGCAATCCGCGCAGCGGCGCGGCCTACGTCCTCGCCGCCGGGCTGTTCGACGACGGCTTCGAGTAGGCGCGCTGCTCGAGTCGACGGCGACGACGCGCGTTCCCTGCGCGCCACCGATGCCCCGACGGTAACGGCGGTCTGGCGCCGTCGCGTGCGTGATTCGACCGGCTGCCCCGCGTTAGCCGGCGCGGTGGTGGATGTCGCTGCCCGACGGGTCGATGTCCGCGCCCGCCGCCGCGTCAGTCGGCCGCGTAGCGGGCACGCAAGCGCCCGTACTCGACCAGGAGGTCCGGTTCGCCCTTGGCCTCGACCAGCGGGGCGACGCGCGCGTCCACGTAGTCGAGATCGAGGCCAGCGCGTCCGTGCCGGCGCAGGATCATCTCCACGTCGCGCCAGTCGATCGGTCGACCGGCGAAGATCTTGAGCACGAGCAGGTCCTCCGCGCTGCAGGTGCGCAGGTGCACGCCGGGGGCGAACTCGAACTCGGTGCTGCGGTCGATGACCTCGATCTCGTAGGGCAACGCGGTCAGGGTCGCGTCGATGCCGATGTCATCGTCGTTGCGCAGGAGCAGTACGCGCGCGCGCAACGCGAATTCGCGCGCATCCGCGCGCCGCGCGGCGAAGCCGGCCAGGAGCACGTCGATGACCGGACCCTCGTTGCCCAGCCCGGTCATCACGCTGACGTCGATATCGCGCGTGACCCGCGGCTCGGCGTGGCGCTGGACCGCGAAGCCGCCGATGAAGCAGAAGCGGATGCCGTGCGCCGTGAGCAGCTGCTGGACCTGCTGCGCCGCCCGGACCAGCTTGTTCATCGGCGCAGGATCGCGAAGATCCGCTGCATCTCGACCATGCCCGGAGAATCGTCGAGAGGCTGCAGGAACAGCGCCGAATCGACCATGCCCGAAAGCTGGTCCATGGCCTCGGCGACGTCCACTTCACGCAGTTCGCGGGTACGCAGCGCCTCGAGTTCAGGCGCTGCGATACGCCATGCGTCGACGAAGGCCCGCAATTCGCGCTTCATTGGCCGCATGGTGCCACAAGCGCCGCCCGCCGCGGCGGGGCCCTGACGCCCGGACAGCGCGGGCGCCGGGTCGCGCCCGGCGCCCGTGGATCTGCGTCAGTTCGCGGCCGGCGCCGCCACCGGCGAGCGTTCCTTGAGTTCCGCGAGCCCCTCGACCGCGATCCGCGCCCAGGCGCGGAACAGCGCGGCGAAGTCGCTGCGGTTGCTCACGCTGTTGCTCCAGGTCAGCTGGCCGCCCCAGCTCCGGGTCTGGCGCCGGTCGATGGCCACGCCCAGCACCGCGCCGGTGAGCGAATCGCGCACCGCCAGCACCATCGTCGCCTCGCCCGCTTCCACGGTGTAGGTGCGGCTGCGACCGGCGCTGGGCACGTCGGGCGCGTTGATGAAGAGGTCGTTGATCGCGGGCTGCAGGCGCAGCACGTCCGCTCCCGGCGCGGTGGCGATCTCGTAGCCGGCATCGCGGAACGCGCGCTCGAAGATGTCGCCGAAGCCGGTGCGCGCCGCCTCGGCGATGCGTTGCGCATCCTGCTCGTTGACCCGGCGCGAACTGCCGCGGCTGCGGTTCACGCTGCGCAGCCAGTTGGCGCGGAACGCGACCTCGGCCGGCTCGATCATGATTTTCGTGTACTGGCGGAAGTCGGCATCGGGCAGCAGGAACGCCGCATCGACGCGCCGTGACCGCACTTCGACCAGTCCATCGACCGTGGGCGGCGCGGCGGCCAGGGCCGGTCCGCTGCCCAGGGCCAGGAGGACCAGGAGCACGGCACGGAGATTCAGGGACGAGGCAGGATTCATCGAGCACCTCAGGCTGGGCAGGGACGGCCGGCATTTTACCTCCGCCCAAGGCAGGACGTGCCGTGGGCGTGCAACGTCGCATGCGGCCCCGCCCGGCCTCAGAAGCGCTGCCCGATCTCCAGGAACGCGGTGCTGCCGCCGCCCTCGCGCAGACCGTAGCCCAGGATCAGCGGCCCGAGCCAGGAATCGAAGCCGAAGTAGAGACTGCCGTTCAGGATGGCATCGTCGAAGGAGATGTCGTCGCTGTCCTGCCACGCATTGCCGTATTCGACGGTACCGCCCAGGAACGCGCCGCGCCCGAACACGTCGGCCAGTTCGTAGAGGTACCCGCCGAAGCCCAGCGCGTAGTCCTGCCCGGTCAGTTCATTCGGCCGGAAGCCGACCAGTCGGGTGCGCCCACCCAGGCGATAGAGACTCTGCAGCGGCGCCGTGCCGTCGAAGGTCGTGTGGTAACGGACGCCGCCCTGCAGGCTGTGGCGGCCGAAGCGGGTGGCCGCGACCAGGTCGAAGTCGGCTTGCTCGAAGTCGGTGTCGGCGCCGAGCCCGTCGCGCGAAAGGACATAGCCGAGGCGGGCGTAGTAGCCCTCGCGCGGGAAGAACAAGTTGTCCAGCCGGTCCAGCGTGAATGCGGCCAGGGCCTCGCCGGAGTCGAAGTCGATGTCCGGCAGGGTCGGGTCGCCGGTCTCCACGTTTGCACTGCCGGTCGCGCGGCTGAGGCCGGCCGACAACGCACCGACGTTGCCGAATTCGCGCACCCAACCCACCTGGATACGTCCCGAGTTGGCCTCGTACTTGGCGATGTTGTTGCCGTCGGCGTCGAAGACGTTGATGTCGAGGTTTTCGATCGCCGCGCGCGCCGCCAGGGCATTGCGATTGCGCGGGTCGAAGGGCAGGTAGAGCTCGCCGGCGAGCGCGGGCTCGCTGCCGATCTGGGTGATGACGCGCGCCTCCGCACCATATTTGGAGATCGGCGCGAACAGCACGGCGACACGCAGGTCGGCACCGAAGCTGCCTTCGAAATCCGAACTCAGGCGCAACCCCGTCTGCAGGTAGTTCGGACCGAAGGCCTTCGGCCGCGCCCGCACCACCACGCCGGTGCGGCCCTCCTCCTCGACCAGTTCGTACACGACCAGGGAGAAGGTCTCGATACCGAAAATCCGCTGCAGCTGCTCCTCGAGATCCTCCGCATCCAGCGGCTCGCCCAGCGGGACGTTGATCCGGGACAGGAACACCGCATCGTCGTACGCGGTCTGGTTGTCGAGGCGCACGAAGTCGATTACCGGGGGACCGGCCGCGGGCGCCGCCACCAGCGTCGCGGGCACGGCCGGGGCGGCGGCACCCAGCGCGTCGAGTCGATCCTGCACGGCGGCCACGGCGCGGTCGCCGATTTCCAGCGCCAGTTCGCCATTGGAAAAGCCCGCCGAAGTGACTTGGTCGCCGAGCTCGGGCACGATGAGGAGGTCGTCCTCGCCCAGGGTGCGCAGCTGGGCGCGCGTGTTCCCGACGGTCATCATGCTGGTCATCTGGCCGAGCACCGCGAGCAGGCTGGCATCGGCTTCGAGCGTGGCCAGGGGCGTACCCACGTCCACCGCGATCACGATCTCGGCGCCCATGTCGCGCACGACGTCGATCGGGACCTGGTTCACCAAGCCGCCATCGAGCAACACGCGCCCGTCGATCACCGCCGGATCGAAGATGCCGGGCAGCGACATGCTGGCGCGCATCGCCAGCGCGAGGCTGCCGCGGGCCAGGACCGCGGCTTCACCGGTGTTGAGGTCGGTCGCGATCGCGCGATAGGGGATCGGCAGGTCGTCGAAGTCCTCGATCGTGCTGACCGGCTGGGTCAGGCGCTCGAACAGGAGCAGGATCCGCTGGCCGGCCAGCACGCCCGTGGCGATCGCCAGGCCCTCGCGGTTTATGCCGACGCCGAGCGTGCTGAGCGTCGCGCGATCTTCCTCCTTGCGCCGGTACGAGCGCTCGGCCCGTTCGAGCGAATCGTCGAACATGCGGCGCCAGTCCAGCGACAGCACCAGCTCCTCGATCTCCGCGGCCGGCATGCCGGAGGCATAGAACCCGCCGACCAGCGAACCCATGCTGGTGCCGGCCACGCAGTCGACCCGTATGCCGGCCTTCTCGATGCCCTTGATCACGCTGATGTGGGCGATGCCGCGCGCGCCGCCGCCACCGAGCGCAAGCCCGATGCGCGGCCGCTGGTCGCCCGGCGCGCGCTCGCCGCAGGCGATGCCGTCGTCGGCATTGCCAGTGGCCGGCGCGAGCGCGAAGGCTGCAACCACCATCCAACTGCGCAGTCCACGAATCATGGAAGTCTCCGCATCGCTCACTACCCGACCGCACCGGCGATTGCCGCGCGCGATTCACGCAAGGCAAGCTCCCAGGCGCGAAGTATCGCAGCATCCGTCGCCGCCAGGGTGTGGCGCGGCGGGAACCTGCCCGTTGGTCCAGTCCATGCCGGCTTCCGCTGCGCCTTCCGGACCAGGGGCGCGGTCCGCCAGCCGATGTCCCGTTAGAATCCGCGCTTCCGGCATCGAGCCGGGCCACCCCCACCCGGAGTCGCCATGGCCCTCGAGCACGTCCCCACCGGCCGCGACGTCCCCAACGACGTCAATGTCGTCATCGAGATCCCGATGAACTCGGAGCCGGTGAAGTACGAGGTCGACAAGGCCTCGGGCGCGATCTTCGTCGATCGCGTGCTGACCACGCCGATGCGCTATCCCTGCAACTACGGCTACATCCCCCACACGCTCTCGGGCGACGGCGACCCGGCCGACGTGCTGGTGGTGATGCCGCTGCCGCTGATCCCGGGTTCGGTGATCCGGGTGCGCACCATCGGCATGCTGCGCA
>JAGOEZ010000192.1 GCA_017997455.1 Lysobacterales bacterium | reverse complement strand
TGCTGGCCTGGTACTGCGCGGCGCTGCGCGAGCCGCGGGGAGTCGCGCCGTGACGCGCGAGCCGCTCAGCGTGGTGGTCACCACGTACAACAACGCGGCCACGCTCGCGCGTTGCCTGGCCTCGGTCGATTTCGCCGAGGAGCGCCTGGTGCTCGATTCCGGCAGCACCGACGGCACCGAGGCGATCGCGCGCGAGCACGGCGCGCAGTGGCACGTCGAGCCATTCAAGGGCTACGGGCCGCAGAAGCAGTCGGCCGTGGCCAAGGCCACGCACCGCTGGGTGCTGCTGCTCGATGCCGACGAGTGCGTGCCCCCCGATTGCCGCGTGGCGATCGAGCGCGCCCTGCAGCAGCCCGCGGTGGCCGGCTTCCGCATCCCGCGCCGCGAGCAGGTGTTCTGGCGCCTCGCCCATCCCGGCGTGCGCCACGCGCGCATGCTGCGCCTGTTCGATCGCGGGCGCGTGCGCTTCAGCAGCGATGCGGTGCACGCCGCGCCGCTGGTCGACGGGCCGGAAGGACGCATCGAGGAGGCCTTCGTGCACCATGGCGAGCCCGACATCCGGACCAAGGTCGAGAAGATCAACGCCTATTCCAGCGGCATGGTCGCGGACAAGGCCGCGCAGGGCTACGCCTTCGTGCGCACCCGCATGCTGCTGCAGCCGCCGCTGCAGTTCCTGCGCTCGTACCTGGTCAACCGCAAGTTCTTGAGCGGCTGGGCCGGCTTCATCGGCAGCGTCACCGAGGCCTACTACGTGTTCCTCAAGTACGCGAAGCTGTACGAATCTCGGCAGCGGCGCCGGGACGAGTAGTCAAACGAGGCGGTGTGGCGCGCGTCGCCTCGTAGGAGCGCGCTCTGCGCGCGATAGGCCTATCGCGCGCAGAGCGCGCTCCTACAGGGCATGACGGGTATGTGTAATGCATGGGCGGGTCAATAGACCGGCGCGGCGCCCGGCGGCCGGCGCTTGAAGCGGCGGTGCAGCCACAGGTACTGGTCGGGTGCCTCGCGCACCATGCGCTCGACCAGCGCGTTGATGCGGGTGGCGTCGGCTTCGAGGTCGCCGGAGGGGAAGCCTTCGAGCGCGGGTTCGATCCGGATGACATAGCCGCGACCATCGTCGCTGCGACGGTGGAAGAAGGGCAGCACCGCGGCGCCGGACAGGCGCGCGAGCTGGCTGGTGCCGGTGATGGTGTTGGCCGGCACGCCGAAGAAGGGCGCGAACACGGTGTCGCGCCCGCGCATGTCCTGGTCGGGCGCGTACCAGAGCCCGCCGCCGCCGCGCAGGAAGCGCACCGCGCCGCGCAGTTCCTCGCGACCGTACATCGCGGCGGCGTAGCGCATGCGGCCGCGCTTGACCGCCCACTCGAAGGCCGGGTTCGCGTAGGGGCGGTACATCGCGGCGCACGGCGTGCGCGTGGTCAGCAGGCGCCCGCACATCTCGAACGGGAGGAAATGGCCCGAGAGCAGGATCACGCCGCGCCCGGCCGCGCGCGCGGCCTCGAAGTGCTCGATGCCCTCGATGCGCGAATGCGCCGGCACCCGGCCCAGCGGGCCCCACCAGGCGCGCAGGAACTCGAAGGCGCCGATGCCGAACGAGCGGAAGAAGCGCCGCCGCAGGTCGTTGCGCGCGGCGAGGTCGAGCTCGGGAAAGCACAGTTCGAGGTTCCGCGTCACCACGCGGCGCCGGGTGCGCGCGAGCAGGCCCGCGAGGCGACCCGCACTGCCGAACAGCGGGCGCGCGAGCGGCAGCGGCAACTGCGCCAGCAACCACAGCATGCCGATGCCGATCCAGCTGGGCCACGTGCGCGGGCCCAGCGGGGGCGGGCCTAGGTCATCGGGTCGCATCGGGCAAGCGTAATCGCGCGGGGCGAGCCAGCATAGGGTGCGGCAAGCGCGCGGACGCCCGCCCCGTGTTCGCGCGGGCGCCGACCGCGATGTGGGTCCCACGGGCAGTCGATCCATCGCCGGCCCGGGTTGCCGCGGCCGCTCGTGCCACCGCGACCGCCCAGGGGTCGCCGTCCACCGCCCCGCGCATCTACCATCGACCCGTGGCCATCGCCCGCTTCCTCTACACCATCGGGATGTACCTGCTCACCCCGGTGATCCTGTATCGCCTGGCGATGCGCGGCCTGCGCTATCGCGAGTACTTCGCCCGCTGGCAGGAGCGTTTCGGCTTCTTCGCCGCGCCCGGCATCGAGGGCTCGATCTGGGTGCACGCGGTCTCGGTCGGCGAGGTCAACGCGGCGCTGCCCCTGATCGAGGCCCTGATGCGGCGCTTCGAGGGCATGCCCTTCGTCATCACCACGGTCACGCCCACGGGCTCGGCGCGCGTGCGCCAGCTGTTCGGCGACCGCGTGTTCCATGTGTACCTGCCCTACGACCTGCCGGCCTCGGTCAAGCGCTTCCTCGACCGCGTGCGGCCGCGCATCGCGGTGGTGATGGAGACCGAGATCTGGCCCAACCTGTTCCGCGGCTGCCGCAAGCGCCGCATCCCGGTGGTGGTGGCCAATGCGCGCCTGTCGGAGCGCTCGCTGCGTGGCTATGGCCCGGTGCGGCCGCTGGCGCGCGAGGCGATCCGCAGCGCCGCGCACGTGGCGGCGCAATCGCAGCAGGACGCGCAGCGCTTCCTGCGCCTGGGCGCGGACGCGTCGCGCATGACCGTGGTCGGCAACGTCAAGTACGACCTGCGCATCCCGCCCGGGCTGGAGCAGAGCGGGACCATGCTGCGCGAGTACTGGGGCCGCACGCGCCCGGTCTGGATCGCGGCCAGCACCCACGAGGGCGAGGAGGCGCCGGTGATCGAGGCGCACATGCGGGTGCTCAAGCGCTTCCCGGATGCGCTGCTGCTGCTGGCGCCGCGCCATCCCGAGCGCTTCCGGCCCGCCGCGCAACTGTGCCGGCAATACGGCTTCCGCACCCTCACGCGCAGCGACGACACGGTGGCCACGGCCGAGACCCAATGCTTCGTGGTCGACACGCTGGGCGAACTGCTGACCTTCTATGCCGCCTGCGACGTCGCCTTCGTGGCCGGCAGCTTCGATCCCATCGGCGGCCACAACGTGCTGGAACCGGCGGCGCTGGGCAAGCCGGTGCTGACGGGGCCCCACACCTTCAACTTCGCCGAGATCACCGACAGCCTGATCGCCGGCGCGGCCGCGCTGCGGGTCGCCGACGGCGTGGCGCTGGGCGATGCGGTGGTGCGGCTGCTGGGAGACGCGGCGCTGCGCGAGGCGATGGGCGCGGCGGCCCGGCACCGGGTCGAGAGCGAGCGCGGGGCGGTGGCCCGCATCGTGGAGATCGCCGCGCAGCACCTGCACTGATCGTGGCGTGCGGCGGTCGCGGCTGAAGCCGCTCCTACAGGGGGAGCGATGCGCGGCGCAACGATCTGGCGCTGTAGGAGCGGCTTCAGCCGCGACCGGCGCCTATCGCGCGCAGAGCGCGCTCCTACAGAGCCGGCCTTGCAGGAGCGCGCTCTGCGCGCGCCAGGCGCAAGTCAACTTGCGGGATCAGTCGTTGCCGTCGTCCTGGAGGTCGTCCTCGATCAGCTGCGACTCCTCCATCGTGTCGAGGATGCTGCGCTGCTCCGGCAAGGCGCGGGTCGCGAGTTCCTCGACCGTGGGCACGTTGTCGTCGAGCTGGGCGTTGATCAGCTCGAGATCGCCGCGCTCGATCACGCCGGCGAAGGTCCGCAGGCCGAGGCTGTTGAGGATGAAGTCGTAGCGCGCGCCGGCATACAGGCTGTAGGCCTGGGTCAGCGCCTGCTGCGCGATCAGCACGTCGACGATGGTGCGGGTGCCGACCTCGAAGCCGGCCTGGGTTGCTTCCAACGCAGCCTGCGCCGAACGCAGCGCCTGCTTGCGCGCCTCGACCGAACTGACGCCGGCGACCGCCGAGCGGTACGAGTTCACGGTCGAGCGCAGCACCGCGCGCCGGTCCTGCTCGAGCAGGTTGCCGGCCGCGTCGCGCTGGTAGATCGCCTGCCGCGTGAGCGAACTGGTGCGGCCGCCGGTGAACAACGGCACCGTCACGCGCAGGCCGTAGACCGTGGTCTGGGCCTCGCTGTCGATCGGCGAGTCGAAGCCCTCGAGGGTGCGGGTGCCGTTGCTGCTGCCGTCCTGGTAGTTGATGAAGCCGTCGATCGTGGGGTAGTGACCCGCGCGGGCGGCCTTGACGTTCGCCTCGGCCGCGCGGACCGTGGCCTGGTCGGCCAGGATCACCGGGCTGCTGCTGTTGGCGAGCTGCAGCCACTCGCGCGCGTCGGCGGGCTGGGGCGGATCCAGCGGCAGTTCGTCGCGGACCGGCTTCAACTCCTCGATCGGGACACCGGTCAGTTCGGCCACGGCGACCTTGGCGTCGTCGAGCACGTTGCGGGCGGTGATGGTGGTGGCGCGCGCGGCGTCGTAGCGGGCGCGCGCCTCCTCGACGTCGGTGATCGCCGACAGCCCGACCTCGAAGCGCTGCTCCGCCTGCTCGAGCTGGCGCTTGAGCGCGGCTTCGTCGGCCATCGCGAAGGCCAGGTTGTCCTTGGCCCGCAGCACGCCGAAATAGACGTTGGCGCTGCGCTGCAGGAGGCTGTCGGCGGCGGCCTCGTAGTCGAACTGGCTGGCCGCCGCGTTCTCGCGCGACGCATCCAGGTTCTTCCAGTTGGTCCAGCTGAAGATGCTCTGGGTCAGCTGCACGCCCCAGCCCTTGTCGTCGATGTCGCTGGCGAAGCCGAAGGTCTCGAACCCGGGCACCGGGTCGTCGACGAACTGCTGCGACGATCCGTCCGAATCGGTGTTCTGCCAGCTGTAGTCGCCCGAGACCTGCGGCAGCAGGAAGCTGCGCGCCTGCGCCACGCCCTCGCCGATCGACAGGCTGTTGGCATCGGCCTGCGCCAGCAGCGGGTCGTTGGTGCGGGCGAGTTCGTAGACCTGGATCAGGTCGGCGACCGCGATGCGGTCGGCCTCCTCGTAGCTGGCCATCGGCACCACCGAGGTGCGCTGCGGATCGACGCGCTGGAACAGGCTCGGCACGTTGGTCTCGGCGGCGCCGGCCGTGCTGCAGACCAGGGCCAGGAACAGCGCGTTGCGGCGAAAGCGGGAGT
>JAGOEZ010000191.1 GCA_017997455.1 Lysobacterales bacterium | reverse complement strand
AGCTGCCGCTGACCCGGGTCGGAAAGGTCGACTACCGGGCGTTGCAGCGCGAGCACGAAGGCTCGACGCAGGCCCCCGCATGAGTCCGCCATTGGCAGGCGGCGGCGGCGACCGCGTCGCGCAGGTCCTGCAGGCGCACGGCGTGCGCTGCCTCTACACGCTGTGCGGGGGCCATGTCGCGCCGATCCTGGCCGCGGCGAAGGCGCGCGGCATCCGCATCGTCGACGTGCGCCACGAGGCCAGCGCGGTGTTCGCGGCCGACGCCGCGGCGCGCCTGGGCGCCGTGCCCGGCGTGGCCGTGGTTACCGCCGGGCCGGGTGTCAGCAACACCCTCACCGCGCTCAGGAACGCACAACTGGCGCAGTCGCCGCTGGTGCTGATCGGCGGCGCCGCGCCGACTGCGCTGCAGGGACGCGGTGCGCTGCAGGACATCGACCAGCGGCCGATGGTGGCGCCGCACGTCAAGGGCTGCTTCCAGGCACGCCGCGTCGCCGATCTCGGGCCGCTCCTGGTCGATGCCTTCGCGCTCGCGCGGGAACGCGTGCCGGGACCGGTGTTCGTCGAGTGTCCGGTCGACCTGCTTTACGACGAGGCCACGATCCGAGCCTGGTATCGCGAGGCCAGCGCGCGCGGCAATTCGCTGGCGGAGCGCGCGCAGCGCTGGTACCTGCGCCGCCACGCAGCGCGCCTGTTCGCCGGCAGCGCCGTGCCGTGGACGCCGCGGCCGCGCGCAGTGGTGCCGGAGGAGCCCGCACCCGCGAGCGTCGAGCGCGCCGCCGGACTGCTCACCCGCGCCGAGCGCCCGTTGCTGCTGGTCGGCAGCCAGGCCGTCGCCGCGGCGGAACTGGCGGACGACGTCGCGGCCGCGGTCGCGCGCCTGGGCCTGCCGGTCTACCTCTCCGGGATGGCCCGTGGCCTGCTGGGTCGCGACCATCCCCTGCAATTGCGGCACCAGCGTCGCGAGGCCTTGCGCGAGTCCGACTGCGTGCTGCTGGCCGGCGTACCCTGCGATTTCCGCCTCGACTATGGCCGCCACATCCGCGGCCACGCCAAGCTGATCGCGGCCAACCGAAGCCGGCGCGATGCGCGCCTGAATCGCCGTCCGGACGTGGCCGCGATCGGCGATGCCGGTCGCTTCCTCAAGCGCCTGGCGACGCGCCCCGGCCTCGACCTCGCGCGCCCCGCCTGGATCGACACCCTGCGCCAGCGTGATGCGGAGCGCGAGGCCGCGATCGCGCGCGAAGCCGGCGTCGCGGGCGAAGGCGTCAACCCGCTGGCCCTGCTGCGCGAGATCGAACGCATCGCCAGCGAGCAGGCGGTGTTCGTGGCCGACGGCGGCGACTTCGTCGCCACCGCGGCCTACACGCTGCGCCCGCGCTCGCCGCTGGGCTGGCTCGATCCCGGCGTATACGGCACCCTGGGCGTGGGCGGCGGCTTTGCCCTGGGCGCGGCGCTGCAACGGCCGGGCAGCGAGGTCTGGCTGCTGTGGGGCGATGGCGCCTGCGGTTTCAGCCTGGTCGAGTTCGACAGCTTCGTGCGCCACGGCATCCCGGTCATCGCCATCGTCGGCAACGATGCCGGCTGGACCCAGATCGCGCGCGAGCAGGTCAAGATGCTGGGCGACGACGTGGGCACGGTGCTGGCACGCAGCGACTACGACCGCGTCGCCGCCGCACTCGGCGCCGAGGGCCTGCAGATCCGCAGCGCCGAGGAGGTGGCGCCGACGCTGGCCCGCGCGCAGGCCCTCGCCCGCGACGGCCGGCCGGTGCTGGTCAACGCATGGCTGGCGCCGAGCGCGTTCCGCGAGGGCTCGCTGTCGATGTAGGGCGGGCGCGGCCGGCGCGCCCTTACTCGAATCCGTTGCTGAACAGCAGTTGCAGGCGGAATTCCACCGCGCCGACGTCGCAGATGGCGACGCCGTTGGTGTCGCCGTCGTAGGGGCGGCTGAAGTTGCGCACATCGCGCGATGGGCACAGCGTGTTGGTGCCGTTGTCGATCGCCACGCTGCCCGGCGCGAGGTCCAGCGAGGGCACCAGCCCGCCATTGAGCGCCGGCGCCTGCAGGCCGAAGTCGGTGCCGGCCCCGAACTGGGCGAACACCGGGTTCCCGGCGACGAAGACGAAGCAACTGTTGCCGGTAGTGAACACGACGTCGCCGGCGTCGCTGTTGAAGGTTGCGGGTATGCAGCTCTCGCCGGCCTGCGGCGCGCCGAAGAGCACGTTGCGGAGCTGGCGTGCGACCGTGTTTCCGGCCAGGGTCAGGTCCGCGCCGAAGGTCCCGGCCAGTGCCGTGCCGTTGCGACGGAAAGTCGACGAGTTGAGGCGCAATTCCGAGGGCGGCGGCGTGCCACCGAGGCCCACGCCGAGGAAGATCGCGCCGGCGCCCCGGCCGACGTTTTCGTGGAAACTGGTGTTGTTGATGGTCAGCGCCACCGCGCGGGCGAATATGCCCGCGCCGTTGTCGGCGAGGTTGCCGCCGAAAAAGCTGTTGTCGATCCCGAACGACGGCGCGCTGCCGTTGGACGGGCCGAAGATGCTGATGGCACCGCCCTGGCCCGAGATCGCGCCGCCGAGGCTTCCGCAGCGGTGGCTGTTGCCGCTGAAGCTGACGCCATTGAGCGTGGCCGATCCACCCGCCGGAACGACGGTCACCAGGGCTGCGCCCACGCCATCCGCGCAGTTGCCGGCCGGCATCGGCGTGCGCACGGTGCGGTTGTCGACGAAGTGGCTGTTCTCGACCAGCAGCGAGTTGCCGTTGGCGGAGACCGCGCCGCCGCCCAGCGACAGGTTGTTGATGCCGCCGTCGGTGGCGAGGTTGCCCTCGAAGCGGGTGCGGGTCAGGCGCAGCGAACCGAAGGAGAAGATCGCGCCGCCCGTACTGCCGCTGCCCGCGGTGCCGTCGGTCCGACAATTGAGGAACTGGGTGTCGAAGACCTGCGTGCTGAGCGTGACATTGCTGAAAAGGCAGCCGGCGCCGGTGCTGCGGCCGTTGCGCAGCAGCAGGTCGCGCACCAGCAGCGCCTGGCCGATATAGCGGAACATGGCGAAGCCGCCGCCGTCGATGACCAGTCCGGGCGCGTCGGTGCCCAGGACCTCGACCTGCGTCCCACCCAGTTGGGGCAGGTCGGCGTTGAGCGTGATCACGCTACCCGCCGGCAGCGTAAAGCGCAGGGTCTGCGTGGTGCCGTTGGTCTGCATCGCCGCGATCGCGGCGGGCAGCGAGCCGGGCCCTGACGGGGCCGTCGTAGTCACGAAGTAGGTATTCTGCGCGATGGCGCAGGGAGCAACGGACAGGCCCAGCACCAGGGCGGCGAGACGCAAGGCGAGGCTCATGGCGCGGGTGCTCCCGTCGTGGGCTTAAACGTCCGACCTTGTCGCGCGCCTGGTCCGCGGCGCACGCGATCCCGCGCGCAGGACCCGCTGCCAGCATGTGCGCTGCGCATCGGGTATCACGGTAGGCCGGGCCGCGGGCCCCCGCCCTGATCCGGATCAAGTGCGGCGCCAGGACCGACTTGCGCGCCCGGGCCCGGAAGTGCCCCAATCCGGACCAGGCAACGACCCGGAGCCACCCGCCATGATCGCCCACGGACTGACCCCGATCCTCAACGTCTCCGACCTGGGCCAGTCCTTCGACTGGTTCGCGCGGCTGGGCTGGCGCAAGTGCTGGGACTGGGGCGACCCGCCACGCTTCGGCGCCGTCGGCAGTGGCACCTGCGAGATCTTCCTGTGCGTGGACGCGCAGGGCAGCCGCGGCCGGGGCGAGGCGCTGCGGACCTTCGGGCCGGACGGCGACGAGACCGGGGACAAGGGCGTGTGGATGACGATCTGGGTCGCCGACGTCGACGCGGTGCACGGGCGCTGCGTCGAGCAGGGCCTCGAGGTCACCTGGCCGCCCACCGACATGCCGTGGGGCGTGCGCGAGATGCACCTGCGCCACCCGGACGGGCACGTGCTGCGGATCAGCCGCGGGACCGGCGGCGCCTGAGGTGCCGCGGCTTCCGCGCGCGCGGCGCGGTGCGGACCCGCCCTGGGGCTCAGTCGTCCTCGGGAATGTCGACGCGGCCGGCGACGCCGTGGTGGTGGATGCTGCCGGAGCCGTCGATGCGCACGACGAAGTCGCCGCCCACGTCCTCGGCGCGGATGCCGCCGGAGCTGTCGCGGTCGACGCTGGCGCTGCCCTTGATGCGCCTGAACTCGATGTCGCCGGAGCTGTCGACCTCGACCATGGCGTTGCCCTGGATGTCGGCGAGGTCGATGTCGCCCGAGCTGTCGCGCTCGATGCGGGCGTCGCCGCCGATGTCGCTGAGCTCGATGTCGCCCGAGCTGTCGTCGTCGACCAGGACCGAGCCCGCATTGCGCACCTCGATGTCGCCGGAACTGTCGGCTACTTGCACGCGACCGGCCACGTCGCGGATCTCGAGGTCGCCCGAGCTGTCGCGCACGGTGAGCGCGGCCACGTCCTCGATCGTCACGTCGCCGGAGGAATCCTGCACCTCGAGCGGGAGCGAGGCCGGGACCCGGACCTCGAGATCGAGGTAGGCATAGGTGTCGCCCCAGGACCAGTTGGGCTCCGGGGTGACCACCCGCAGCGTCGAGCCGTCGCCCTCGGGCCCGTCGCCACCGCCGATGGTGAGCTGGATCCCGTCGAGCAGGGCCTGGGTGCTGGCGCAGGCGGTGCCCCTGGCGGTGACGCGGGCCAGGCCCGCTTCGCCGCGGATCGTGAGGTCGCCAGCGGCGGCGATCACGTGCAACTGCTGCAGGGCCTTGGCGTCCAGCGTGATTTCGCGCTCGGCGCTGAACTCGCAGCGCTCGCCCCAGGCGAGGGCCGGGCTGGCGGCGAGGAGCAGGGCGATCGGGACCAGGTGGCGGACCATGGGGCGGACTCCGGTTGGGGGGGCTCAACCGGTTGCGATGCGAAAAGCGCGGCCAGGGTTGCACCTCGGGGGCAGGACCGTGGCACATTGGCGCATCTGGAAGGAGTAACCCATGATCCTGGGACTACGCACCGCGATCTACCCCGCGCCCGACCTCGCGGCCGCCACGAAGTGGTACGCGCAACTGCTGGGCCAGGCGCCGTATTTCGAGCAGCCCTTCTACGTCGGCTTCAACGTCGG
>JAGOEZ010000190.1 GCA_017997455.1 Lysobacterales bacterium | reverse complement strand
CCCGACCGGCTCTATGCCGGCGGCACGCGCCTGTGGCGCACCGACAACCAGGGCCGCAACTGGCGCCCGGTCAGCCAGTTGTTCGGGGTCGAGTTCCGCCACCGGGTCTCGGCGCTGGCGGTGAGCCCGACCAATCCGGAGCGCATGCTGGTCGGCAACCAGGTCGCGATCCACTGGAACGCGCAGGCCCTGTCCAGCGCCAGCACCACCAGCTGGATGGGCACTTCACCGCGTGCAGGCTGGGTCTCGTCGCTGGTCTTCGACCCGCTGGACGCCGACGTGGCGTACGCGACCTACTCGAACTTCGGTGGTGACCACGTCTGGCGCAGCGCGGATGGCGGCCGCAGCTGGACCGCGATCGATGGCAGCGGCGCCGGGCGCCTGCCGGACATGCCGGTGCACTCGATCGCGATCGATCCGACCGATCGGCAGCGCCTGTACCTCGGCACCGACCTCGGGGTCTACGTGAGCGTCGACGGCGGCGCGCACTGGGCACAAGAGAACACCGGCTTTGCCAATGCGATCACCGAGTCGGTCCAGATCGCGCGCGGCGATGCGGCAAATCCGCCGCGCCTGTTTGCCTTCACCTATGGCCGCGGCGTCTGGAGCGTGCCCCTCGCAGACCTGGACGGCGTCGCCAGTTACCGCATCGGCGCCGACCTCTCCGGCGCGTTCTACGATCCGGCCCAGGACGGGCACGGTTGGTTCATCGAGGCCACGGTGGTCGATGGCGTGGTGCAGGTCCTTGCCGCCTGGTACACGTACCTCGACGGCCAGCCGCACTGGCTGATCGGCATCGGCGTGGCCGAGGGCGGCCGCGCGCGCATCCCGCTCACGATCACGCGCGGCGCGGCGTTCCCGCCCGCGTTCGACCCGGCCACCGTGACCCGCGAAGCCTGGGGCGAGGTCGAGCTGAGTTTCGACGACCGCGACCGTGGACGCGCGCGCTGGACCACGAGCTACCCGGGATACGCCAGCGGCGAGATGCCGCTGGTCCGGCTCACCGAGCCTGCCGCGGGCGATGGGCCCGCCGCCAGCGAAGGCATCGCCGCCTGCCACGCCGGCACCTGGTACAACCCGGCGCAGGACGGACATGGCCTGATGTTGCAGGTCGTGGGCACGGCCGCGTCGCGGCAGCTGCTCGCGATCTGGTACGTGTACCAGGATGGCGCGCAACGCTGGCTCGTTGGCCAGGGGCCGATCGCCGGCGACAGCGCGACCCTGGACCTGGTGAGCACGCGCGGCGGTGGCTTTCCGCCCGCCTTCGATCCGGCCCAGGTCGTGCGCGAGGCCTGGGGCACGCTGCGCTTCACGGCCATCGACGCCGACCGCGCGCGGATCGATTGGAACAGCACGCAAGCCGGCTACGGCACCGGCAGCATGGCGCTGCGACGCCTCAGCAGCCTGTACGGGAACGCCTGCAACTAGCGGCGACGAGCCGCGGGTGCACGCGGCGCGCGCCCTGGATTCGGTACGATCCGGACTCCCACGGAGCCAGCCGATGACCCTCGAGTCGCGCTACCGCGCCTGTCCGCTGTGCGAGGCGATCTGCGGCCTGGAAATGCGCTACGACGACGGCCGCCTGGTCGCGATCCGCGGCGACGCCGCCGATCCCTTCAGTCGCGGGCACGTCTGTCCCAAGGGCAACGCGATCCTCGACCTCGAGTCGGATCCCGACCGCCTGCGCCGGCCCTTGCGCCGCCGCGGCGGCGACTGGGAAGAGATCGGCTGGGAAGAGGCCTTCGCCGAGGCCGGGGAGCGCCTGGCCGAGGTGCAGCGCCGGCATGGCGCGGACTCGGTCGCCGCCTACGCGGGCAACCCCAACGTGCACCACTTCGGCCACCTCGCCTACCTGCCCGGCCTGCTACGCGCGCTCAAGACCCGCAACGTCTACTCCGCCTCGTCGGTCGACCAGTGGCCGCACCAGCTGGTCGCGTGGGCGATGTACGGGCACCAGTTCCTGATCCCGATCCCCGACCTCGACCGCAGCGACTACGTGCTGATGCTGGGCGCGAATCCGGTGGCTTCGAACGGCAGCCTCATGACCGCGCCCGGCGTGGCGAAGCGGCTCGCCGCGCTGGTGGCCAGGGGACGCCTGGTGGTGGTGGATCCGCGGCATACCGAGACCGCCGCGATCGCCAGCGAGCACCTGCCGATCCGGCCCGGCGCCGACGCCTGGTTCCTGGTCGCGCTGCTGGACGCGTTGCGCGCGATCGGGCCGCCGCGCCTCGCGCACTACGGCGCGCGCCTGGCCGATTTCGACGCCGCGCTGGCCGCGATCGCGCCCCTGGCCGCGGACGACGTGGCGCGCCGCACCGGCATCGATGCCACGACCACGCAGCGCATCGCACGGGAGCTGTATGCCGCGCCGCGCGCGGTGGTCTATGGCCGCATGGGCCTGTCGACCCAGGCCTGGGGATCGTTGTGCCAGTGGCTGATCCAGTTGCTGAACATCTATACCGGCAACCTCGATCGCGAGGGCGGCGCGCTGGTCAACCAGCCCGTGCTGCCGATGACCGGCCCCGGGACCGCCAAGGGCCACTACGACCGCTGGCGCAGCCGCGTGCGCGGATTGCCCGAGTTCGCGGGCGAATTGCCGGTGGCGGCACTGGCCGAGGAGATCGCGACGCCCGGCGATGGCCAGGTGCGCGCGCTGCTGACCTCGGCCGGCAATCCGGTGCTGTCCACGCCGGCCGGCCATGCCCTGGACCGGCTGCTGGCGGGTCTCGAGTACATGGTCTCGATCGACATCTACGTCAACGAGACCACGCGCCACGCGCAGCTCATCCTGCCCCCGGCATCGCCGCTGACCCAGTACCACTACGACAGCGTGTTCAATCATTTCGCGGTGCGCCGGGTCGCGCGGTTGAACGTGCCGCTGCAGGAACAGCGCGCGGACGAGCGCGCCGACTGGCAGATCCTGCAGGGCCTGGGCGCCGCGTACTGCGCCGCCGCGGGCAAGGAATGGCGCGCGCTGCCGCCGCCGCGCGCGCTGATCGGCCTGGGGCTGGCACAGGGCGGTGCGGGGCTGGATGTCGCGGCGCTCGAGGCCGCGCCGCATGGCCTCGACCTCGGCCCGCTGCAACCCTCGCTGCTCGATCGCCTCGAAACCGCCGACCGGCGCATCGCCTGCCTGCCGGCGATGTTCGCCACCGACCTCGCGCGCCTCGCCGTCGCGCCGCTCCCTGCCGCGGCCGGCGAGCTGCTCCTGGTCGGCCGCCGCGAGGTGCGCAGCAACAACTCCTGGATGCACAACGCGCCGCGCCTGGTGAAGGGCAAGCCGCGCCACCAGTTGCTGGTGCATCCCGCGGACCTCGCCGCGCACGGCATCGCCGACGGCGCGCGGGTGCAGGTGCGATCCGACGCCGGCAGCATCGAGGTCGAAGCCAGCGCCAGCCACGACATGATGCGCGGCGTGGTGTGCCTGCCGCACGGCTACGGCCACGACCGCGCCGGCACGCGCCTGGCGCGGGCGCAACGCGTCGCGGGACCGAGCTACAACGACCTCAGCGACCCGGCGCGGCTGGACGGCCCGAGCGGCAACGCGGCGCTCAATGGACTGCCGGTCCGGATCGAGCGCCTGGCCTGACCGCGCTGGTTCCCGTTCCCGCCATGCCGCGTCCGCGCCAGCTCAGCGCAATGCGGCGTTGATCTTCTCCAGCGCCGCCACGCCAGGACACAGGTCGGCCGCGCCCAGCACGTTGAACGGCACCAGCACCGTGTTGAGGTGCTGGTGCAGGTCGTGCGGCTCGGGATCGACGTAGATCAGCCCGGTCACGATCTCGCCTTGGGCGTGCTGCCGCTGCATGTAGTTCATGGCCCCGATGCGGTCGCGCGGATCGTGCCCGGCGTCGAGCTTGTGCAGGCGCAGGATCGAGCCGTCGTGCTGGCGCACCTCGATCGTGGTGCCGGCCGGATACTCGACCGCGATCTCGGCCTGCGGCTCGATCACGTCGAGCCGGTTGACCGCATCGTTGTGCTCGCGGACGTAGTCGTAGCTCTTGGTGCTGCCGGCGTGGTTGTTGAAGGCGACGCAGGGACTGATGACGTCGATGAAGGCCGCACCCTGGTGCGCGAGCGCACCCTGGATCAAGGGCACCAGTTGCTGCTTGTCGCCGGAGAAGCCGCGCGCGACATAGGTCGCCCCCAGCTGCAGGGCCATGGCGACGAGGTCGAGCGGATTGTCGGAATTGACCACGCCGCGCTTCGAGGTCGAACCCTGGTCGGCGGTGGCGGAGAACTGGCCCTTGGTGAGCCCGTACACGCCGTTGTTCTCCACGATGTAGACCATGTTCACGCCGCGCCGGATCGCGTGCACGAACTGGCCGATGCCGATCGAGGCGCTGTCGCCGTCGCCGGAAACGCCGAGGTAGATCAGCTCGCGGTTGGCGAGGTTGGCACCGGTCAGGACCGAGGGCATGCGCCCGTGCACGGTGTTGAAGCCGTGCGACTGGCCGAGGAAGTAGTCCGGCGTCTTCGAACTGCAGCCGATGCCCGAGAGCTTGGCCACGCGGTGCGGCTCGATGTCGAGTTCCCAGCAGGCCTGGATGATCGCGGCCGAGATCGAGTCGTGGCCGCAACCCGCGCACAGCGTGCTGATCTTGCCCTCGTAGTCGCGGCGGGTGAAACCCAGCGCGTTGCAGGTCAGCGAGGGATGGTGCAGCTTGGGCTTGGCCAGGTAGGTCATGCAGTGCCCCCGATCGAAATGCGCATCCCTGATGCAGTCCCTGCCCGTAGCGCCTCCGCACGACCCGCCGCCGTCATTCCCGCGAAAGCGGGAATCCACGTTGCCTTTGCCGCGACCCGGACAATGGATTCCCGCTTTCGCGGGAATGACGCCGAACGAAAGCGCGATGAACTTGCTGCGATGCGCGGCCGGGTCATGTCACGCGCTCCCTCGCCGGCAGCGGACCCGCGGTGCGGATGCGCTCGCCGATCGCGCGCGCGATGAAGCGCGCGGTGATCGGCGTGCCGTCGAAGTGCAGGACCGCCGGCAGGCGCGCCGGATCGAGGTCGAACTCGTTGACCAGCAGGGTGCGCAACTGCCCGTCGCGGTTCTGTTCGACCACGAAGACCTGGTCGTGCGACTGCACGAAGGCCTTGACGCTGTCCGGGAACGGGAA
>JAGOEZ010000189.1 GCA_017997455.1 Lysobacterales bacterium | reverse complement strand
TTGTCGAGCTTGTCGACCGCCTGCTTGTCCAGCGACTTGATCATCGACGACAGCCCGCCCTGCAGCGCCGCCACCGACAGGCCCATCTTGGCCAGGATGAAGGCCGCCGCCGCGCTGCGTTCGCCGGTGTTGCAGTACACCACCACCTTGCGCTTGCGATCAAGCTCGGCGCCCTGCTCGCGCAGCATGTACAGCGGGATGTTGACCGCGCCCTTGGCGGCGCGCTCGGCGAACTCTTCCGGCAGGCGCACGTCGACCACCACGGCGCCCTGGCGCACGAGGATCGAGGCCTGGCCCGGCGTCACCCAGTCCACCACCGGCGGCTTGAGCACTTCGGTGAAGTCCTTGCTCGCCAGGCGCATGAGCTTGCCCGCGGTCTTCATCGACACGGTCGCGTTGCGGGTCAGCCCGGTGAGCAGTGCGTCCTCGCCGAAGGTGTCGCCGCGCACCAGGTAGGCCACCACGGCCTCGCCCTGGTCGGTGCGCTTGGAAACCGCGCAGGTGCCTTCCTTGATCACGTAGAAGTAGTCGGCGGCGTCGCCCTCGCGCACGATCACGTCGCCGGGCTTGACCGCGATCTCCTCGAAGCGCTGGAACATGCGCTCGATGTTGCCGGTCGGCATCCGGTGCAGGGCGCGGTTCTGCAGCAGGCGGTAGACCCAGCGGTTGCCGTGCGGATCGGGATCGACGTGGCGGAAGTTCTCGGCCCGCGAGAGCTGGTCCCAGGCCAGCACCTTCTCCATGAAGCAGCGGTCGATCCGCACGATCGTGGCGGCGAGGCTCGCCACCGTGGCGGTGAAGCGCCGCGGTTGCAGGTCGCCCAGCGCGTAGCGGCCCTGGATCGAGCCGCCGTCCACCGTCTTGAGCTTGCCGTCGGGGTACTTGCCGCTGACGGTGCCTGCCACGAGGAAGATCGTGTGCTCGTCGGTCTCGCCGGCGCGGAACAGCACGCTGCCCTGGCCGACTTCCTCGGCCTCGGCATCGAGCGCGATCTGCTCGAGGTTCTCCGGGCGCAGGGAGTCGAGCGGATAGCACTTCGCGATCAGCGCGGACTCGACAGGCATGGGACGGTGCTCCCGGCGGTTCCCGCCGCGGCCAGATCGACGGCAGTCTACCGGGGGCCCGGGCGCCGCGGGAGCGCCAGCGCGGTCGCGGGGTCAGCCCACCGGCCGGCCGCGCAGCACTCGGGCCGGCAGCAGGACCAGGGCGCGGAGGAACTCGAACACGCCCTGCACCGCGATCCCGATCAGCCGGAACGGCAGCAGCAGGAGCCAGGCCAGCGGATAGAGCAGCAGCGCCAGCAATGCCAGCGGCCAGCACAGTACGAACAGCAGCAGCCAGAGCAGGAAGGTCACCATGTGCGCGATATTGCACCAGGCGCGCCGCGATGCAAGGGTGACTACAGGCACCCCCGCCGCGGCGCCCGTGCGCGCCCGGCCTAGGCTGCCGGCGACTGCTCGACCAGGGCGGCGCGGATCTCGCCCAGCTTGGCCTTGACCCTGGCGGCGTTGGCGCTGCCGATGCGCAGCAGCAGCCGCTCGCCGGCCGAGCGCGCTTCGAGCGCGGGATCGACGTACTCGTACAGCACCTTCGGTCGCGTCACCGCGATCGGCTCGGGCGCCTCGGGCGCGGCCAGCAGGTGGTCGATCACCTCGACCAGGCGGTCGTTGAAATAGCCGTCGGGATAACCCAGTTCGCGATAGGCCTGCTGGAACAGCGGATACCAGCGCACGTACAACGCCACCAGGGCCTTGGCGTCGAGCGCCTCCATCACGCGCACATGGTTGTCGTAGCGGGCCGCGTTCTGCGGCGCGATCACGATGTCGCCGCCCAGGTCGAGGGCGAGGAAGGCGCCGGGCACCGGCTTGGTCGGCAGCATGCGCACTGCGACGGCGCGGCGCGGCAGGTTGTCCACGGTGGCGACGATGCGGGCGACGAGGTGCTCGGGTTCGAGCAAGGCGGTCAGCGCATCGCTGCCCAGCAGTTCGTGCAGCGCCGCCAGCGCGCCGGCGTCGCTCTGCTCCAGCACCGGCAACGGCGGCGCGGCCGGAAGCCCCGCCTCCGCATCGATCGGGTGCCGTATCGACGGCGGCTTCGGCGCCGGGGCCGCGGGCTGCGCCACGACCGGCGCCGGCGCCGGAACGGGCGGCGTCGCCGCGCGATTGAAGTACACCGCGGCACCGATCACCGCGGCCACCACGGTCGCGCCGGCGCCCCAGCGCCAGCCATTGGAAACATCACCCATCGGAACCACCCATCCGTTCGACCTCGTCCGGAGTCTGACCTGCCGCGGACCGATTCGTTCCATGCCGGCCAGGCATCGATTCAGCCGCCAGTGCAGGATGCCAGCGCCGCCGGCATGCCATCGATCCCGGGCGCCACGGCGCGGGCGCGCTCCAGCAGCGCACGCCCGCCGGCGGCATCGCCGCCGCGGCAAAGGGCTACGCCCAGGTAGTAGCGGCTCATCGCCAGGTCGACGTGCCCGGGCGCGAGTTCGCGCTCGCGGATCGACAGCGCGGCCCGGAACGCCGCCTGCGCCGCGGCGGTGTCCGCATGCGCCATGTGCGCCTGGCCCAGCGTTTCCCACGCCACCGCGGTATAGAGGTTCTGCTCGCCGGCGGACGCCCGATAGATCCCGACTGCGCGCGCGGCCAGCGGCAGCGCCGCCTCGACCTCGCCCGCGTGCAGGCGCACCTGCGCCTCGCTCATGAGCGCGTAGCCGTAGCGGAAATCCTGCGCGCCGAGCACGCGCGCGAGTTCGCCCTGCACGCGCTGCAGCTCGCGCAATGCATCGTCGCGGCGGCCGATGAAACCGAGCTGGCGGGCCCAGGTGGTGCCGATGTCCAGCGTGTCCGGATGGTCGGGACCGATCGCGTCGCGCAGGATCGCGAGCGCGCGCTCGTAGGCGCGCGCCGCTTCCGGCACGCGGTCCTGCTGCTCGAGCGCCCGGCCCAGGTTGTTCCAGCCGTAGCCGGCCAGCATCGATTGCGCGCCCAGCGTGGCTTCGATCGCGGCCAGGGCCTCGCGCTGCAGGCGCTCCGCGGACGCGGCATCGCCCAGCAGCAGGGTCACGATCGCACGCGTGTTGAGCAGGCCGCCGCGCAACTCGTCGGCCGCGGGCGCGGCGCCAAGTACGCGCAGGCCTTCCTCGGCGAGATCGAGCGCCGGCTGGAGCTGGCCCAGCCGCCATGAGACCCGCGCCAGCGCGCGCAGACGCCGCGCCAGCTCGACCGCGCTGACGTCGGCGCGTCCCCGCGACAGTTCGGCAGCCGTCGCCAGCAGTGGCCTGGCCCGCGCCGACTGCCCCAAGGCCAGGTGCACCGCGCCGATGGTTTCCAGCAGTTCCGCGCGCAGCGCCGGCTGTGCGGCCAGCTCCGTTTCGAGCTGGCGTTCGCCGCGCTCGAGGATTTCGTTCGCGCTCAGGCGTTCGCCCCGGTTGACGCCGGGATCGGCCACGGCGAACAGTCCGGTCAGGAAGCCCAGCGTCGCCTGGGTCCGTTCGGCTTCGCGCTCGGCCGCGTCGCGCTCGCGGGCGAGGCCGACCATGAAGGCGGCGACCGTGACGGCGAAGGCGATCCCCACCGCCGCCGCGCCGAGCGCGACCCAGCGCCGCCGCGCCAGCAGCCGGCCGAGGCGATAGGCGAGTCCGCCCTCGCGCGCGCGCACCGGGCGCGCTTCGCGCCAGTTCGCCAGGTCGGCCAGCAGCTCGGCCACGGTCCCGTAGCGCGCCGCGGGGTCGTCGGCCATGGCGTGCGCGACGATCGCCGCAAGGTCGGCATCGCGCGCCGGCGCGTCGTGCTCCTCGAACAGCGCCTCGAGCAGGCGGCCGAGCTGCCAGATGTCGCTGGCCGTGGTGGCGACCTCGCCGCGCACCTGCTCGGGACTGGCGTAGCCCGGGGTGAGCGCACGCGGCGCATGCTCGGCCACGCCGGCCTCGTCGAGCAGCGCGGCGATGCCGAAGTCCAGCAGCTTGGCCTGGCCATCGGCGCCGACCAGGATGTTCGAGGGCTTGAGGTCGCGATGGATCAGGAGCCGCGCGTGGGCGAAGGCCAGCGCGTGGCAGACCTGCTCGAACAGCGCGACCCGGGCCCGCGCAGGCAGGCGCCGCGCGGCGCACCAGCGATCGATGGGCTCGCCCTCGACCAGCTCCATCGCGAACCACAGGGTGCCGTCGGCGCGGCTGCCGCCGTCGAGCAGGCGCGCGATGTGCGGGTGGGTCAGGCGCGCGAGGATCTGCCGCTCCTGGCGGAACAGCGTCGCGGCGGTGCCGCTGTCGCCGCGCGTCGCGACCAATTTGAGCGCGACCTGCTGCTCGTAGGCGCCGTCGACGCGCTCGGCCAGCCAGACCACCGCCATGCCGCCGCGGCCAAGCTCGCGCACGACGCGGAACGGGCCGAATTCCTCGCCCACCCGCACCGGCTCGACCGTGGCGGCCGCGCGCGCCAGCCGCGCGAACACCGGGCCGCTCAGCGCGCCGCCCGGCACCAGCCGATCAAGGTCGATGGGCACGGGCTGATCCGGCCGCACAGGTCATGTTCGTCAGGCGCCGTTGGCGGCCATCCAGTCGCGCGCCTCGACCCAGTCGCGGCGCACGCTGCGTTCGGAAATCCCCAGGGCCTCGGCGGTTTCGGGCTCGGTCAGCCCGGCGAAGAAGCGGCATTCCACCACCTGGGCGAGGCGCATGTCGTGCGCGCCCAGCCGGTCCAGCATGTCGCTGACCTCGATCAGGTGCAACGCGTCGCGCTCCTCCGCCACCTCGACGTCATCGACCGGAATGGCGCGCGCTCCGCCGCCGCGCTTCAGCGCCAGGCGCTCGCGCGCATAGTCGACGATCACCTGGCGCATGACCCGCGCGGCCAGCGCGAAGAAATGCCCGCGGTCGCGGATCGGACCCTGGGCCCCCGCGAGGCACAGGTAGCACTCGTGCACCAGGCCGGTGGTGTCGAGCGTGCGGCCATTGCCCTGGCCGGCGAGTTGGCGATGCGCGAGGCGGCGCAGTTCCGCGTAGACCGATTCGAACACGCGGTCGCGTGCGTCGGCGTCGCCGGCGCGCGCCTGCTCGAGCAGTTCGGTGATCCGGGGCGCTGGGGTGGACAGGTCACGCTCCGCCGGCGAAGCACAGGTTCCGGCGG
>JAGOEZ010000038.1 GCA_017997455.1 Lysobacterales bacterium | reverse complement strand
AGGTTGGCCGCGGGCGTGAGCGCGAGGCCGAAGTGGCGCATGAACAGCGGCACCAGGAAGGCATTGGCCGCGTAGGCCGCGAAGTTGATGCTCAAGCCCGAACCGACCAGGCACCAGAGCGTGGGAATGCGCATCAGCGCGCGGAAGGGCTGCGGCGGCGGCGCGCGGTCCGCGGCGATCGCATCGGCCGCGCCGCGCGCCGGCTCGCGGATGCGCAGGCAGGCGAAGGCGAGCAGCAGGCCCGGGATCGCCGCGAGGTAGAACGGCGCGCGCCAGCTCTGGAACGCGGTCACGATCGGCCCCACCGCGAAGTAGGTGATCAACAGGCCCATCGGCAGGCCGAGCATGAACAGGCCGACCGCGCGCGCGCGCCGCGCCGAGGGAAACAGGTCGCCGACCAGCGAGTTCGCCGCCGGCGCGTAACTGGCTTCGCCGATGCCGACCATCGCGCGCAACCACAGGAACGCGACGAAGGTACTGGCCAACCCGGCGAGCCCGGTGAACAGGCTCCACACCGCGAGTCCCAGCGCCAGCACCACCCGGCGCGAGCCGTGGTCGACCCAGCGTCCCAGCGGCAAGCCGGCCACCGCGTACACCAGCACGAAGCTGGTCGAGATCAGCCCGAGCTCGAAATCGTTGAGGCCCCACTCGCGCCGGATCGGCTCGGCCACCACCGCCGGCAGCGTGCGGTCGAAGAAGTTGAGCAGGTTGGCCGCGAACAGCAGCGCGAGCACGCGCCAGGCATTGGGGGCTTGCGTGCTGGCAGCCATGCGACGGATTCCCTCGTTCGGGCGCGGTGCGGGTCGCGCAACCGGTGCGCGTGCCGCAGCATAACCGCGCGCTGGCGCGGGTAACGGAACTTGTCGCCTCGCGCCCGGCGCGGTCCCGACAGCTCAGGCCAGGCAGGCCATGACCAGCGCGTCGAAGGCGTCGCCGCCGCGGATCGGATCGGCGACCGCGCAGCCCAGGCGCTGACTTTCGCTGGCGAGCAGGCGCTGGGCTTCGTCGGCTGCGAGGCGCCCGGTGTTGAGGCTGACGCCGCCACATCGGATCGCGGGATTGGTGCGGCGGCCCAGGCGCAGCGCGAGGTCGATGGTTTCCTCGATGCTGGGCAGGGCATAGCCGGGATGGCCCAGCACCTGCGTGCGACCGGGTTCGTGGCAGACCACGATCACGTCGGGCTGGCTGCCGTGCAAGAGGGCCAGCGAGACGCCGGCATAGGCCGGGTGCGACAGCGAGCCCTGGCCCTCGATCACGTCCCAGTGATCGTCGGGCGCCGCGGGCGACAGCAGCTCGGCGGCGCCGGCGGCGAAATCCGCCACCACTGCGTCCATGGGGATGCCACCGCCCGAGATCAGGATCCCGGTCTGGCCGCTGGCGCGGAAGTCCGCCGCGATGCCGCGCGCCGCGAAGGCGCGCGTGATGGCCAGCGCGGTGTACTTCTTGCCCAGCGCGCAGTCGGTGCCCACGGTCAGCAGGCGCTTGCCGCTGCGTCGCTTGCCGCTGGCGAGCGGGATGCCCGGCGGTGGGCGCCGCACGTCGATCAGGCGCCGGCCCAGGCGCGCGGCGGTGGCGCGCAGCACGGGAATGCCGTCGAGCCAGGCGTGCATTCCGCTGATGAGGTCCAACCCCGCTTCCAGCGCCAGCTGCAGGTCGGGGATCCAGCGTTCGGGAATGAAACCGCCGGCATTGGCCACGCCGATCACCAGCGCGCGCGCGCCGGCGGCGTACGCTTCTGCCGGCGTCATTCGGCGCAGCCCGGTGCTGACCGTGGCGCCGCTGCTGGCGAATTCGCCCACGCAGCGTTCGCCGGCCCAGTCGCGCAGGCCGAAGGCGGTCTTGGCGTAGCCGGGCTCGGTGGTGTCGCCCAGGTACAGCAGGTAGGGCTGCGGCAGGGCGGCAACCGCGTGCAGTTGGGCGTGGGATCGCTGGGGCATGGCGTGCGCTTCGCCGGGTTCGCTCGAGGGCATCGGGTCCGGCCGGCGGCAGGGGGTGGGGACCCGCCGGCCGGACCGCGACGCAGGGGAACGCGGGATCAGAAGCGGAAGTCGAATTCGATCCCGATGGTACGCGGCTGGATCGGCGTCGCGGCGAGGTAGGGAATCTCGCCGGTCAGCTGGTTGTTCTCGGTCGCGATGGTGGAATAGGCGCGCTCGTCGGTCACGTTGCGCGCGTAGGCCCGGACGGTCCAGTTGCCGCTGGAGAGATCGGCGTACAGGTCCACCGCGTAGTAGCTGTCGAGTTCCAGCGGCGGCGTGATGGTGTCGGCCAGGATCGTCGGCGGATCGGTCGGCAGGTAGACCACCTGCCGTTGGCTGGTGCCCGCGACCCGGTCGTCGACCCAGCGCACCCCGGCGCCGACGTGCCCGCTCATGCCGCCCACCGGGAAGTAGTAGTCGGTGGTGGCCGACCAGGCGAACTGCGGGATGTACGGCAGCGCGTCGCCGGCGAGCCCGGTATTGAGCTCGACCACGGCCGGCGAGGCATCGATGAAGATGGTGGGGAAATCCTCGTCCAGCTCGACGTCGGTATAGGTCGCGTTGAGGCCGAACTGCAGGTTGTCGGTGGCCCGGAACGCGGTCGAGAGCTCGACGCCGTTGCTGGTCGCCTCGCCGCCGTTGACCAGGCCGCCGACGCCGTTGACCTGGCTGACGACCTGGATGTCCTCCCAGTCGATGCGGAACGCGGTGACATCGAAGAGCAGGCGGTTGTCGACGAACGTGGACTTGAGTCCCAGCTCGTAGCTGGTCAGGGTCGAGGAATCCACCACCGGCGGCAGGCCGGTGACCACGACATTGGGGCCGCCCGGCTGGTAGCCGGTGGCCGCCCTGGCGTAGACCATCACGTCCTCGGCGACCTGGAATTGCGGCGCCACGCTCCAGGTGAAGACATCGTCGCTGGACTCGCCAGGCGACTCGGCGATCGGCAGGAGCAGGCCGTCGGTGACGTTCTGGCTGAACTCCTGGTCGTTTTCCGCGTAGCGCACGCCGGCTTCGAGCTTGAACCAGTCGGTGAAGCGGTAGGCGCCGTTGGCGAACACCGCGGTTTCCTCGTAGCGGCTGGGCAACTCGAGATCGGCCAGGACGCCGGCGATGCCGTCGAAGGGCGCGGGCAGCGGCGTGCCGTCGAGCTGGTTCAAGGCGATGAACTGGGTGTTGTTGCCGGTCTCGCGCGTATAGAAGGCGCCCACCAGCCACTCGAAGGGACCGTCGCCCTGCGAGGTCAGGCGGAATTCCTGGGTGAACTTCTGCAGGTCGAGGCCGTTGTCGAAGTAGGAGCTGCCGCCCTCGGGCAGGCGCAGCACCACGTCGGCGAAGTTGCCGTAGGCCACGGTGGTGTCGACGCGCCGGCGGGTCTGCGTATCGGTGTAGCCGGTGGCGGAGACGAAGTTGGCCCAGCCCAGGTCCCAGTCGAGGGTGCCCGAATAGAAGTCGATGTCCTTGTAGAAAGGCTCGTTGACGAAGACTTCGTTTTCGAGGTCGCCGAAGTAGGGGTCCTGGGTCTCGGTGTCCAGGGCCATGAGCGCGTTGTTGTCGCTGTCGATCTCCTGGCCCATCGCGGTCACGCTGATGCTGATCGACTCGCCCTGCCACAACAGTTCGGCGCGGCCGCTGGTCTGCGAGCCGGTGTTGATGTTGCGCTCGCCGTCGACGACGTTGTCGATGTAGCCCGGGATCGAATTGTGGGCGTAGCTCACGCGCAGGCCGAGCTGGTCTTCCGACAAGGGCACGTTGGCGCCGAAACGGATGTTGTTGCCCAGGGCGCTGCCGCCCTCGACGTCGGACACGCCGCCGCCGAAGCGGAACTCGCGCTCGGTCAGGTCGGGCTCGCGGGTGACGTACTTGAACAGGCCGCCCATCGCGCCGGCGCCGTACAGGGTGCCCTGCGGGCCGCGCAGGACTTCGACCCGCGCGATGTCGTACGGCAGCAGGTCGAGGGAGAACAGGGTCGCGGCCTGGTAGACGCCGCTCGAGCCCACCGGCACCTCGTCGATGTAGGTGCCCACGGTGGCGCCCGAGGAAAGCGCCGCGATGCCCCGCATCGAGAAGATGGTCTGGCCGGGCGTTCCGGAGGTGACCACCTGGACGCCGGGCAGGTAGTCGGCGAAATCGGAGAGTTGCCGCGCCGCCAGGTTTTCCAGTTGCTCCGCGTCGACCACGCTGATCGAGGCCGCGACCGTGCGCACGTCCTGTTCGCGCTTGTTCGCGGTGACGATGACCGCTTCGAGTTCGGCGGCCGGCCCGGCGGAGTCCTGCGCGGCTGGCTCGGCCGCGGCGGCGGCGTCCGCGGCGTCCTGCGCGACGGGTTCCGCGGCGGCGGCAGCCTCCGCGGTGTCCTGCGCGATGGCCGGTGCGGTGGCGCAAGCCGCCAGCGCAAGCAGGATCGCGAGCGGCAGCGGGCGCCGCGTGGCGCGGGTGGAAGC
The DNA here is from genome assembly GCA_017997455.1 of Lysobacterales bacterium. GTDB lineage: Bacteria > Pseudomonadota > Gammaproteobacteria > Xanthomonadales > Ahniellaceae > JAGOEZ01. The sequence goes on along the minus strand of JAGOEZ010000038.1, from coordinate 15,049 downwards.
GGCGTGGCGCATGGCGTTCATGACTTCAGTTCCCCGGGGTAGGCGCGGCAGCAGCTGCCGGCATTGCGGTCCAGGCCGTGGCCAGCAGGCGGCGGAAATTGCCGCCCAGCACCAGGCCGATGTGTTCGTCGCTGTAGCCGCGGCGGATCAGCGCCTCGGCCAGATCGAAGGTCTTGCGCGGATGGTCGAAGCCATCGGTGTCGATCTTGTCGCGGAAGGCGTAGCTGGCCTTGTATGCCGCGCGCAACTGCTTGAGCTGCTCGGCCGGCATGTCGTCGTAGCCGTCGAGGTCGGCGTCCGAGCCGATGCCCACGTGCTCGATGCCGACCAGCTTCGCGACGTGGTCGATGTGATCGACCAGGTGCTCGATCGTGGTGGGCTCGGCGTTGCGCACGAACATGCGCACGCCGGTGATGCCCATCACGCCGCCCTTGGCGGCGAGCTTGCGGATCGCCTCGTCGGTCTTCAGGCGCGGGTGGTCGTTGAGCGCGCGGCAGTTCGAGTGCGTGATCGCGATCGGGCCCTTGGCGATCTCGATCGCGTCGAGCGTGGTGCGGTCGCCGCAGTGCGAGACGTCGACCAGCATGCCGACTTCGTGCATGGCCTGGATCACCGCGGCGCCGTAGTCGCTGACCCCGCCGTCGACGCGGTCGGTGGCGCCGCTGCCGAGCAGGTTCTGGCTGTTGTAGGTCAGCTGCGCGCAGCGCTGGCCCAGCAGGTGGAAGGCCTTGACGTCCTCCACCGTGCGGAAGTGATCGGCGTTCTGCACGCCCATGATCACCGCGAGCTTGCCCTGGGCCTTGGCCCGGTCGAGGTCGGCCACGGTGCCGGCGAGGCAGAACAGTTCCGCGTTGCGGCCGACGAAGCCCTGCCATGCGGCGAGGAAGGCGAGCACTTCCTCGTAGGCGGCCGGGCCGCCGAGGCCGATCGCGTTGTGCAGGCCGGTGATGCCGCTGGCGCGGAACAGCGCCGCTTCCTCGTCGCTCAAGCGTCCGGCGGAGGCCTCGGGCCGGAAGTCGAGCTTGAGCGGCGCCAGCATGTCGATGACCAGCGCGCGCTCGACCAGCCTGCGCGCGCGGCGCGAGTAGCTGCGCAACGGCGGCGGCGGCGGCGCTGCGGCCAGGAGCCGCCCGGGCAGGGTGGCCGCGAGGGCCGTGAGGCCTGCCGCGCGGAGGAACTCGCGCCGGGCATATATTGGACGATTGCTTGCCATATCGGAGTCACATGTCCTGATCAGGACATTCTCATCCCTTTCAGACAAATGTCAATCGACCCGCAGGGCCAGGCCGGGCACGCCCTGCCCGGTCATGCCCGCGTTGCCCGGTTCGAGCCGCCGCACCGGCCGGTCGAGCAGCCAGAGCAGCAGCGCGGCCAGGGTCGCCAGGCTCGCCATCGCGGCGAAAAACGTGGCGTGGCCGATGCGGCTCCACCAGGTGCCCAGCGCACCGGCCAGCAGGTTGCCGCCGAAGGCGGCGAAGAACCACGCGGCGATGGTGGTCGCGCGATGGCGTTCGGGCGCGAGCCGGGCGAACAGGCCCAACCCCACCGGCAGGATGAACAGTTCGCCGGCGGTGAGCACGAGGAAAAACAGGGCCAGCCACATCCAGCTCGCCGGCGCCTGCCCGGTCGCGCCGCTGACCGCGGCGAGCATGGCGTAGGCCACGGCCACGCCCAGCGCACCGAGCGCCATCTTGCGCGCCGGCGCGGGCTCGCGGCCGCGCGCCGCCTGGCGCGTCCAATGGGCCACGAACAGCGGCGTCATCACGATCACCAGCAGCGGATTGAGGGCCTGGAACCAGGTCATCGGGATCGAGAAGCCGGCGCCCACCTGGCGGTCGACGCCGCTGTCGGCCCACAGCGCGATGGTGTTGCCGGTCTGCTCGTAGGCGCCGCGGAACACCACGACGCACAGACCGACCGCGAGCAGCACCCACACGATGCGGCGCAGGTCGCCGCGGTCCGGCGCAGCGGCGGCAGGCGCGATCGCGGCCTGCGCCGCGCGCGCGCGGACCGGCTCCGGCGGCAGATGGCGCCCGCCGATCACGTAGATCGCCAGTCCCGCCAGCATGCCGATGCCGGCCGCGCCGAAGCCCCAGTGCCAGCCATAGAGCTCACCCAGCGTGCCGCAGACCAGCGGCGCGAGCAGCCCGCCGACGTTGATGCCGACGTAGTACACGTTGTAGGCCGAGCCGCGGCGCGGATCCTGCGCGGCGTACAGCCCATCGATCTGGCTCGGCAGGTTGGGCAGGAACAGTCCGTTGCCCAGCGCGATCGCGGCCAGCGCGAAGTAGAAGGCCGGCTCGAAGGCCATGAGGAAATGGCCCAGCGCCATCACGCTGCCGCCGATGATCACGGCGCGGCGCCGCCCCAGCCAGCGATCGGAAACCACGCCGCCGACGATCGGGGTGAAATACACCATCGCCGTGTACACGCCATACACCAGCGAGGCCTGCTGCTGGCCCAGCAGGAGCTGCTTGGTCATGTAGTAGACCAGCAGCGCGCGCATCCCGAAGAAGGAGAAGGTCTCCCACATCTGGGTCAGGAACAGGATGCTGAGGCCGCGCGGCTGGCCCAGCCAGTCGCCGCCCGCCGTGCGCGCCGCCACGGTGTTCATGCGGCGGCGCCGGGCGCACCCCAGACCGCGTCGGGGCAATCGACGTGGCCATCGACGTAGCGCACGCCGGGCGTGCAGTCCCGCTTGAGGAACTGCGCGCCGTCGAGATCGACGACGTCGCAGTGCTGGCCCAGCACGAAGCCCGGCGCCATCGCCAGGCTGGTGCCGACCATGTTGCCGACCATCACCTTGAGGCCGATGCGCCGCGCGGCCGCGGCCATCAGCAGGCCCTCGGTGAGGCCGCCGCACTTGTCGAGCTTGATGTTGACCACGTCGTAGCGGCCGCGCAGACCTTCGATCTCGTCCAGGCCCTGCACGCTTTCGTCGGCGGCGATCGGGATGACGTGGTCGATGCCGTCGAGGTCGGACTCGCAGCCGCGGGGGCAGGGTTGCTCGAGCAGCGCCACGCGGGCGGCGACCAGCGCCGCGAGCAGGCGCTCGAGCGCTGCCGAGCGGTAGCCCTGGTTGGCATCGACGCCGATCCAGGCCTCGGGCCGCGCCGCGCGCACCGCACGCACGCGTTCGATGTCGAGCGCGAGCTCGCCGGTCAGCTTGAGCTTGAGCGCGCGTGCGCCGTGGAACGCTTGCGCGCCACGCGCCATCGCCTCGGGCGTGTCGGCGCCCAGGGTGAAAGTCGTGAGCAGCGGTCGCGGCGCGTCGATGCCGGCGAGCTTCCACACCGGCTGCCCGGCGCGTTGCGCCTCGAGTTCCCACAGCGCGCAGTCGAGCGCGTTGCGCGCGCCGCCGGCCGGCAGCAGGGATTGCAGGGCCTGGCGGTCGAGGCCGGCCTCGATCTCGCCGCGCAGCGCCTCGATGGTGGCGAGCATGCCCTCGGGCTGGTCGCCGAGGTAGTAGACGCCCGCGGCTTCGCCGCGACCACGCGGCACGCCGTTGCGCGGCACACCGTCGTGCAGCGTGGCCAGCGTCACCGGCACGTGCTCGAAGACGTAGCCGGAGATGCGGAACGGCGCCGCCAGCTGCAGCGACTCGTTGCGCGCTTCGAGCGTGATGCGCCGCGCTGCGTTCAAGCGGCTCTCCGGGTTCGGCCAGGGAATGGCCGCGCCACCGTCCGGCGGCGCGGCACCAGGGGATGGCTCAGTAGTTCGCGGTGTAGCCCATCATGCTGAACACGGCGCCGACCCACAGGATCGACAGGCAGCCCAGGGCCAGCAGCAGCGCCCACAGCTTGGCGGTCCAGCGCCGGCGGCCGCCCCACACCACGCCGAGGTTCCACAGCGCCACCAGCGCACCGATCGGCAGCACGACGAGGGCGAGCAGGCGCAGCGCACGGACGATGGTGTCGCTGGCCGGCGCGGTCAGCTCCAGGTTGCTGAGCATGGTGCCGAGGAAGCCGAGGTAGGCGAAGCTCACCACCACCACGGCCAGCGCGGCGAGGCGCATGAGCCGGTGCGCGCGCGCGTCGCGTCCCTGCAGCTTGTACGGCGTGCCGTAGTAGCGGCGCACCAGCGCCGACACCGGCCACGCCAGCACGGTCAGCAGCAGCGCGCCGAGGCCGATGCCGAAGGCCGGCAGCAACCAGCCCGCGGACTTCCACCAGGGCACCGGCTCGAACACCATGATGGCGGCGTAAGGCTCGGGAGCGAAGCGCGTGACGCGGCCATCCTCGATCTTGACCGCGAGGCGGTCGTTGCCCTCGACGTCGCGCCACAGGTACGGCGCGATCTCGCGCCACTTGCGCGGCTGGCCGTTGACGCCGAGCACCATCGGCAGGCTCAGGGTGCCGTCCTCGTTGGCGATGATCTGCGCCTGGCCCGCAAGGCCGGCCAGCGCGACGAAGCCGGTGTCGGAGCGGCGGCTGACCTCGTAGCGGCCTGCGACTTCGAGTGCGTGCGCCTTGGCGGTCGCCTCGTCGACCTCGCCCTCGGCGATCGGCCCGGGCAGGTAGCGGTTGGCGAAGCGCTCGAAGAGTTCGTTGCGGATCACGCCGGAAGCGCCGTCGCGACCGCCGCTGTTCATCGAGATGAAGATGCCGATGCCCTGGTCCAGGAACAGGTTGAGGTCGCTGTGGAACCACTGCGTGTCGCCGCCGTGGGCGATCGCGCGATGGCCGTTGATGTCGGTCTGGTAGAAGCCCAGCATCATGCTGTTGAGCGGCGGCAGCAGCTGCGAGGCCGTGCCGTGCATCTGCCGCGCGGTCTCCTCGCGCAGGATGCGCGCGGTGCCGAAGGCGCCGTCGGCCAGGTGCGCGATCATGAAGCGGCCCATGTCGGCGCCGCTCGCCGCGAGGCTGCCCGCCGGCGCCGGCCCGACCAGTTCGTAGGGCTGCGGTTCGTCGCTGCCCGACTTGTAGCCCTTGGACATCAGCGGCTGCAGCGCTTCCGGCAGCGGCTGGCGGAAGGTCGAATGCTGCATGCCCAGCGGCTGCAGCAGGTTCTGGTCGATGTAGTCGTCGAAGGACAGGCCGGAAACGCGCTCGACGATGTAGCCGGCCAGCGCGGTCGCGTAGTTCGAGTAGGCCGGCGTGGTGCCGGGGGCGAAGATGCGGGTCGGGATCCAGTACTTGAGCGACTGCTCCAGCGTCGGCAGTTGTGCCGGATCGCTGATGATCAGCGCGCGCGCGGTCTCCTCCAGGCCCGAGGTGTGGGTCAGGATGTGGCGCAGGGTGACCGGCGCGCCATCGCGCGGCGGGATCTCGAAGTCGAGGTACTGGTTGACGTCGGCGTCGAGGTCGAGCTTGCCCTGCTCGACCAGCTGCATGACCGCGGTCCACGTGAAGAGCTTTGAGACCGAGCCCGGGCGGAACAGGGTGGTTTCCGGATCGACGGGCTTGCGTTCCTTGACGTCGGCATAGCCGAAACCGCGCTGCAACAGGACCTGTCCATCCTTGACGATGACCACGACCGCGCCGGGAATGTCGCCGCGCTCGAGCGCGTAGGGCAGGAAGCCGTCCAGCCAGGCATCGAGGTCGGCGCGGTCCAGCACCGGGGACGTGGATGCCGTGGCCAGGGCGGGGGTCGGCGTGGCGGCAGCAGCGACTTCGGCCGTCGTTGCCGGCGTCGTGGCTGCAGGCTCCGCGGCGACCGGCTCGGCCGCAGCGGCTGCAGGCGGTGCTTCCTGAGCGGTTGCCGGCGCGAGCAGCAATACGCCCAACACGGTTGCCAAGGCTGCATACGAACGCATGACGGTGTCTCCTGATCAGTTGCCGCAGGGCGTTGCTGCGCCGACGGGGTTGGCATCGCTGCGGTGGACCCGCAGCGCACAAGTTGCCAATTCTGCAATAATGATCCTGATTGGAGAATTGTCAACCCGGATGGTCACGCAGCCGCTGAAGCGGGATCATGTGCCGGAAGGCCCGGGCGATGATCGATCGTGCGGGCAGCGCTGCCGGACCCGGCGCGCCTACCGCCCCCGTCCGCAGGAGCCCTGATCGCATGAAATCGCAGCACCGCACCATTGGCAGCCTCCTGCGCTCACTGCGGGCGCGCAATGGCTGGACGCTCAAGGAAATGAGCGAGCGCTGCGGGATCCCGCTCTCCACCCTGTCCAAGGTCGAGCACGACCGCCTCTCGCTGACCTACGACAAGCTGCAGCAACTGAGCCAGCGCCTCAACATCCGCATGTCGGAGCTGTTCGCCGAACAGGATGGCGCCGCCGAGGCCGCGGTGACCGCGCGCCGCAGCATCGGCCGCATCAGCGATGCGATCCGGGTCAACACGCCCAACTACGACTACTACTACCTGTGCCCCGAACTGCGCCGCAAGCGCATGATCCCGGTGCTGACCAAGGTGCGGGCCAAGAGCATCGACGAGTTCGGCGAACTGGTGCGCCACCCCGGCGAGGAATACATCCACGTGCTGGCCGGCAAGGTCGAGGTCCACACCGAGTTCTACGACACCATCGTCCTGGGCGAAGGCGAGTCGGTCTACATCGATTCCAACATGGGCCACGCCTACGTCGCCGCGGAAGGCTGCGACGAGGCGGTGTTGCTGGGCGTGTGCTCGAGCGCCGACGAGCAGCTGATGGAATCGCTGCTCAAGCTCCACGGCGACGACGCGCCGACGCTGGGCATGGTGCGCGCGGTGGAGCCGGCGAATTCGGCGGAGCCGCGGCCGCGCGCGCGCAAGTCGCGCGCGCGCTAGTCTGCGGGGCGATGCAGGGGCCTGGGCACAGGCCTGCCAATCCGCGTCGTGAATGAATGTCATTCATGACCCGAAGACCCTTCCCCCCTGGTGCACGCCGTACTCGCCCGCCGGCTACGCGTGCTGCCGGCCGCGGTGGATGCGATGAGGCGTAGCGCACCGCCCGCCCGCGCATGGCTCAGCCAAGTCGCCCGAGTGCCTTGCAATTGCGGAATGTCACTCCATAATTGCTAGCATGATTCCCCGTCGACTCCAACCGGCTCTCGCCTCCTCCCTGGATGAAGTCCCGGCCGTGGCGCTGCTCGGGCCGCGCCAGGTGGGCAAGACCACGTTGGCGCTCGAGATGGCGGCAATGCGGCCGGTGGTCTACCTCGACCTCGAATCCGAGGCCGATCGGGCGAAACTCTCCGAACCCGAGCTTTACCTGGCGCAGCATGCGGACAAGCTCGTGATCCTCGACGAGATCCAGCGCACGCCGCAGCTCTTCCGCAGCCTGCGCGGAATCATCGACGCCGGCCGGCGGCATGGCCGCGGCAAGGGGCGCTTCCTGGTACTGGGCTCGGCCTCGATCGAACTGCTCCGGCAATCGAGCGAGTCGCTGGCCGGCCGCATCCGCTACCTGGAACTCGCCCCGATCGATGCGGGAGAGGCAGGCCGCAATCGTCTCGGGGCGCTATGGCTGCGCGGCGGCTTCCCGGACAGCCTGCTGGCCGCATCGGATGCGGCGAGCCTGCGCTGGCGCATGGACTTCATCCGTACCTACCTCGAACGCGACATTCCGCAACTCGGGCCGCGCATCCCGGCCGAGACGCTGCGCCGGTTCTGGACGATGCTCGCGCACCAGCAGGGCGGTTTGCTCAACGCTGCCGCGCTCGCGCGCGCCCTGGCCGTGGATGGCAAGACGGTTGCGGCCTACCTCGACCTGCTGGTCGACTTGCTGCTCGTGCGCCGCCTGATGCCGTGGCACGGCAACACCCGCAAGCGCCTGGTCAAGTCGCCCAAGGTGTACGTCCGCGACAGCGGGCTGGTGCATGCCCTGCTCGGGATCGGCGATCGCGAGGCGCTGCTGGCGCATCCGGTCGCCGGCGCCAGTTGGGAGAGCCTGGTGATCGAGTCGCTGATCGGGGCCGCGCCGGAAGGCACCGATGCGCACTTTTTCCGGACCTCGGCTGGCGCCGAGATCGACCTCCTGCTCAAGCTCCCAGGGCATCGCCAACCTTGGGCAATCGAGATCAAGCGTGGCCTCGCGCCGAAGCTCGAGCGCGGCTTCCACCTGGCTTGCGAGTCGGTGCGGCCGGAACGCCGCTGGGTCGTGTATGGCGGCGTCGAACGCTTCCCGGTCGCCGATGGCGTGGAAGCGATCTCGCCAGGAGACCTGTGCAAAGAGCTGTCCGCGGCTTGAGGCGATCCACCTTGCCGGCACGACCATCCGGGGTGCTATCGGCGGCGGCTCTACTTTCCGATGCAGAACTCGCCGAAGATCCTGCCCAGCAGGTCATCCGCCGTGGTCTGCCCGGTGATTTCGCCCAGGGCCTGGTGAGCGAGGCGCAGTTCCTCGGCCAGCAGCTCACCGGCACGCTGCGCATCCAGCGCCTCGGCGCCGCGTGCGAGGTGCGTGGTGGCACGTTCGAGTGCGGCCACGTGGCGGGCGCGGGCGCTGAAGGTGCCTTCGCTGCCGGCACCGGCGCGGCGCGCGAGTTCGTGGCGCAGGGCGTCGAGGCCGGCGCCGGTGAGGGCGGAGACTTGCAGCGTGGCGGCACCTGCCCCTGTAGGAGCGGCTTCAGCCGCGACCGGTGCGGCGCTGGTCGCGGCTGAAGCCGCTCCTGCAGGGGGTGCTGCGCCGCGAACTGGCGCGAGGTCGCACTTGGTCTCGATCCATACGCGCGCCAACGCAGGGGGGCATTCGCTGGCGAGCGCGTCGCGGTCGCGGGATTGCTGGTCCGGCGCGAGGCTGGCGTCGATCACCAGCAGGGCGAAGTCGGCGCGCCCGAGCTCGGCGCGGGCACGGCGCACGCCTTCGGCTTCGATTTCATCGGGGGTCTCGCGCAGGCCCGCGGTGTCGGCCAGGATGAGCTCGACGCCGGCCACGCGCACCGCTTCGCGCAGCACGTCGCGGGTGGTGCCGGGGATCGCGGTGACGATCGCGCGATCGACGCCGGCGAGCGCGTTGAGCAGGCTCGACTTGCCGGCGTTGGGCGCGCCCAGGATCACGACGTGCAGGCCATCGCGCAGGCGCTGGCCCTGGCGCGCCTCTCGCAGCAGCGCATCCAGCGCGGCGCGCACGCCGTCGAGTTCCTCGCGCAGGCGGGCGTCGGCGAGGAAGTCGATCTCCTCCTCGGGGAAATCGATTGCGGCTTCGACCCAGATCCGGACCCGCGTGGTCGCCTCGTCCAGCGCCACGACGCGGGCGCTGAACACGCCTTCCATCGAGCGCAGCGCGGCGCGCGCCTGCGCGATCGAGCCGCTGGCGATGAGGTCGGCCACCGCCTCGGCCTGGGCCAGGTCGAGCTTGCCGTTGAGGAAGGCGCGCTCGGTGAACTCGCCGGCACGGGCGTGCCGCGCGCCGAGTTCGATGCAGCGCTCGAGCAGCGCGGCGAGCACCACGGGACTGCCGTGGCCGTGCAGTTCGAGCACGTCCTCGCCGGTGTAGGAGGCGGGCGCGCGGAAATACAGCACCAGGCCGCGATCGATGGCGACGCCGGCGCGGTCGCGCAGGGCGGCGAAGACGGCGTGGCGGGGTCGCGGCTTGCGTCCCAGCAGTCCGCGCGCGATCGCGGCAGCGCGCGGTCCGGACACGCGCACCACGCCGATGCCGCCCGAGCCGGCGGCGCTGGCGATGGCGGCGATGGTGTCGCGGTCGGCGGGCACGCGCGCAGTCTACGCGCGCGCCGGGCTCAGGCCTTGCTGGCCCCGCCCTCGACGCGCCGCATGATGAACCACTGCTGCAGCAGGCCCAGCAGGCCGTTGACGGTCCAGTACAGCACCAGGCCCGCGGGGAAGAACGCGAACATCACCGCGAACACCACCGGCATCGCCTGCATGATCTTCTGCTGGGTCGGGTCCATGCCGGTCATGGGCGAGAGCCGTTGCGCCGCGACCATGGTGATGCCGTTGAGGATCGGCAGGACGAAGAACGGATCCTTGGCCGAGAGGTTGTCGATCCACAGGATGAACGGCGCCTGGCGCAGCTCCACGCTCTCGAGCAGCACCCAGTACAGCGCGATGAAGACCGGGATCTGGACCAGGATGGGCAGGCAGCCGCCCATCGGGTTGATCTTCTCCTTCTGGTACAGCTCCATCATCGCCTGGTTGTACTTCTGCTTGTCGTCGCCGTAGCGCTCCTTGAGCGCGGCCAGGCGCGGCTGCAACTTGCGCATCTTGGCCATCGAGCGGTACTGCGCCTCGGACAGCGGATAGAGCAGGAGCTTGACCAGCAGCGTGGTGAACACGATCGCCCAGCCCCAGTTGCCGAGCAGGCGGTACAGCGGGTGCAGCACGTAGTGGAACAGCGGCTCGGCGATGAAGGTGACGAGGCCGTAGTCGATGGTGCGTTCGAGGCCCGGCGCGATGGCCGCCATCTTTTCCTGCAGCTTGGGGCCGACGAACAGCCGCGCCTCGAAGTTGGCGCTGGCGCCGGGCGCGATGCCCTGCGCCGGCGAGACCTGGCGGATCAGGAAGCGCGGCGCGCCGGCGCCTTCGGCCACGACCTGGGTCGCGAAGGCGGTGCGCTCCGCCGCCGGCGGGATCCACGCGGCGAAGAAGTAGTGCTGCAGCATCGCGGTCCAGCCGCCGGTGATCTCGCGCTGGAGCGCGTTCTCGGCGAAGTCGTCGAAGGCGAGCTTCTCGAAGCGCTCCTCGGGGCTGTACCAGGCCGCGCCGACGAAGCTGTAGGCCTCGGGATTGGTGAACGAGGCGCCGCCCGAGATCACCGGCGGCGCGACCCGCTGCAACTGCCGATAGGCGCTGCCGCTCCACGCCGTGGCGCCGCTGTTGGCGACGGTGTCGCGCACTTCGACCAGGTAGCTGCCGCGCGCGAAGCGATAGGTCTTGGTCACGGCCAGCCCGCGACCGTCGGTCCAGGTCAGCGGGACCTCGAGGCTGTCGCTGCCCGCGGCGAGCTCGTAGCGGTCGGCGGCGGCGAGGTAGTTCGCGCGATGGTCGGGCGCGCTGCCGCTGCTGGCGACCAGTCCCGACTGGGCGACGAAGAAGCGCTCCGGCGCATCGCTCAGCAGGCGCACGCGGCCGGGTTGCTTGACCTCGCGCGCGAACTCCAGCAGTTCGGCATCGACCAGGGTGCCGCCGCGCGTGTCGATGACCACGCGCAGCAGGTCGGTGGTCACGGTGACCACGCTGCCACGCGCCGCCGCTTCGACGCCCGCGGCTGCCGGAACGGCCGCGCCATCGGCGGCCGGCGTCGCCGGCGCGCTGGGCACGTCGGCTGCGGGCGCGATCGCGGACGCGGGATCGCCGGCCTCGATTGCGCCGGGCGTGTCCGCGGCAGCGACCGGCGCGCGATTGGCGTAGTCCTGCTGCCAGGCCTGCCAGAGCAGGAACCCGGTGAAGGCGAGGGTGACCAGCAGGAGGGCGCGAAGATTCGGCATTTGGCAGGCGGGCGTCGCGACCGGCGCGCGGATCGCGCGCACGGGTTCGCTCAGGGCTGGGAGTCGGGCTCGACCGGGGCGGGTCGCGATGAGGGCGCCATTGTGCCGGCGGTGCCGGTCGGGTTCAACGCGGCGATGCGCGCGTACAGGCGCGCGAGGTCGGCGCGCAGCGCCGCGACCTCGGCGGCAACCGCCGCCGGCTTGGCCATCACGACCAGATCCCAACCGGCGAGGCTGGCGCGCTGCAGGCGGAACAACTCGCGCGCGAGGCGCCGCAAGCGGTTGCGCGCCACCGCCCGGGTCGAGACCTTGCGCGAAACGGCCAGGCCGATGCGCGCGTTGTCGTCGGCACGCCGCAGGGCCTGCACGCGGAACCACGCCGATTGCTGGCGCACGGGCGAAGCGAAGACCGCGGCGAAATCAGCCGCCGCGAGCAATCGAGCCGTGCGTGGAAAAGCGTTCCGGGCAGTCAACACGTATGCCTTCGGAACAATAGCCCCCTTGAGTCAAGGGGGCCGCGGCCATGCCGGCGCAGCCGGCGAACCGCGGGGGGATGTGGGGACACGCAATGCGTAATTCGAGCGCGCTTCGCGCGCCCGAATTACGGCACCAGCTTCTTGCGACCCTTGGCGCGGCGTGCCGACAGCACCTTGCGACCGTCGGCGGTCTGCATGCGCGCGCGGAAGCCGTGGGTACGGGCCTTCTTGAGCTTGCCCGGTTGGAATGTGCGCTTCATGGCGGCAACTCGTTGGAGGTGTTGGGAAAATGGGTCGGCGAGGATAGGGCGTGGGGGGCATGGCGTCAAGCAACGGGCGGTGTCGGGCCGGCTGCGGTCGGCGTCCGGTGGTTGGCTGCGGGGCCCTGTTAGACTCCCCGGTCCCCACTGCGCGCAGTCCCGCTTGCACTGCGAAGTCCCATGAGCAAGTTGTGGCAGCGCTGCCTCGAGCGCCTGGAATCCGAGCTCGGGGTGGAAGACATCCACGCCTGGCTCAAGCCCCTGCAGGCGGTCGAGCAGTCCGGGCAGTTGCGCCTGCTGGCGCCCAATTCCTTCGTCCTCGATTCGGTGCGGGAGCGCTTCCTGGCCGGGATCGAGGCCGTCGCGCGACAACTCGAACCGGGCCTCGCCGGCGTGCGCCTGGAGGTCGGTTCGCTGGCCGCGCCGCCGCCGCGCACGCCGCGGCGCGAGGGCCATGCCACCGCGGTGCCGGAGTGGTTCGAGAGCAACCTCGACCCGCACTACACCTTCGAGCACTTCGTCGAGGGCAAGTCCAACGAACTCGGAAAGGCCGCCGCGCTGCAGGTCGCGATGAACCCGGGACGCACCTACAACCCGCTGCTGCTTTACGGCGGCACCGGCCTGGGCAAGACCCATCTCATGCACGCGGCCGGCAACCTGATGCGCCAGCACAATCCCGGCGTGAAGGTGCTGTACCAGCGCAGCGAGCAGTTCTTCAGCGCGATGGTCAAGGCGCTGTCGAACAAGACCGCGGGCAGCCGCGCGATCGACGAGTTCAAGCACCGCTACCGCTCGGTCGACGCGCTGCTGCTCGACGACATCCAGTTCTTCGCCGGCAAGGACCGCACGCAGGAGGAGTTCTTCCACACCTTCAACGCGTTGTTCGAGGGCAAGCAGCAGATCATCCTGACCTGCGACCGCTATCCCAAGGAAGTGGAGAACCTCGAGCCGCGGCTGACCTCGCGCCTGGGCTGGGGCCTGTCGGTGGCGATCGAGCCGCCGGACTTCGAGACCCGCGCCGCGATCCTGCTCTCGAAGGCCGAAGCCAAGGGCATGGTCCTGCCCGACGAGGTCGCGTTCCTGGTCGCGCGGCGCATGCGCTCGAACGTGCGCGACCTCGAAGGCGCGCTCAACACCCTGGCCGCGCGCGCGACCTTCACCGGGCGCGGCATCACGCCGGAATTCGCCCAGGAAACGCTGCGCGACCTGCTGCTGGTGCAGGAGCGCGCGATCAGCCTGCCCAACATCCTCAAGGTCGTTTCGGACTACTACCAGTTGCGCCAGGTCGACCTGCTGTCGAAGCGGCGCACGCGTTCGGTGGCGCGACCGCGCCAGGTCGCGATGGCGATGGCGAAGGAACTCACCGAGCACAGCCTGCCGGAGATCGGCGACTTCTTCGGCGGCCGCGACCACACCACGGTGCTGCATGCCTGCCGGGTCATCGTCGACCTGCGCGGCAGCGACGGCCGGATCCGCGAAGACTGGGAGAAACTGCTGCGCCTGTTGACGGGCTGAGGACAGTCTGTGGATAACTCATGGTGGTTGAGTTATCCACAACCCATGCACAGCCCCCAGACGGGGCCATCCACAGCATGTTGTGTGCCCTCAAAGCCACGGCCCGCACCGCTTGGGAGCCCGCCCATTGCAGTTTTCCCCAGCGCTCATCACTATCAACATCTTCTATAACAAGTACCTGATGATAGGGGTCGCACCGCATGCGTTTCAGCGTCCAGCGCGAAGTCCTGCTCAAGCCCTTGAGCCAGGTCGTAGGGGTGGTCGAGCGGCGCCAGACGCTGCCGGTGCTGGCCAACCTGCTAGTCTCGGTGAGCGCCGAAGGCGTGTCGTTCACCGGCACCGACCTCGAGGTGGAGATGGTCGCGCGCATGGCCGCGGACCAGCTCGACCCGGGTGAAATCACGATCCCGGCGCGCAAGCTCTTCGACATCTGCCGCGCCCTGCCCGACGGGATCAAGATCGACTTCAAGCAGAACGGCGAGCGCGTGACCATGAGCGCCGGGCGCAGCCGCTACACGCTGTCGACCCTGCCCGCGGCCGAGTTCCCGCAGGTCGACAACATCGACCTGCTCGAGCGCGTCACCCTGCCCGAGGCCACGCTCAAGGAACTGATCGACCGCACCGCCTTCGCGATGGCGCACCAGGACGTGCGTTACTACCTCAACGGCACCCTGCTGGACCTGCGCGAACAGGCCCTGCGCTGCGTCGCCACCGATGGCCATCGCCTGGCCCTGTGCGAGACCGGGATCGAGCTCAACGCCAAGGCGCGCCGCCAGATCATCATCCCGCGCAAGGGCGTCCTGGAGCTGCAGCGCCTGCTCGATGCCGGCGATGGCACGGTCGAGATCGAATTCGGGCGCAACCACCTGCGCGTGCGCCGCAGCGATTTCGTCTTCACCACCAAGCTCATCGATGGCCGCTTCCCCGACTACGAGGCCGTGATCCCGATCGGCGCGGACAAGATCCTGACCGTGGCCCGCGAGGACCTGCGCGCGGCGCTGCAGCGCGCCTCGATCCTCTCCAACGAGAAGTACCGCGGGGTCAAGATGGAACTGGCGCCGGGGCGCCTGCACATCGTCGCGCACAACCCCGAGCAGGAAGAGGCGGTGGAGGAGCTCGAGGTCGCCACCCATGTCGACGGCCTCGCGGTGGGTTTCAACGTCAACTACCTGCTGGATGCCTTGAGCGCCCTGCGCGGCACCGAGGTCATGCTGTGCCTGCGCGACGGCAACTCGAGCTGCCTGATCCGGGACGCCGACAACGAGCGCTCGCGGCACGTCATCATGCCGCTGCGGCTCTGACCGGCGCGGGGCGCCGCCCCGGTGTGGGTCCACACCCTCCGCGTCACCGACCTTCGGCGCTTCGATAGCGCCGAAGTCGTTTTTGGGCCCGGCCTGAACCTGCTGCTGGGACCCAACGGGGCCGGCAAGACCACGCTGCTCGAAGCCCTGTTCCTGCTCTCGTACGGGCGCTCGTTCCGACG
>JAGOEZ010000188.1 GCA_017997455.1 Lysobacterales bacterium | reverse complement strand
GATTTCCAGCGCAGCGATGCGCCCGGCACGCCCAAAGTGGCGATCGTCAACCGCCGCTTCGTCGAACGCTATGGCCTGGGTACGAACCCGGTCGGCAAGCGCATCGCCTTCGGCGACCAGGCCGAACTCGACATCGAGATCGTCGGCCTCGTCGGCGACAGCAAGTACAGCGACCTGCGCGGCGAGACGCCGCCGCAGTTCTTCCTGCCGCGGCGGCAGGACCGGGCACTGGGCAGCATGCGGTTCTACCTGCGCACGGCGGCCGCGCCGGAAGCGATCCTCGGCGCCGCCAAAGCCGCCGTCGCGCGGCACGATGCCTCGCTGCCGCTGGAGGAGCTTCGCACCATGCCGCAGCAGATCGATGTGCTGCTCAGCGCCGACCGCTTCGTCGGCAAGCTGGCCCTGGCCTTCGCCGCACTGGCCACGGCGCTCGCGGCATTGGGTTTGTACGGCGTGCTCAACTACATGCTGGCGCAGCGCACGCGCGAGATCGGATTGCGCCTGGCACTCGGCGCCGCGCCAAGGCGCCTGCGGCGCATGGTGCTGGGCCAGGTCGGGCGCATGACGCTCGTCGGCGGCACGCTGGGCCTGCTGGCGGCGCTGGGCGTGGGACGTGCGGCCAGCACGGTGCTGTACGGTCTCGAGGGCCACGATCCAACGGTCCTGGCCGCCGCTTGCGGGGTGCTCGCGGTGGTCGCGCTGCTGGCCAGCTGGCTCCCGGTGCGGCGCGTGGGGCGGATCGATCCGATGGCGGCGCTGCGGCACGATTGAACCCATCGGGGGATGGTTGGCATCTGGCGCATCGCGCGCCGGTATTGCGCTGCCGCGATCGCGTCCCCACCATGGCGGCAACCGCGATCGACGAGGAAGGCGAATGGAACACAGACTGCTGGGTCGCTCCGGCCTCAAGGTCCCGGTGCTGAGCTTCGGCACCGGCACCTTCGGCGGGGCCGGCAAGCTGTTCAGCACCTGGGGCAACAGCGACGTCCAGGAGGCCACGCGCCTGGTCGACCTGTGCCTCGAGGCCGGGCTCAATTTCTTCGACACGGCCGACATCTACTCGGCGGGCGCGTCGGAAACCATCCTGGGCCAGGCGCTCAAGGGTCGCCGCGACGAGGTGCTGATCTCGACCAAGGCCTCGTTCGCGATGGGTCCGGGTCCCAACGACAAGGGCTCTTCGCGCTTCCACCTGGTGCGCGCCTGCGAGGCCAGCCTGAAGCGCCTGGGCACCGAGCACATCGACCTCTACTTCATGCACGGCTTCGATGCGCTCACGCCGGTCGAGGAAACCCTCGGCGCGCTCGATGACCTGACCCGCAGCGGCAAGATCCGCTACATCGGCTGCTCCAACTTCTCCGGCTGGCACGTGATGAAGTCGATCGCGGCTTCGGAGCGGTACGGATTGGGCCGCTACGTCGCCTACCAGGGCTACTACTCGCTGATCGGGCGCGACTACGAGTGGGAGCTGATGCCGCTCGCGCTCGACCAAGGCCTGGGCACGATGGTCTGGAGCCCGCTGGGCTGGGGCCGCCTCACCGGCAAGATCCGTCGCGGCCGGGCGCCCACCGAGGGCCGCATCCAGCAGGGCGGCGGCGCGGTCGGGCCGCAAGTCGACGACGAGCATCTCTACACGGTGGTCGATGCGCTCGACGCGATCGCGAAGGAGACCGGCCGCAACGTCCCGCAGGTCGCGCTCAACTGGCTGCTGCAGCGCCCCAGCGTCGCCAACATCGTGATCGGCGCGCGCAACGAAGCGCAGTTGAAGGACAACCTCGGCGCGCTGGGCTGGAGCCTCACGCCCGCGCAGGTCGCGACGCTCGATGCCGCCAGCCGCTCGAAGCCGACCTATCCCTACTGGCACCAGCTCGACTTCGCCGAACGCAATCCGCGGCCAGTCGCACCCGGCTAGGCCGGGTCCGGCCTTGCGCCGGCCATGACTTCCTTCCTTGACAGCTTAGGAGAGCGCACTAAGCTACTCACCTAATCCGTTTAGGTGACCCATGCCGACCGCCACGCTCCTGCCCGGCACGCTCGACCTCCTGGTGCTCAAGGCCGCATCGCTCGGCGCCGAGCATGGCTACGGCCTGCTGCTGCGCATCCAGCGCGCCTCGCGCGGCGCGCTCGCGGTCGAGCAGGGCGCGCTGTACCCGGCCCTGTTCCGGCTCGAGAGCCAGGGCCTGATCGAGGCCGAGTGGGGCCTTTCGGACAACAACCGCAAGGCCAAGTACTACACCCTGACGCGCAGCGGGCGGGCGCGACTGGCCAGGGACCTGGACGACTGGCATGCGCTGGTGCAGGCCATGGACGCGGTACTGGGCGCGACGCGGGCCGAGGTGCTGGCGTGAAGGCGCGCCTGCGCCTGTGGTGGCGCGCGCTGGCGCGGCGCCGCGATTTCGAGCGCGACATGGATGCGGAGTTCGCCTTCCACCTGCACGCGCGCAGCGACGACCTGGTGGCGCAGGGCTTCGAGCCGGCGGCGGCGCGGCGGCTGGCGCGGATCGAGCTCGGCCTGAACGAGCTGCAGCGCGACGAGTGCCGGCGCGCGCGCGGCCTGACCTTCATCGACAACCTCGTGCGCGACCTGCGCTATGCGTTGCGCGGCCTGGTCCGCAACCCGGGATACGCCGCGACGGCCCTGCTGGTGCTGGGCAGCGCCATCGCGGCCAATGCCCTGCTGTTCGCGCTGTTCAACGCCTTCGCCCTGCGCACGCCGCCGATCGCCGCGCCGCAGCGCTGGGTGTCGCTCGAGGCGGCGGACGCCGAACAGTCCACGCTCGCGCTGTGGTCGCTGGCCGAGGCCGATGCGCTGGTGGCCGAGCCACCGGCCGGCTTCGCCGGCGTGTACTCGATGCGCGAGATCCGCCTGCCGGTGACCGCCGAGGGCACGCGCTCGGCCAGCGGCGAAGCGGTTTCGGCCAACTACTTCGAGCTCCTGGGGATCGCGCCGGCACGCGGGCGGCTGTATTCAACTGCGCCCGATGATTCCGGGTCCGCCACGGTGGTGCTGAGCGACCTGGGCTGGCGACGCCTGCTCGATGCCGATCCGGCGGCGCTGGGCCGCGTGATCGAGATCGCCGCGCGGCCCTACACGGTGATCGGCATCGCGCCGCCGGAATTCACCGGCACCACGCCGCTCAACGCGCTCTTCTGGCTGCGTGACCACGACTACCGGCGCCTGCGGCCGGACGAAGTCGACGACTCGCTGCGACTGGAGCTGGGTGGATTCCTGGCCGATGGCGTCACCGCGGCGCAGGCGGCGGCGGCGCTCGATGCACGGGCGCGCGCCTTCAACCCGCAACGCGAGCCGGAGCAGCGCGTGGCCGGCGCGCGGGTCGAGCATCGCAGCGGTTACCTGCGCGCCTCCGACCTGCGCGACATCCTGCGCGCATGCCTGCCGATCGCGCTCGCGTTCGCGCTGGTGCTGCTGGTCGCGGCCGCGAACCTCGCCAACCTGGTGCTGGCGCGCTTCGCGGCGCGCCAACGCGAGCTCGCGGTGCGGGTGTCGGTGGGCGCGCCGCGCAGCCGGCTGCTGGTGCAGCTCATGGTCGAGTGCGTGTTGCTGGCCCTGGTCGCGGCGGCGCTGGGCCTGGCGCTGGCGCGATTGCTGGTGCTGCCGATGCAGGGCGCGCTGTTCGGGTTGATGGGCGAGTTCGGCTACGACCTGGTCGAGGTCGCGATCGACGCCAACGTGATCGCCTACGGCGTGTCGCTGGCGCTGTTCGCGGCGCTCGCCTTCGGCGGACTGCCCGCCCTGCTGGCGACCGCGCCGTGGCGCGGCGGCGGCGCGGCCCAGCCCGACATGCGCGCCCTGCAGCGTGGCGGCGACTCGCGGCTGCGCGCCGGACTGATGGTGGCGCAGCTCGCGGTCAGCGTGGTGCTGCTGGTGCTGGCCAGCCTCATCGCCGGCAATGCGCGCATCGTGGAACGCACCGAACTGGGCTTCGATCCGGTGCGCACGGTGGCGGTGCACGTGGAGCGGCCGACTCCTACACTGGTCGATGCGCTCGAGGCGCTGCCGCAGGTGGAGCGCGTGGCGCTGGCCTCGCGCACGCCGCTGATGGGTTCGCCTCATCGCGCCGCGGCCGTCGTCGATGGACGCACCGAGCCGCTGTTCGTGCGCGCGGTCGATGCAGCCTACTTCGAGGTGTTCGGGCTCGAGCGCCTGCGCGGGCGCGGCCTGCGCGCCGCCGACGAAGCCGGCGCCGCCGTGGTCGTGGTCAGCCGGCGCACGGCGGAGCGCCTGTGGCCCGGCCAGGATCCGGTCGGCCGCGTGTTCGACCTGCCGCCGCAGGAGGACCTGGGCTCGCTGCGCGCCGGCCGGGTCGAAGTGGTGGGCGTGGTCGAGGACGTGGTCAGCGCCTGGTTCGTCAAGGGACTCGATGCCAGCGCGGTGTACCTGCCGGCCGCGGTCGGATCGCCGGCGATCCGCAGCCTGGTCCTGCGCACGCGCGACAGCTCCGCGGCCACGCTCGACGCCATCACCCGGGCCTGCGTGCGCGCGGAACCGGCCCAGAACTGCCAGTTGATGCCGATGCTGGGTGCGGTCAAGGTGCAGCGCCTGCCGTTCCTGATCGCCTCGCGCGTGGCCGCCGCCCTGGGCTGGATCGCGCTGGGCATCAGCTGCATCGGGCTCTACGGCCTGGTCAGTTACCTGCTGGTGCAGAGGCGGCGCGAGATCGGCGTGCGCCTGGCGCTGGGCGCGCAGGTCGGGCGGGTCACGCGCGAGATGCTGCGCGGCGCGGCGCGGCAGGTCGCGCTGGGCCTCGCGATCGGCTGGCCGCTGGCCTTCGCGGTGTCGCGCTTGGCGGCGAGCTTCACCGACCAGTTGCGCACCTTCGACCTGTGGTCCTTCGGCCTGGTGCCGATCGGGCTGGCTGCGCTGGCACTGCTGGCAGCGTGGTGGCCGGCGCGGCGCACCGCGCGGGTGTCGCCGACCGAGGCCCTGCGGGAGGACTGACGCACGGCGTGCCGACCGTCAGCCGTTGCGCTTCCAGTCCAGGCACACCTTGAGACCGCCGAGCTCGGAACGCTCGAGCGCGATCCTGCCGCCCGTGGCCTGCGCGAGCTCGCCCGCGATCGCGAGTCCCAGCCCGGTGCCGGGCCCGGCTTCATCCAGGCGCGCACCGCGGACCAGCGCGTCGCCCGCCAGCGCCGCATCGATGCCCGGACCATCGTCCTCGATCCACAG
>JAGOEZ010000037.1:5751-19713 GCA_017997455.1 Lysobacterales bacterium | reverse complement strand
GCGGCGCATGTGGCGGGCGCAGCGGGATCCGGACGGGCGTGGTGGTCAGTGCGGGCCGGTGGCGGGCGGGCGTCGTGGCGGCGCGTGGCGCGCGGGGGCCGGCGCGGCGATAATGCGCGGCGCACTTCGACCGCCAGGCAGATCCCGATGACACGACAGACCGTCCTCAACGAGGCCCACCGCGCGCTCGGCGCGCGCATGGTGGACTTCGGCGGCTGGGACATGCCGATCAACTACGGCTCGCAGATCGAGGAGCACCACCAGGTGCGCCGCGACACCGGCATGTTCGACGTCTCGCACATGACCGTGGTCGACCTGCGCGGCGACCACGCCCGCGCGCTGCTGCGCCGGCTGATGGCCAACAACGTCGACAAGCTGCGCAACCCGGGCAAGGCGCTCTACACCTGCATGCTCGACCGCGCCGGCGGCGTGGTCGACGACCTCATCGTGTACTTCCGCGAGGAGAACTTCTTCCGCCTGGTGGTCAATGCCGCCACCCGCGACAAGGACCTGG
The DNA here is from genome assembly GCA_017997455.1 of Lysobacterales bacterium. Lineage (GTDB taxonomy): Bacteria > Pseudomonadota > Gammaproteobacteria > Xanthomonadales > Ahniellaceae > JAGOEZ01. The sequence continues at coordinate 19,199 of JAGOEZ010000037.1, read as the reverse complement.
CCTGGATCGAGGGCGAGGCGCGCGCCTTCGGCGTGAGCGTGGCCGAGCGGCGCGACATGGCCATGATCGCGGTGCAGGGTCCGAATGCGCGCGCTCGCGTGCACGGCCTCCTGCACGCCGCTGATCGCGCCCAGGTCGAGGCCCTGGAGAAGTTCAGCGGCTGCGAGGCCGGCGCACTGTTCGTGGCCCGCACCGGCTACACCGGCGAGGACGGCTACGAGGTCATGGTGCCGGTGCACCAGGCCGTGGCGTTCTGGAACGGCCTGCTCGAGGCAGGCGTGAAGCCCTGCGGCCTGGGCGCCCGCGACACCCTGCGCCTGGAAGCGGGCATGAACCTCTACGGCCAGGATATGGACGAGAGCACCACGCCGTACGAGGCCGGCCTGGCCTGGACGGTGGCGCTGGATCCGCCCGATCGCGACTTCATCGGGCGCCAGGCGCTGGAGGCGCAGAAGGCGCGCGGCGTGCCGCGCCAGATGGTGGGCCTGGTGATGGACGAAAAGGGCGTGCTGCGCCATGGCCAGCGCGTGCGCAGCGATCGCGGCGAGGGCGAAATCCTTTCCGGCAGCTTCTCGCCCACGCTGGGCAAGGCGATCGCGCTGGCGCGGCTGCCTGCCGGCAAGCCCGGCGCGGTCCACGTCGACATCCGCGGCCGCGAGGTGCCGGTGCGCGTGGTCAAGTTCCCGTTCGTGCGCGACGGACAGCCCTGCATCTGATTCCCGCTGCCGCCGGCGCGCCCCGCGCCGCGGATTGGCTACAATCGCACCAACCCTTCCAGCAACCGCCACGGCATCGACATGGCCATCAACGAGATTCCCGGCGACCTCAAGTTCCTCAAGTCCCACGAGTGGGCGCGCGTCGAGGACGACGGCAGCGTCACCGTCGGCATCTCCGACCACGCGCAGGGCCAGCTCGGCGACCTGGTCTACGTCGAGCTGCCGGCGGTCGGCGATGCGGTCGAGCTCGGCAACGCCTGCGCCGTGGTCGAGTCGGTCAAGGCCGCCTCGGACGTCTACACGCCGGTCTCGGGCAAGGTGCTCAAGGTCAACGAGGCGCTGGCCGACAAGCCCGAGACGATCAACGAGGACGCCTTCGGCGAAGGCTGGATCTTCGTGGTCAAGCCGAGCGCTCCGGCCGAGCTGGACGAGCTGCTCACGCCCGACGAATACGCCGAGCTGATCGAGTCCGAGTCGCACTGAAGCGCGCCCGCGCGTGCTGTCGTCGTCCGGCCGCGAAAGCGGCCGGATGCGTTTCAGGTGCCGTGTTTCCAGTCGATTCTCGCGCTGCCGCGCCGCCGTGGCCGAGTCCGCGCGCGTCGCCAGTGCACGTCCGCAGGTGAACTTGCGTGACGCGCCGCGCGCCACCCTCGAGCGACTGCATCGCGCCGCGCGCACCACGCATCGAGCGCGCGACACGGCGCGCGCGTGCGCGATCGCGACGATGCGCGCCACCGCGCCGGCGATCCGAGTCGCGCGATCGGGATCGACTGCGAGCAAAAAAACTGTTGACAGTCAAGCGCGTCGGGTTTAGCTTTCGCGCAACGTGACAGTCCTGCGTCAGGCATGGGTGTGATCAAAAACGCGTACGACGACAATCGAAGCGGCCACCAGTCCGCGGCTTCGTCTTCCGCCATCCACTCGCAGATCGTCATCGTCGGCGCGGCTTCCGCGTCCGCCGCCGCAGCTTCCCAAGCTTTCCGCAACAGCCCCGCGCGTCCGGGTCGAAAAGGCCGCGCGGTGTAGTTTTGGTTTTTACCGGGCGTCACTGCAGTACCGAAAGCAACAACAACCACTGATAGGAGCACGACATGAAAGCAGCATCCAAGAAGACCGGCACGGTGAAAGCCGCTGCCAAGAAGCCTGCCAAGAAGGCCGCGAAGAAGACCGCCAAGAAGGCTGCGAAGAAGCCTGCGGCGAAGAAGTCCGCGAAGAAGGCTGCGAAGAAGAAGAAGTAAGCAGTAGCTTCAAGATGTCGCTACATCGTTTGTAGGGTCTGAAACCATCGCGCGATTGCCCGGCGCGCGATGGTCTCTTCCGGCAAACCGCTCCACCCTGCAGCACCCCAGTCCCGCCCGAAGCCGCCGCCGCCGTTCGCCCGCCGCCGCGCATCGAGGCCCCGATACCCTTCGTCCACGGCACCCGCCGACTGCTCCCGCGGGGCCTTCGCTTCGCTCGCGGTCGGTGGTTTAATCGGCCTGCAGCAGCGCGCGCGTCGCGCTGCGGGCGATCGCCGGCACGTCCCGGGATGGGGCCGCCGCAAGGAATTCCAGGGGGATGACGATGCAACAGTCGAAGCTGCACCCGTGCGGTCCCGGCCGGCGATGGCCGCTGGCCGTCCTCTTCGCGACCGTCGCGCTGGCTGCCTGCGGCGGCAAGGACGAGCCCGCGCCGGTGACGCCAGCGGCCCCGGCCGGAACCGTCGCCCAGGCCCCGGCCACGCCCGCCGCGCCCGCCGCGCCGGTGGTCGAACAGATGAGTGTCGACGAGCTGCTCAAGAACGCCTCGCTGTCGGTCAACGAGGAGCGCCTGGTGGCGCCAGCCGGCAACAACGCGATCGAGTTCTACCTGGCCGTGCTCGCGCAGGAACCCAACAATCCCTCGGCGACCCAGGCCCTGGTCGACATCTTCCCGCTGGCCGCCAGCATCGCCGAGCGCGAGATCTCGCAGCGGCGCATCGACGAGGCGGACCGCATCGTCGGCCTGCTCGACCGCGCGAGCCCGGGCTCCTATACCGTCACCACCATCAGGGCCAAGATCGACGGCCTGCGCCAGCAACAGCAGCGCGAGACCTCCGCCCAGGAAGTCGCGCAGCAGCAGGCCGCCGCCGCCGCCGCGCAGGCTGCCGCCGAAGCGGCCGCCGCGAGCGCGCCGGCCACGCCGGCACCTGCGCCCGCCCCGGCGCCGGCCCCGGCGCAACCCGTCGCGGCACCGGCGCAGCCCGAGCCGGCGCCGGTCGTTGCCGCGCCCGCGCCGACCCCGGCGCCGAGCGGCGAAACGCGCGACGCGCGCGTGGTCCGGCAGGTGCCGCCGGAGTACCCGACGCAGGCCATGCGCAAGCGCCAGACCGGTTGGGTCGAACTCGATTTCGTCATCGGCGCCGACGGCCGGGTCAGCGAGGTAAGCGTCGCCCGCGCCAACCCGCCGCGGGTGTTCGACCGGGAAGCCGTGCGCGCGATGCAGCAGTGGACCTTCGACCCCGCGCTGCAGAACGGCCAGCCGGTCCAGAGTCGCGGACGGCGGCGGATCGAATTCCAGCTCTAGCATCGCCGCCGGCCCGCGGCCGGCGCGACTCAACGATCGCGGTCGGGCGCGATCGCCGCGGCCAGCGACAGGATCAGGCGCGCCTCGGTGTCGCCGCCGGCGACGGCCTGTTCGCGCCGGGTCTCGATCTGGCGCCGCACGCGGAAACGCTCTTCGGAGGTGAAGCGGACCGCGAGCACGCCGCTCGCCTCCGCGCAGGCCGCCAGGGCCAGTTCCGGATGGCCACCCTGTCCCGCCACCACGGCGTGGACGCGGGCGAAGACCTCGCGCAACGCCTGCATCGATCGCACCGGATAGCGGTGCACGAAGAAGGCCTGGCGCTCGTCGTGCAGGATGTCGCGCGCGACCAGGCTGTGCAGCAGGCGGCGCAGCAGCCCGGAGATGCCGCTGGCCACGCGGCGGATCGCCAGCGATTCGGCGATCGCGCCGCGCTCTCGCGCCAGCAGGCGCGTCGCCTCGCTCAGCAGCGGGTGGAAATCGGGCAGGGAATCCGACAGCGCGATGCCGCCGGGGGCGGCATGGACGCGCTTGCGCAGGACCATCTCCGCGAGGATGGCGCCGGCGGCTCCGCGCAGCAGCGCCCGTTTGTCGATCCCGTTCGCGATGCGGCCGCGATCGGAGTCCAGCGAAAGCAGGACGAGTTCCTCGGCGAGGATCATGGTTTATCCGCTATTGGCACCTCCCCCGCCACAAGCTTGGCCGATGGCGTCGCGCCCCGCAAGGCTGGTCGCCAACCGCCGCATGCCGCGTGCATCGCGCGCGAAGCGTGCGCGAAGGGCGCGTGAAGCGGCGCGGGTCCCGATCAGTGGCGCGCGCCGGCCCGCGTCGCGGCCAGGGTCGGTCGACGATAGGCCGACAATTCCAGCCAGTCCCGCGGCGGCAGGCCGAGGTAGCGGTCGAGGAAGGTGGGCAGCAGCCCGGAAGGGACCGCGGCCTCGCAGTTCCACAGCACCGCGATGCCGACATCGTGGTCCGGCAGCAGGGCCAGCATCGCGCGGTAGCCTTGCACCGCGCCGGCATGGAACACGACCCGGTGGCCGGCATAGTCGAATACGCGCCAGCCCATCGCGTAGTGCGCCTCGCGCACCCGTTCGCGCCGCCAGGGCGAGGTCTTGGCCTCGTACGGCGTGGCCACCTGCGGCGCATGCACGGTCTGGAGCAACTCCGGCGACAGCACGTCGGGTCGATGGCCCAGTTGCGCCAGCATCCACTGCGCGATGTCGTCGATGCTGGCGTTGATGCCGGCCGCAGGCGGCAGGCGGTAGTAGTTGTCCTTGGGTTCCAGCACGATCCAGCCGCGCGGCCCGCGCTTGTGCGGGCGCGCCCAGTCGCCGCCGGCCTTGAGGCCGTCGAGGCCGAAGCTGGCGCGCTGCATGCCCAGCGGCAGGAAGATCTGCCGCACCACCTTGTGGGCGTAGAAGTCGCCGGTGCTGGCGAAGGTGATGTCGCCGATCACGCTGTAGGCGACGTTCTGGTAGGCATAGCAGGCGCCCACCGGGCAGATCATCGGCTGCGAGCGCAGGCGCCACACCAGCAGCGGGTAGGACTCGTCGCTGGCCTCGAGGGTCTTGTCCAGCGCGTTGTACGGCAGCCCGGTGCGCTGGCTCAGCAGCTCGCGGATGGTCAGGCGCGAGGCCTGGTGCGCGTCGGACAATTCGAACGAGGGCACCAGTTGCTGCACCGGCTCGTCCCACTCGAGGTAGCGTTCCTCCACCAGCCGCGCCGCGAGCGCCGAGGCGAAGGCCTTGGACAGCGAGGCGATGCGGAACGCGCTGGCGTTTCCCGCCGGCTCGAGCGTGGACGCATCGAGCACGCCGCGCGCCTTCGCGCTCGCGACCTTGCCGTCCTTGACGATCGCGACCGCCATGCCCACGACCTGCCCGGTCGCGATGACCTGGTCGGCCAGTTGCTGGTGCTCGGCGAGGATGGCCTCGAAGCGCTGCGGCCGGTCGCCGGCGACCGGCGCGACCCGCGGTGGCACCGCACCGGCGACCGCGGGCGCCAGCGCCGTGGCAGCGACATCGGCGCTGGCGACGGGCGCCAGCAGCAGGGTGCAGAGCGCGGCCATGGCGCGCCAGGTGGAACGGGACCGCATGTTATGCTCGCGCGCGATTCATGGGCGGTATTGTAAACCCTCGGGCTGCCGGAGGAATGCGATGAGTTTCCTGATCCTGATTGCCGTCGTGGTGGTGCTGGGGTTGTGGGTGGTCGGCATCTACAACGGCCTGGTCGCGGCCCGCAACGGCTTCAAGAACGCATTCGCCCAGATCGACGTGCAGCTCACCCGCCGCCACGACCTGATCCCCAACCTGGTCGAGACCGCCAAGGGCTACATCAAGCACGAGCGCGAAACCCTCGAGGCCGTGATCTCGGCCCGCAACCAGGCGGTGAGCGCGCAGAAGTCCGCCGCCGCCAATCCCGGCGACGCGGCCGCGATGCAGCAGCTCGGCGGCGCCGAGAACGCCCTGACCCAGACCCTGGGCCGCTTGTTCGCGCTGTCCGAGGCCTATCCGGACCTCAAGGCCAACCAGAACATGATGCAGCTGTCCGAGGAGCTGACCTCGACCGAGAACAAGGTCGCGTTCTCGCGCCAGGCCTACAACGACTCGGTCATGGGCTACAACAACAAGCGCGAGATGTTCCCGGGCAACCTGGTCGCCGGCTCGTTCGGCTTCCAGCCTGCCGCGCTGCTCGAGATCGAGGACCCGGCCAAGCGCGAAGTGCCGCAGGTCAAGTTCAGCTGAGGCCCGCACGGCGGGTCCGGGCCGGTCCCGGACCCGCGTTACGAAGGGCGATCGGGGCCTGGGTTCCCGACCACCGGCCAGGGGCCACGCGATGGATTTCTTCAGCCACCAGGCGCATGCGCGCGGACGCACCCGCAAGCTGGTGATCGGCTTCGCCCTCGCCGTGGTGGCGGTGGTATTCGCGATCAACACCCTGGTGGTGTTCGCGCTCGAGCTGGCCGACGTGCGCGACCCCGAGGCGGCCGGCGGGATCTACGCCCGCCATCCGGTCGCCCTGGTCCTGACCAGCATCATGATCGTGGTCGTGATGGGCATCGCCAGCCTGTACAAGATCGGGCGCCTGCGCGGCGGCGGCGGCGTGGTGGCGCGCGACCTCGGCGGCACCCTGGTTTCCTCGGACAACACCAATCCGGCCTACCGGCGCCTGCGCAACGTGGTCGAGGAGATCGCGATCGCCTCGGGCGTGCCGGTGCCTGAGATCTACGTGCTGGAGCAGGAGACCGGCATCAACGCCTTTGCCGCCGGCTACGTGCCGGCCGACGCTGCGGTCGCGGTGACCCGCGGCGCGCTGGAGCAGCTCGACCGCGACGAGCTCCAGGGCGTGATCGCGCACGAGTTCAGCCACATCCTCAATGGCGACATGCGCCTGAACATCCGCCTGATGGGCGTGCTGTTCGGGCTGCTCGTGATCGGGATCGTGGCGCGCGAATTCCTGCTCCGCACGCGCGGCGGCAGCAAGGAAGGCAACGCGATCGTGTTCGTGGCACTGGGGATCATGGTGATCGGCTTCGTCGGCCTGTTCTGCGGACGCCTGATCAAGGCCGGCGTGTCGCGCCAGCGCGAGTACCTGGCCGATGCCTCGGCGGTGCAGTTCACCCGCATGCCCGATGGCCTGGCCGGCGCGCTGAAGAAGATCGGCGCCCACGCCGAGGGCGCGAAGCTGGCGACCAGCGAAGCCGAGGAAGTCAGTCACATGCTGTTCTGCGACGGGGTCGGCTATGCGGCGCTGACCGCGACGCATCCGCCGCTGCTCGAGCGCATCCGCCGCATCGACCCGGGCTACGACGGCAAGGACCTGGCCGAGGCCGCGAAGCGCGCGAGCCGCCAGCGGCCGGGACGGCAGGGCGCGCGCGATGCCGGGGCGCGCCCCGCCGGCGCGGCCGCGGGCGCCGCGGCGCCGCTGGCCGAGGCAGTGGCTGGACTGGCGGGCACGCCCGCCGCCGCGGCGAAGGCGGCTCGGGGCCTGCCGGGCGGCGCGGCCTCGATGCACGTGTCGCCGCGCGGCGTCGCCGCGCAGGTGGCCAACCCCGCGGCGGACGACTACGTCGCAGCGCACCGGATCGCCGACGCGGTGCCCGAGGCGCTGCGCGTGCTGGCCTACATGCAGGACCGCGCGCCCGAGCTGGTGCTGGCGATGGTGGTCGACGCCGACCCGGGCGTGCGCGCACGCCAGCTTGAGGCCATCGCCAATCTCGGCGAGGAACGCCGCGAGCGCATCGAGGCCCTGATGCCGGCGATCCAGGCCGTCAACCCGATGCACCGTTTGCCGCTGGCGGCGATGGCCTTCCCGGCGCTGCGGCGCCTGCCGCGGCCCTGGCTCGAGCGCTTCATCGCGGCGCTCGATGCCGTGGTCCGCGCCGACGGCGCGCTGCACCTGTCCGAGTACTGCCTCGCGCGCCTGGTCTCGCACCAGGTGATGGAGGCGCTCGATCCGGCCAAGGCGCGGCCGATGGGGCGGCGGCGGTTGCGCGATTGCCAGGCCCAGCTGGCCGACCTGTTCGCGGTGCTCGCGCGCCACGGCCAGGTCGACGCGACCGCGGCGCAGCGCGCCTATGTCGCCGGCCTGGGCGCGGTGCTCGACACGGCGGCACCCGCGTTCGCGCCGCCGGCCGACTGGGCCGCGGCGCTCGACCTCGCGTTGCCGGAACTCGACCGGCTCGACCCGGCCGGCAAGCAACTTGTGATCGAAGGCATGGTGCGCTGCATGAGCCACGACGAGCGCATCACCGTGGCCGAATCCGAACTGCTGCGCACCGTGTGCGCGGCCCTGCATTGCCCGCTGCCGCCGATGCTGGCCGGGGCCTGACGGGCTCGTCCCTGCATGTGTGGCTTCAGCTGCGACCGCGCGGCGTCGCACGCACCCATGACGCCTCGCGCCCATCGCGCGCAGAGCGCGCTCCTACAAGGCCGGCTCTCTAGGAGCGCGCTCTGCGCGCGATAGGCCTGGTCGCAGCTCAAGCCGCTCCCAGAGGGGCACCCGCGGTCGATTTCAGGCCGCGAGGATCAGGTCGCTGGCCTTTTCGGCGATCATCACCACCGGGGCGTTGGTGTTGCCGCCGACCAGGCGCGGCATGACCGAGGCGTCCACCACGCGCAGCGCGCCGATGCCGTGCACGCGCAGCTGGGTATCGACCACCGCCTGGGCGTCGTTGCCCATGCGGCAGGTCCCGACCGGGTGGTAGATGGTCTCGGCCTTGCGCCGCACGAACTCGGCCAGCGCGGCGTCGTCCTGGACCGTGGCGCCTGGATACAGCTCGGAACCCCGATAGGGCGCGAACGCGGCCGTGCCGAGGATGCGCCGCGCCAGGCGCACCGCCTCGAGCAGGGTCTGCAGGTCGCGGCCCTCGGGATCGCCGAGGTAGTTGGCGTGGATGCGCACCGCCTGCGCCGGATCCGCCGAGGCCAGCTCGAGGTGGCCTCGGCTGAGCGGGCGCAGGGCGCAGGCGTGCAGCGTGTAGCCATCGCCGGGCAGGCGGTTGCGCCCGTGGTCGTCGAGCATCGCCGGCACGAAGTGGAACTGCACGTCCGGCCGGTCATCCGGCGCCAGGCGCGTGCGCGCGAAGCCGCCGGTCTCGGCGATGTTGGAGGTGCCGGGGCCGTCGCGGAACAGGAAGTAGCGCAGCGCCGTCATCACTTCGCTGGCGCGGTCGTAGGTGATGCGTTGCGTGCACTGGTGGATCGTGCAGGCGTCGAGATGGTCGTGCAGGTTGCGGCCGACGCCCGGCAGGTCCTGCCTGCGCGCGATCCCGTGGGCATCCAGCAGCGCGGCCGGGCCGACGCCCGACAGCATCAGCAGTTGCGGCGAGTTGAGCGCGCCACCGGCGAGGATCACCTCGCGCGCCGCCTCCGCCGCCACGCTGCGCCCGCGGTGCCGGTAGCGCACGCCGACGGCGCGGCCGCCCTCGATGCGCACCTGCGTGGCCAGGGCGCCGGTGAGCACCGTCAGGTTCGGGCGGTCGCGGGCGCTGGCCAGATAGCCCGCCGCGGTGCTCCAGCGCGCGCCGCCCTTCTGCGTCACCTGGTACCAGCCGAAGCCCTCCTGGCCGGCGCCGTTGAAGTCCTCGTTGCCGGCGAACCCGGCCTCGCGCGCCGCATCCAGGAACACCCGGCTCAGCGGATTGCGGTACTTGAGGTCCTGCACGTTGAGCATGCCGCCGCTGCCGTGCAGGGCGTCGGCGCCGCGTTCCTGGTTCTCGGCGCGCTTGAAGTACGGCAGCACGGCGTCCCAGTCCCAGCCCGGGTTGCCCATCGCCGCCCACTCGTCGTAGTCGGCCCGATGGCCGCGGATGTAGCACATGGCATTGATCGAACTGGACCCGCCCAGCACGCGGCCGCGCGGCCACCACAGGCGGCGCCCGCCGAGCCGCGGCTCCGGCTCGGTCTCGTAGTTCCAGTTCACGCCCTTGAGGTTGACCAGCTTGGAGATGCCGGCCGGCATGTGGATGAAGGGATGCCAGTCGCGCGGCCCGGCCTCCAGCAGCAGCACGCGGTGCTGCGGGTCGGCGGACAGGCGATGGGCGAGCACGCAGCCGGCGGAGCCGGCACCGACGATGATGAAGTCGTACACGGGAAAGGGGGAAAGAGGGGATGGGTTCGAGGCTATGCCCCGCCCTTAGAGCATTTGCTCGCCGCGCGCGGTGGCTGATCGCGCCCGCGCGAGCCGCCGCGTCGCGCCGCGCGCAGCCTCAGGCCAGCACCTCGACCGCATCGCCGACGCGCAGCACGCCGCCGCCGCGCGCGATCAGGTTCTGCCCGAAGGTGATGCCGCGCGGACCGCGCCGGTAGGCCTTGAGGGTGGCCAGCGGCTCGCCGTCCTCGCTGAAGGCGCCGCGTTCGCCATCGACGGTGGTGAACACGCAGCGGGTGCAGGGCTTGACCAGGTCGAACTCGGTCGCGCCGATGCGGATCCGGCGCCAGCCGTCCTCGGCGTGCGGCGCGCAGCCGGCGACCACCAGGTTGGGGCGGAAGCGCGTGATCGGCACGGGGCGCGCCAGGCGCGCGTTGAGCGCATCGTGTGCCGCCTGCGACAGCAGCAGCAGCGGGTAGCCGTCGGCGAAGCCGACCTCGTCGCCCGCGCGGCCGTAGGCGGGATCGACCGCGCGTTGCGCCAGGTGGTCCATGTGGGCGAGCCGCACCGGCTGGCCGAGGAAGCGCGACAACCAGGCATCCACCGCCGCCTCGCAGGCCGCGGCATCGACGGTATCGCCCCATACCGTGACCGTGATCCGTTCGGGATTCCCGTCCGGCGCCGCCAGCGCGTGCGCGGGCATGCCGGGCGCCTGCAGCGCCAGGCCGCCGGCCACGGGCAACGCGCGCAACAAGGTGAGTCGTGGCAACTGGCGGCCGGTCAGGAAGCGTCCGTCCGCGTCCACGACCAGGTAGCGGCGATCGTGCGCGAGCCCGCGCGCCTCGACGCTGGCCGCTTGCAGCGCCAGTGGCGCGCACGACTTGACCGGATGGATGTGGATGGCGGCCAGGGTGGCGATCATGGGGCGGCTCGCGCGATGGGCGGCGCTATGATGCCGCCATTTCCCGCCTGGCACAGTGCCACGCCGTGCGCCACGAGCCGCCGCCCGCGTTGCCTCCGCGTCCCGAGCCGCCGCAACCCGGCGATTGCTGCGGCGGTGGCTGCGCGCGTTGCGTGATCGATGCCTACGAGGAGCAGCTGGCCGAGTGGCAGGCGCTGGTGGATGCCTTGCACGCGACTGCGCCGGGGCAGGGGCGGGGGCCGCCCTGAGCGGGGACTGGCGCGAGGCGGCCCCAACGGCTACTTTGCCGCGGTCCCACCGTCGCCCGCGGAGCAAGTCCCTCCATGGAACAGGTTTCCGCCGCGCCGGCGCCGGGCGTGCTGGCGCGGACGCTGGGCCTGAGGCCGGGCGAGGGGCCAGCGCTGGCGCTGGCCTTCGCCTGCTTCTTCTCGCTGCTGTCGGGTTACTACGTGCTGCGCTCGGTGCGCGACGCGATGATCGCGGCCGACGGCACGCGCCTGATCCCGACGGTCTTCACTTCGGTGTTCGTGTGCATGCTGCTGCTGACGCCGGTGTACGGCGCGGTGGTGAGCCGGCTGCCGCGACGGGTGTTCCTGCCGCTGGTGTTCACCGCGGTGATCGTGATGCTGGGGGTCTTCGCGCTGGCCTTCCGCGATCCGCTGCCGTCGGACTGGGTGCGTACGGCGTTTGCGATCTTCCTGTCGGTGATGAACCTGTTCACGGTGTCGGTGTTCTGGAGTTTCCTCTCCGACATCTTCGCCAGTGAACAGGCCAAGCGGCTCTATGGCGTGATCGCCGCCGGCGGCACGGCTGGCGCGCTGGCCGGGCCGCTGGTGACGCGCCTGCTGGTCGCCGAGCTCGGCATCCCGCAGTTGATGCTGGTCTCGATCGTCGGCTATGCCGCTTGCCTGGGCTGCATCTTCGGCCTGATTCCCTGGGCGCGGCGCCAGGACCTGGCGCGCCACCGCGGCGACGGCGAGCAGCTCATCGGCGGCAGCATCGTCGGCGGCGCGAAACTGGTGTTCTCCAACAAGTTCATGTTCGCGCTGGTGCTGCACATGTTCTTCGGCGTGAGCGTGGGCACCCTGTTCTACAACCAGCAGGCCGCGGTGCTCGGCGCGCAGGGCCTGTCGGCCGAGGCGCGGGCCGAGTTCTTCGCCGGCATCGACCTCGCGGTGAATGGCGTCGCGATCGTGGTCCAGCTCCTGGCCACGCGCATCCTGCTGCCGCGCTACGGCGCCGCGCCGCTGCTCATGATCGCAGGCCTGCTCGCATTTTCGGGCGTAGGCGCCCTCGCGCTCCTGCACTCGGCGTTGCTGCTCAGCGCGGTCCAGGTCACCACGCGCGGCCTCGCCTTCTCGATCGTCCAGCCGGCCCGCGAAAGCCTCTACACCCAGGTCGACCGCGAGATGCGCTACAAGGCCAAGAACTTCATCGATACGGTGGTCTACCGTGGCGCCGACATGGTCACCAGTTGGTCGTACTTCGCGGTGGTGGGGCTGGGGTTGACCCTGGGCCAGGTCTCGGCTGCGTGGTTGCCGGTGGCCGCGGTCTACCTCGGCGCCTGCATCTGGCTGCTGCGCATGCAAGGCGCGCCGCCACCCGTGGCCCGGCCGGACGCGGAGCGCCAACCGTGAGGATGCCGCGCGCGCGCTGGTGCCGGCGCTGCGCCGCGGTCGGGTTGGCGTTCCTGCCGGTACTGGCGGTGCATGCGCAGGCGCCGGGCGCGCCGCCGGGGCCGGCGCCCGCCGGCGCGTGGTACGTGGGCGCCAACGGCGGCATCGTCGCCACCGACCGGCACTGGAACAACGACGGCACCGCGTGGACGGCGCAGGTCGGCTACAGCTTCAACGCGCGCGATTCGCTCGAGCTGGAGTTCTACGCGGACGAGCTCGATTTCGACATCGACTACGGCCTCGAGCACCAGGGCGTGTCGCTCAACTACCGGGTCAGCAACCGGCAGCCGCTGTGGGATCCGTATTTCCTCGCCGGCGTGGGGGCGCAGCGCTTCGAGGCGCCGGAGGGGCAGCCGATCGAGAGCGGCACCGATGCGATCGCGTTCCTCGGCATCGGTGGCGAGTGGGAACTGCTGCCGCCGCGCAAGCTCCTGCTGCGCAGCGAACTGCGCTTCCGCTACGACTTCAACGACACCGACCAGCCCGGCCAGGAAGGCTTCGGCGATGCGATCTTCACCCTCGGGCTGATGTTGCCCTTCGGGCGCTGAGCGTCGCGATGCGCCGGCCGGCGCGGATCGGTCAGCCGGCCTTGCGCGCCGACAGGTACATGGTGACGCGCGCATCCAGGACGGCGTCGCCGGAGGGATCGCGCACCGCAACGACGACCTCGAGGTCGCGCGCCGGGCCTTCGAGATTGCGCGGGTCCAGCGTCGCGGTGGCGGTCATCCTGCCGACCGCCTTCTTGAGGTACCGCACCGTCATGCCCTTGGGGATCCAGCGCATCGAGGGCGGGATCGAGACGTCGGTGGCAAGGCCGGCGGTGAGTTCCGCCGCATTGCACAGCGCGATCGCGTGCACCGTGCCGATGTGGTTCTGGACCTTGCGCCGGTGCGCGAAGGCGGCCACGCAGCGGCCCGGCTCCAGCACCTCGAGCACGGGCGAGATGCTGGCGAAGTAGGGCGCGCGGCGGCACACCAGTCGCGTGCACAGCCAGCGACC
>JAGOEZ010000037.1:0-5651 GCA_017997455.1 Lysobacterales bacterium | reverse complement strand
GTCCGCCGCGGCGCCACGCGCGCCGCCTCGAGCTCGGCCGGGTCGAAATCGTCGACGGCGATGACCTCGGCCGTGAGCGCGCGCGCTTCATCGAGCTGCTCGCGTTCGGCCTGGCTCAGCACCTGCTTCTGCACCGCCTCGTCGAGCAGCGCCTGCGGGTCCGGCGACAGCAGCAGGCCGGCCTTGATCGCCTTGAGCAGCTTGCGCTCGACCGGCTCGGCCGCGATCACCTTCGGCAACGCGATCTCGAGCTGGCCGACCGGATGGCGCGGACCCTCGCCGTAGTAGATGCCCTCGGCCAGGCGCACGCGGGTATCCGAGGGCGTCATCATCGCGCTGGCGACGCGATGGCCGAGGCGATCGCCCGGCGCCTTCTCGCGCAGGCCCAGCGGGAACACCAGCACGCGCAGCAGCCACGCCACCGGCCGGATCGGGAAGTTGCGCAGCACGCCGTCCAGCGCCACCTGGATCCGGTGGATCTGGTCGTGCATGGCCCAGGCCAGCAGCGGCTCGTCGGCCGCCGGGCGGCCCTGGTCCTCGTAGCGCTTGAGCATCGCCGAGCCCATGTAGAGCGCCGACAGCACGTCGCCCAGGCGCGCCGAGAGGCGTTCCTTCTGCTTGAGCTTGCCGCCCAGCGTGAGCATGGCGGTGTCGGCCACCAGCGCCAGCGTGGCGCTGTAGCGGGTCAGCTTGCGGTAGAACTTCGCGGTGTAGGCGCCGGCCGGCGCCGCACCGAAGCGCGCGTGCACCAGCCCGAGCAGGAAGGCGCGCGCGGCGTTCGACAGCGCGAAGCCGACGTGGCTCCAGATGAGCGTGTCGAAGGCCTGCAGGCGTTCCCGTGCATCGGGCAATGCCGCGGCCTGCATTTCCTTGAGCACGTAGGGATGGCAGCGGACCGCGCCCTGGCCGAACACGATCATGCTGCGGGTCAGGATGTTGGCGCCCTCGACCGTGATCGAGATCGGCGCGCCTTCCCAGGCCCGGCCCAGGTAGTTGCGCGGGCCCAGGATCACGCCCTTGCCGGCGTGGATGTCCATCGCGTCCTTGATGACCTCGCGGCCCAGCTCGGTGGCGTGGTACTTGGCGATCGCCGAGGGCACCGCCGGCTTCTCGCCCTGGTCGACCGCGTGCGCGGTCATGCGCGAGAGCGCGCCGATGGCGTAGGTGTAGCCGCCCACGCGCGCCAGCGCTTCCTCGATGCCCTCGAAGCGGCCGATCGGCATCTGGAACTGCTTGCGGATGCGGGCATAGGCGCCGGCGGTGGCGGCCGCCATCTTGACGCCGCCGGTGGCGTTGGAAGGCAGCGAGATCGCGCGGCCCACCGACAGGCACTCGACCAGCATGCGCCAGCCGTGGCCGATGTACTTCTCGCCGCCGATGAGGTGGCTCAGCGGCACGAACACGTCCTTGCCGCGCAGCGGGCCGTTCTGGAACGGCATGTTGAGCGGCAGGTGGCGGCGGCCGATCTCGAGCCCGGGCGTCGCGCGCGGCAGCAGCGCCAGGGTAATGCCGCGGTCGGACTGCGGCGACAGCAGGTGATCCGGGTCGTGCAGGCGGAAGGCGAGCCCGACCACGGTCGCGACCGGCGCCAGGGTGATGTAGCGCTTGTCGAAGGTCAGGCGCACGCCCAGCACCTCGCGGCCCTCGTGCAGGCCCTTGCACACGATGCCGTAGTCCGGGATCGAGGTCGCGTCGGAACCCGCGTTGGGATTGGTCAGGGCGAAGCAGGGGATTTCCTCGCCGCGCGCCAGCCGCGGCAGGTAGTGGTTCTTCTGTTCCTCGGTGCCGTAGTGCAGCAGCAGTTCGGCCGGGCCCAGCGAGTTGGGCACCGCGATGGTGGAGCCCAGCGTGCCCGACACGCTCGAAGCCTTGACCAGCACGCGGTGGTGCGCGTAGGCGGAAAATGCGAGCCCGCCGTACTGCCTGGGGATGATCATGCCGAAGAAGCGGTGCTTCTTGAGGTATTCCCAGGTCTCGGGCGAGAGGTCGGCGCGCTCGTGGCTGACCTCCCAGTCGTCGACCATCGCGCACACTTCCTCGCAGGGCCCGTCGAGGAAGGCCTGCTCCTCGGCGCTGAGCCTGGGCGCCGGCACCGCCAGCAGCTTCGACCACTCGGGCCGGCCGCCGAACAACTCGCCTTCCCAGCCCACCGTGCCGGCCTCGAGCGCGACCTGCTCGGTTTCCGACAGCTGCGGCGTCATCTTCGCGTACAGGCGCAAGGCAGGGCCGCTCAGGAAGCGGCGGCGCACGCCGGCGAGGTTGAGCGGCAGCGCGATCGCCGCGTAGACCGCGATCGTGATCGCGTCGGCGAGCCAGTGCGCGCCCGACAGGGCCACGGCGAGCGCCAGCGCGACGCTCGAGGCGAGCGTCCAGGCGAGCAGGGTGGTGCGCCGGTACGCGCAGACCAGGCCGACCAGCAACAGCGCGAGCAAGGGGACCAGGTGGCTCATCTCAGGACTCCGGAACGGAAGCGCGGGCGCCGGCAGGCAGTCGCGCGAGGAAATCGGTGATCACGGCACCGAAGCGATCGTTGGCGTCGCCCGCCACCATGTGGGTGGCGTCGGCGATGCGCTGGTGCTCCGCGTGCGGGGCGAGTGCGAGGAATTCGTCGATCGTGTGGTCGGAGACCACGTCGCTGCGCCCGCCGCTGACCAGCAACAGCGGAATGCGCACGCGTCGCGCCGCCGCGTGCAGGCGGCCGCCGATGGAACCCGCATCGGCGCTCACGGTGTCGAGCAGTCGCGGGTCCCAATGCCAGCGCCAGCGGCCGTCGGCACCCAGCACCAGCAGTTTCTCCAGGCGCTCCGGCGCGCGCTCGCGCGCCGCGCGATGCGGCAGGTAGTCGGCCACGGCCTGCTGCGCCTGCGCCAGGGTCTCGAATCCGCCGGGGTGGGCGCGCATGAAGGCCAGGATGCGCTCGACCCCGGCGCGCTCCCAGCGCGGCGTGATGTCGACCAGCACCAGCGCGGAATACAGCGGGCGCTCGGACTCGGCCTCGGCGATGAGGCCGACCAGCCCGCCCATCGACGCGCCGACCCAGACCGGCGCGGTGCCGACCTGGGCAGTGAGCGCGCGCGCATCGTCGATGAACTGGTCGAAGGCATAACGGCCGTCGGCCACGCGGTCGCTGGCGCCATGGCCGCGGGCGTCGACGGCAATGCAGCGCCGGCCCGTCGCCGCGAGCGCCGACGCCGTGCCGCGCCACGCATGCCGGGTCTGGCCGAAGCCATGCGCGAACACCAGCGGCGCCGCGGCGCCTGCGCCCTGCCAATGATCGGCGCGCAGCCGCAAGCCGTCCCGGGCGCGAAACTCGGCCATTTCGGGCTCGGCGGCCGGCATCGTCATGGGGCGGGCGGGTGCTGCCATACGCTGCAGTATGTTAGCCTCTGGACTGTGGTGTCAATACGCCACCGTATGGAGTGACCGTGCCGACGCCACGCACCGAAGGCGACACCCCGTCCAACGATCGCGCCGAGCGGTCGCGACTGACTGCGGCCGACTGGGAGGGGGCGGCCCTCGACCTGATTGCCGAGCACGGCGTCTTCGCGGTCGCGGTCGAACCGCTGGCGCGACGCCTGGGCGTGACCAAGGGCAGCTTCTACTGGCACTTCGCCAATCGCGACGCCCTGCTCGATGCGACCCTGCGGCGCTGGGAACACGCCGACGCCGAAGACCTGATGGCGCAGGTCGACCGCATCGTCGATCCGCGCGAGCGGCTGGAGGAACTGTTCCGCCGCACCAGCCGCGAAATGCGCTCGCACGTCATCTATTCCGCCTTGCTCAAGGCGCTCGACCATCCGGCCGTGCAGCCGGTGATGCAGCGGGTCTCGCAACGGCGCATCCAGTACCTCGCCGTCGCCTTCCGCAGCCTCGGCCTGGCGCGGCGCGAGGCCATGGACCGCGCGCGCCTGGCCTACTCGGCCTACGTCGGCTTCCTGCAGCTCATGCTCCAGTTGCGCCTGCAGCGGATGGAATCGGCCGAGTTCGAGGGCTATGTCGAGCACGTGGTCGCGACCCTGATTCCCGCGCCGCAGCATTGAACGAGCGTTCGTTTCCTTGCGCGCCGCCCGGAGCGCTCGTTAGCTTGGCGAACTTTCCCTTTACGAGGCCCCCCGGGGCCGGAGCAGATCGATGCGCAGCCAGCTCGAGGCGCTGAACCGATGGATCGATGAAGTCGCCGCGCTGACCCGGCCCGACCGGGTGCAATGGTGCGATGGTTCCGACGCCGAGCACCGCGCGCTGGTCGCGCTGATGCTCGAGCGCGGCGACCTGATCGCGCTCAACCCCCAGACCCACCCCGACTGCTACCTGCACCGCTCGGATCCCGCCGACGTGGCGCGGGTCGAGCACCTGACCTACGTGTGCACGCGCGAGCGCGCGGACGCCGGCCCCAACAACCCGTGGATGGCGCCGGCGGAGGCGCACGCGAAGCTCGACGCCCTGTTCGCGGGCTGCATGCGCGGGCGCACGATGTACGTGGTGCCCTACTGCATGGGCCCGATCGATTCGCCGATCGCGCGTTGCGGGGTCGAAGTCACCGATTCGCCCTACGTGGTCGCGAGCATGCGCATCATGACCCGGATGGGCAGCGCCGCATTGCGCCGCATCGAGCATGACGGCCGCTTCGTGCGCGGCCTGCATTCCATCGGCGAACTCGATCCCGAACGCCGCTTCATCATGCATTTCCCCGAGGAACTGGGCATCAAGTCCTACGGCTCGGGCTATGGCGGCAACGCGCTGCTGGGCAAGAAGTGCCACGCGCTGCGCATCGGCTCCTGGCAGGCGCGCGACGAGGGCTGGCTGGCCGAGCACATGCTCATCGTGGGCGTGGAGAACCCGCGCGGCGAGACGCGCTATATCGCCGCGGCCTTCCCTTCGGCCTGCGGCAAGACCAACCTGGCGATGCTGATCCCGCCGGAGGGCTACCGCCGCGACGGCTGGAAGGTCTGGACCATCGGCGACGACATCTGCTGGATGCAGCCCGGCGCCGATGGCCGGCTGTGGGCGATCAATCCCGAGGCCGGGTTCTTCGGCGTCGCGCCCGGCACCGGGGCGAAGACCAACGCCAATGCGCTGGCGATGCTCCAGCGCGATGCGATCTTCACCAACGTCGCGCTGACCGCCGACGGCCAGCCGTGGTGGGAGGGCCTCGACGACCGCGTGCCGGCATACGACTGGCAGGGCCGGCCCTACGACCCCGCCAACGGCCCCGCGGCGCATCCCAATTCGCGCTTCACGGTCTCCGCGCGCAACTGCCCGAGCTGGACCGCCGAGGCGGAGAACCCCATCGGCGTGCCGCTTTCGGCGCTCGTGTTCGGCGGCCGTCGCGAGACCCTGGTGCCGCTGGTGATGGAAGCGCGCGACTGGACCCATGGCGTGCTGATGGGCGCCGCGATGGCCTCGGAGACCACCGCCGCCGCGACCGGCGCGGTGGGCGTGCTGCGCCGCGATCCCATGGCGATGAAGCCCTTCTGCGGCTACAACTTCGGCGACTACTTCGGCCACTGGCTCGCGATGGCCGACCGCGCCCCGCGACTGCCCGGGGTCTTCCACGTCAACTGGTTCCGCAAGGGCGCCGACGGCCGCTTCCTGTGGCCGGGCTTCGGCGACAACCTGCGGGTGCTCGAGTGGATCCTCGGCCGCTGCGAGGG
>JAGOEZ010000187.1 GCA_017997455.1 Lysobacterales bacterium | reverse complement strand
CGGTCGGGGTGCAAGTTCCCGGGTCGCTGTATCCCGCGCGACCGGGACCGGCCGCGCTGCCGGGACCGGGGTGCCCCTAGCGGAACGGATCGACGCGGATCAGCGGCGCCGGCAGGCGCTCGGACGTCAGCCAGATGGTGCGGCCCGCGCGGTCGAAGGCGATGGCTTCTGCCTGCGGCAGCCGTGGGAGCCCCAGCGGCCGTGGCGCGCGCGCGAGCGCCGTGCGCCATGCCTCGCGCGGTTGCCGCGAATAGACGTAGGCGTCGCGATAGGTGAGCAGCACCAGGTGCAACGCGTCCGGGGACACGTCCATGGCGGTCACCTGGCCGCGATAGCGCCAGAACCCGGGATCGCGCGCGAGCTCGGCGGCCGTGGGCTGCGGGATGCCCGGGATCGAGGCGATCTGTTCAGCGACCGCGATGGTCGCCGGATCGACCGGTGGCGCGAGCGGCAGGCGGAACAACTGCGCCGGCACGCGCTTCTTCGACAGCAGCAGCACCTCGCGCGCCGGCACGTCGACCGCCACTGCTTCGCAGTCGCGCGGTCCGTCGGGCCAGCGGAAACGCAGGACCCAGCGCGGCCGCACGCTGGCGACGGCCTCGCCGGCCACCAGTTCCGGTTCCGGCACCACGACCAATGCCAGTTCCTCGCGCAAGCCGCCGTTGTCGCCGGTGTCGGCGATCAGCAGCATGGGCTCGCCATCGAGCGTGAAGGCGGCCAGGTCCTCCCAGTCGGTGTTGGCGCCGTCCTCGACCGCGACCTCGGCGCGGATGCGGCCATCGGTGCCGAGCGCGAACAGGACCGAGCCGGCGTGGCTGTCGTTGTGCACCCAGAGCAGCTCGTCGTCGCGACGCGAGGCGGCGATGCCGCTGATCTCGGCCACGCGCGCGTCGGTGACCAGGGCCGCGAGGCGCGGCGGGTCGAAGCGCGGCGCCTCGGCGCGCGCGGCTGGCGCGGTGGCCGCGCACAGGGCCAGGCATAGCGCGATCGTGGCGCGCATGACTCAGCGCGCGTCCGCGCCGTCGAGCGCCTCGACCGACTCGATGCGCACGTTGCCGAGCAGCGAGACCCCGGCGTAGTAGCCCGAAGGGTCACCGTCGCCGCTGCCAAAGGCGATGTGGCCGGCGTCGAATCCCGCCAGTGCCGCGTCGAAGCTCATCCAGCGCCCGCCGACCCAGGCCTCGGTCCACGCGTGCGGCACGAACACCTCGCGCTGGCCGGCGAAGCCCGGCGCGTACGCCAGCCCCGTGACCACCCGCGTGGGTATGTCGAGCGCGCGGCCCAGCGCGGCCAGCAGCACCGCGTGCTCGGTGCAGTCGCCGGCGCGGCTGGCCAGGGTCTGCGCGGCCGAGGCATAGCCGACGGCCAGGCCCTTGTCGGTGATGTGGGCGCGCACCGCGGCCTCGAGGCGCTGCATCCGGGTTTGATCGTCGCCCGCGTCGCCCGCCGCTGTGCGCGCCATCGCTCGGATTGCCGCATCATCGCTTTCGAGCCAGCGGTTGGGCCCGCGGTCGGCGTCGAGCGGCGCGCGCGTGTCCGGCTGTTCAGGCGTGGGATCGACCGCGATCGACACGCGCGCGCCGCTGCCCTCGACCTGCTGTTCGCTGGTGCGCGGCAGTGCGGGGGGTTCGGCGCCCGCCAGCGCGAGGCGGTAGCGCAAGCCCTCGGCGCGTTCGCGCGCGCCGAGCGGGCGCGGCGCCGGCACCAGGGTCTGCGCCAGCACGTCGGCGGGCACGTCGCGCGCGGTCGCGCAGGCCTCGTCGCACGCGACCATCTCCAGTTCGATGCCGAGCAGCGGCAGGGTGCTGCGCGCGAGCTCGAACGCGGGCGTCACCCAGGAACGCATGGTGATCGGCGCGCCGGGCAGCGCGACCCGCTGGTCGACGCGGACCAGGCCCGCGCCGACGGCGGGATCGGGACCGATCACCTCGACCGTGACCTCGACCGCGTCGAGGCTGGCGGCCTGGTAGAGCCGATAGCCGAAGCGCGTGCCGGCGGCGAGTCCCTTGCGCGCCAGTTCCAGGCGCACGCCCTCGGCCAGCAGCGCGCCCGCGGGCCAGTCGACGCGCTGGCGGGACTCCGTGCCGCCGTTGCGCTGCACGACGTCCCAGCGGCCATCGTCGGCGACGCGGCCCTCGACCTCGACCACGGCGCCGCCCAGGTCGAGGCGCGAGCCGAAGCCCCGCGGGGTGCCGCCCGTGGTTTCGACGCTGCGATCCTCGGATTGCACGCGCAGGGCGACGCCGGCGCGCTCGATGTCGAGCCGCATGTACTCGGTGGTGGTGACGATTTCGTCCTCGACGCGGCGCTCGGAGCGCGCGTGGCCGATCTTCTGGCCGTCGAGCAGGACCTTCATCCATTGCACTTCGGAATCGGCCGCGGCGGGGAAGGCCACGACGAGGACAAGCAGGGCCAGGCGTCTGTGCATGCGAACTCCGCGCGGGAGTCCGCGATTCTGCCAGCACGCCCGGTGCCTGTCGCTAGAATCAACGCCCTTGCCCGGAGCCTGCCATGACTGCATTCGGTACCCCGTTGGGCCCGCACGCCATCCGCCTCCTCCTGCTGGGCTCGGGCGAGCTGGGCAAGGAAGTGGCGATCGAGGCGCAACGGTTCGGCGTCGAGGTGATCGCGGCCGATCGCTATGCGGGCGCGCCCGCGATGCAGGTCGCGCATCGCGCGCACGTGCTCGACATGCTCGATCCCGCGGCCTTGCGCGAGCTGATCGCCCGCGAGCGGCCCACGCTGGTGGTCCCCGAGATCGAGGCGATCCACACGCCGACGCTGGTCGCGCTCGAAGCCGAGGGCCTGCGCGTGATCCCGACCGCGCGCGCGGCGCGACTGACCATGGACCGCGAGGGCATTCGCCGCCTTGCGGCGGAAACGCTCGGCCTGCCCACCAGTCCCTACCGTTTCGTCGACACGCGCGAGCAGTACCTCGAGGCGGTGGCGGCGCTGGGGCTGCCGTGCGTGGTCAAGCCGCTGATGTCGAGCTCGGGCAAGGGCCAGAGCATCGTGCGTGGTGCCGGACAGGTCGACGCGGCGTGGGAATACGCGCAGACCGGCGGCCGCGCCGGCGCCGGCCGCGCCATCGTCGAGGGTTTCGTGCCCTTCGACTACGAGATCACGCTGCTGACCGTGCGCCACCGCGATGGCACCTCGTTCTGCAGCCCGATCGGCCACCTGCAGGTCGACGGCGACTATCGCGAGAGCTGGCAGCCGCAGCCGATGTCGCCGCGCGCGCTGCAACGCGCGCAGGCGATCGCGCGCGCGGTGACCGACAACCTCGGTGGCCTGGGCCTGTTCGGCGTCGAGCTCTTCGTGCACGGCGACGAGGTCCTGTTCAGCGAGGTCTCGCCGCGTCCGCACGACACCGGGCTGGTGACCCTGGTCTCGCAGGACCTGTCGGAGTTCGCGCTCCACGTGCGCGCGATCCTGGGCCTGCCGATCCCGCTGATCCGCGAGCGCGGACCGGCCGCGTCGGTCGCGATCCTGGCCGAGGGCCACGGGCGCTACCCGGTCTATGACGGCGTGCCCGAGGCGCTGGCGGCGCCCGACACCGCGCTGCGCCTGTTCGGCAAGCCCGAACTCCAGGGCAAGCGCCGCGTCGGCGTGGCGCTAGCGCTCGGCGCTGACATCGAGGACGCGCGCGCGAAGGCGCGGCGGGTAGCGGCAACGGTGCGGGTCGACTTGCCCACCCCCATGTAACGGCGGTTTCCGACGCGACCGGCGCTGCGATCTCCTGTGAGGCCTATCGCGCGCAGAGCGCGCTCCTACAGGGCCGGCATTGTAGGAGCGCGCTCTGCGCGCGATAGGCCTCACAGGAGATCGCAGCGCATGTCGCGGCCAAAGCCGCTCCTGCGTGGCGCGGCGGTTGGTGGGTCAGTCGCCGCGGACCAGGTCGACGTAGACGAGGTGGTGGTCGCTGGCGTGCGCGTACGCTGCGGCGGCGTCCTCCGCCAGCGGCCAGTACACGGCGCCGTCGCGGATGGCGAAGCCGCGCGAGGGCAGCACGTAGTCGATGCGCAGGTTGCCGGCGGTGCCGCCGAACTTGCCGGTGTCGTGCGCCGGATCACCGCGGTGCGCGGCATTGGCGGCCCCGCTCGACGCTGCCTGCGCCGCGCCGGCGCTGCGTGGCACCGGTTGCGCCTGCACGCGCGGATGCTCCAGCAGCTGCGCGATCGCGCCCGGGTAGGCGGCGCCGTCGCGCGGATCGGCGTTGAGGTCGCCGGCGATCACGAACAGCGCGTCCGCGCCGAGGCCACCGCGCTGGCCCGCATCGTCGACCAGGTAGTCGGCGCGCGCCGGATCGACGTAGTCGGCCCACAGCCGGATCTCGTCGTGGTTGCGCCGGCCGTTGCGGTCTTCCGCGCCATCGAACACCGGCGGCGTCGGATGCGAGACCAGGAAGTGCAGTTCGCCCTGCGGCGTGCGCACGGGCACGTCCCAGTGGCTCTTCGAGGACAGCCGCAACTCGCGCCAGACCGCGTCCGGATGCCACGGCGTGCCGTCCTCGCGCAGCGGCCGCAGCGCGCCGGGCATCTGTGCCCAGCGGAAATGCTGGAAGCTGCGCACGCGCTGCGTGTCGATCGGGTAGCGCGACAGCACCAGCATGCCGTACTGCCCGGGATGGTAGCCGTAGCCCCATGCATCGTTGGGCCCCTCGCTGCGGCCGTCGCCGTCGAGGTCCAGGCCGCTGGGCACGCCGGTGTTGACCGGGGCCGCGTAGTGGTACGGGAAGGCGATCGGCTCCTGCCCATGCTGGCCGACGCCGAGGTAGTCGCGGGTGAAGCGCGCGATGGCCTCGCCGCTTGCGTCCCAGTCGAACTCGTTGAGCAGCACCAGGTCGGGGCGCACGCGCTGGATCACGGCGGCAACCTGGCGCGCGCGTTCGTCGCCGGCCGCCAGGCGCCGCACCAGGCCGCCATCGGCGTCGTCGTGGAGCGAGGTGTTGTAGGTGGCGACGCGCAGCGCCGGCGCCTCGGGCTCGCGTTCGCCGTTCACGGCATGGCAAGCCGGCAAGGCGAGGAGCGCGGCCACGAGCGCCAGGCGACGCGCGTGCCCGAGCCACGCGGCCATCGCGTGGCGTGCAGGCATCGTGGTACGGGCATCAGCGCCGTCCGTCGTCCGCGTCCGCCGCGCGAACGCGCGCAAGCGCCACGGGCGGTTCACGCGCCACGACCCGGCATCGCACCATCGATGCGCTCCCAGCGCTGCCCGCGCAGCACCTCAAGCGGATGGAAGCGCGACTTGTAACCCATCTTGG
>JAGOEZ010000186.1 GCA_017997455.1 Lysobacterales bacterium | reverse complement strand
TGGGCCGGCATCGGCGTGGTGGTGGCGCTGCACTGGCTGACCTTCTACGGCGCGATCAAGCTCGCCAACGCCTCGGTCGCCGCGACCTGCATGGCGCTGGGCGCGGTGTTCGTGGCCCTGATCGAGCCGCTGCTGGGCCATCGCCGCCTGGAGCCGCGCGAACTGCTGCTGGGCCTCGCGGTGGTGCCGGGCGTGGCGCTGGTGGTGGGCGGGATCTCGCCGGCGATGCGCGTCGGCTTCGCCGTCGGCGTGCTCTCGGCGGCGCTGACCGCGCTCTTCACCGTGCTCAACAAGCGCCACGCCACCGAGGCCGATCCGCTCGCCGTGACCGGGGTCGAGATCGGCGCCGGCTGCCTGTTCCTGGCCCTGGTGCTGCCCTGGTGGATGGGCGCCGACGCGGTGTTCCAGGCGCCGGACGCGCGCGATGCCGGCCTGCTGCTGGCGCTGGCGCTGGCCTGCACCATCCTGCCCTTCGCCTTGTCGCTGCTGGTGATGCGCCACCTGCCGGCCTTCGCGGTGCAACTCGCGCTGAACCTCGAACCGGTCTACGCGATCCTGCTCGCGATCGCGCTGCTGGGCGAGCAGCGCGAGCTCACGCCGGCCTTCTACCTCGGCGTCGCGATCGTGCTCGGCGCGGTGTTCGCCCAGCCGCTGGTGCTGCGGCGGCGCGTGGAGCCCGCGGAATTGGCGCCACCCTGAGGCAATCCGGGAGTCCGCGGTCGCGCATGAGATGCGCTCCTACAACTGCACGCGATCCCCTGTAGGAGCGCATCTCATGCGCGACCGCGGACCATCAGTCCGCCCCGGTCCCCCGCGAGCGCGCGAACCCGTGTAGGAGCGCATCTCATGCGCGACCGCGGACTACCGGACTGGCCCCGGTCCCCCATCCTCACCGCTCCGAATGCCCGGCCTCGAACCAGTCGCGTCGCGCGAACAGGTTGGGGCGGATCAGGTCGACGAAGGCGCGCGCCTGCGGGCTCAGGTACTTGCCCTTGCGGATCACTACGCCATAGGAACGCTGCGGGAAATAGCGCCGCATGTTGTGCACCGCAAGCCGGTCGCCCGGCGCCAGGCAGATGCCGGTGACGATCGAGATGCCCAGCCCCATCGCCACGTACTGCTTGATCACGTCCCAGCCGCCGACCTCGATCGCGACGTGGTACGGCACCTTGGCCTTCTGGAAGATCACGTCGACCAGGCGGAAGGTCGTGAGCCGCCGCGGCGGCAGGATCAGCCCGTAGGGCGAGAGGTCCTCGAGACGCACCTCGCGCCGGGCCGCGAGCGGATGGTCCAGCGGCGTGATCAGCATCGGGTCGAAGTGGTAGACCGGCTCGTAGCTCAAGTCGTTGGGCACGTCGATCATCGAGCCCACCGCGAAGTCCACGGTATCCGAGCGCAGCATCCCGAGCCCATCCTGGCCGGTGACGTTGTGCAGCTGCAGCCGCACGGTCGGGTGTTTCTCGCGGAAGGCCTGGACCAGCGC
This sequence comes from Lysobacterales bacterium, assembly GCA_017997455.1. Taxonomy (GTDB): domain Bacteria; phylum Pseudomonadota; class Gammaproteobacteria; order Xanthomonadales; family Ahniellaceae; genus JAGOEZ01. The sequence continues at coordinate 3,785 of JAGOEZ010000186.1, read as the reverse complement.
CGGCAGCAGGTACTGGATGGTGGAAGCGCCGGCGGCGATGTTGAGCTCGCCGCCGCCGATGCCCTGCCGGTGGCTGCGGAACTCGGCGTCGAGGTTCTCGAATCCCTCCACCAGCGGCCGCGCCAGCTCGTAGAGCATGGTGCCCTCGGGCGTGAGCTGGACGCGCCGTCCGCTGCGCTGCATCAGGACGGCGCCGAGCTCCTTCTCCAGCGCGCCCAGCTGCAGGCTCACCGAAGGTTGCGACAGGAACAGCGCCTCGGCCGCGCGCGAGAGCGTGCCCAGGCGGGCCGCGTAGCAGAAGGCGCGCAGCTGCTTGTAGCGGTTGCCCTTGTAGTAGAAGCGCGGCGCGACCGGCGCCGGCGGCGCCACGCCTTGCAGTGCAGCATCGCGGCGCGCGCGGGCCTTGGCCTTGGACGCCGGCTTGCGGCCGGCCACGCTCAAACGCTTGTTGGGTTTCCTGCCTGTCATCAGCGGCTTAGCAAGGCATTGACAAAGACAATGCGCCATATTGAAACATTTGCTTTGTCAAAGTGCCACCCGGGGGCGTAAATGAAGGCCAGCAAGATCGTTGGCCCGTGGCGCGGCAGGGGTGAGGAACCCGCGCAGATTCCGGGACCGCGGCACGTGTAGGAGCGCGCTCTGCGCGCGATCGGCGTCTATTCGCGCCGTGGCCTGCCGTTCTGCACGCGGTCCTTCCCGCGTTCGGCACCTTGCAGGGCTGCGGTCGCGCGCAGAGCGCGCTCCTACGGGCACTCACCAAGCTTGCAGGGGAAGACCATGGCCGCAGTCGCAGATCGCATCCCCCTCGACGCCACGCAGCGGATCCAGATCCGCCGCGCGCTTGCGCCCGGTTACGCCGAGATCCTCGCGCCCGGCGCGCTCGCCTTCCTGGCCGAGCTGCACCAGCGCTTCGACGCCACCCGCCTCGCGCTGCTGGCCGCGCGCGTCGAGCGACAGGCTCGCTTCGACGCCGGCGAGCTGCCGGACTTCCTGCCCGAGACCCGCGCGATCCGCGAGTCCGACTGGCGCGTGGCCGAGATCCCGGGCCAGCTGCAGGACCGCCGCGTGGAGATCACCGGGCCGGTCGAGCGCAAGATGATCATCAACGCGCTCAACTCCGGCGCGCGCGTCTTCATGGCCGACTTCGAGGACTCGACCAGCCCGACCTGGGACTCGCTCATCGAAGGCCAGCTCAACCTGCGCGACGCGGTCGCCGGCACCATCGAATTCACCTCGCCCGAGGGCAAGCACTACGCGCTCAAGCCCAACCCGGCCACGCTGGTGGTGCGCCCGCGCGGCTGGCACCTGCCGGAGAAGCACGCGCAGGTCGACGGCCAGGCCATGTCGGGCTCACTGTTCGACTTCGGCCTGTACGCCTTCCACAACGCCAAGGCGCTGGCGGCGAAGGGCCGCGGCCCGTTCTGGTACCTGCCCAAGCTGCAGTCGCACCAGGAAGCCGCATTGTGGGACGAGGTCATGGCCTTCGCCGAAGTGCGGCTGGGCCTGCCGATCGGGACCATGAAGGTCACGGTGCTGATCGAGACCCTTCCGGCGGTGTTCGAGATGCACGAGATCCTGCACGCGCTCAAGGGCCGCATCGCCGGCCTCAATTGCGGGCGCTGGGACTACATCTTCTCGTACCTCAAGACCTTCCGCGCCCACCGCGACCGCGTGCTGCCCGAGCGTGGCCAGGTGACGATGGCCGCGCCCTTCCTCAAGGCCTATTCGGAACTCCTGATCCAGACCTGCCACCGCCGCGGCGCGCACGCGATGGGCGGCATGGCGGCGCAGATCCCGATCTCCGGCGACGAGGTCGCCAACGCCAAGGCGATGGAGCGCGTGCGCGCCGACAAGCTGCGCGAGGTCAAGGCCGGGCACGACGGCACCTGGGTCGCGCATCCGGCGCTGGTCGCGGTCGCACGGCAGATCTTCGACGAGCACATGCCGACGCCCAACCAGGCCTCGCGCCTGCGCGATGACGTCAAGGTCACGCGCGACGAGCTGATCGCGCCGGCCACCGGCACCATCACTCGCGCCGGCTTCCTCAACAACATCGACGTCTGCGTGCGCTACCTCGCCGCCTGGCTCGATGGCCTGGGCTGCGTCCCGATCCATCACCTGATGGAGGACGCCGCCACCGCCGAGATCAGCCGCGCACAGTTGTGGCAGTGGCTGCACGTGGGTGGCCAGCAGCTCGACGACGGCACGCCGCTGGACTTCGTCCTGTTCGACAAGGCCGTCGCCAGCGTCGCCGAGCGCCTGCCCAAGCATGGCCTGCCCGGCCACGAGCGCATCGGCCAGGCCGCCTGGATGCTGGCCGAACTCACCCACGCCAAGCAGCTCGCCGAGTTCCTCACCTTGCCCGCCTACGAACACCTCGCATGAGCCCCCATTCCACGACGCCCCCTGTAGGAGCGCATCTCATGCGCGACCGCAGCCTCCCATGCCGCGACGCCCTCCCCGCAGGCCGTCGAATGCCGCCAGGCCGCGGTCGCGCATGAGATGCGCTCCTACAAGAGCACGATTCGAACGCCTGAACATTCCAACCACCGCAACACCGCAGGGGACGACACCATGAAGACCACACTGCCCACCGCCGAACAGCTCGCCCTGGACTGGGCCAACAACTCCCGCTGGCAGGGCGTCAAGCGCACCTACTCGGCCGAGGACGTGGTGCGCCTGCGCGGCACCGTGCATGTCGAGCATTCGCTCGCGCGCCGTGGCGCCGAGCGCCTGTGGCGTTCGCTGCACGAGGAATCCTTCGTCAACGCGCTGGGCGCGCTGACCGGCAACCAGGCCATGCAGCAGGTCAAGGCGGGCTTGAAGGCGATCTATCTTTCCGGCTGGCAGGTCGCGGCCGACGCCAACACCGCGGGCTCGATGTATCCCGACCAGTCGCTGTACCCGGTCGACTCGGTGCCCAACGTCGTGCGCCGCATCAACAACACCCTGCTGCGCGCCGACGAGATCCACCACGCCGAAGGCAAGGACGAGATCGACTGGCTGGTGCCGATCGTGGCCGACGCCGAGGCCGGCTTCGGCGGCGTGCTCAACGCCTACGAGCTGATGAAGCACATGATCGACGCCGGCGCCGCCGGCGTGCACTTCGAGGACCAGCTCGCCAGCGCCAAGAAGTGCGGCCACATGGGTGGCAAGGTCCTGGTCTCGACCGCCGAAGCGGTGCAGAAGCTGGTCGCCGCGCGCCTCGCCGCCGACATCGCCGGCGTGCCCACCGTGATCGTGGCGCGCACCGATGCGATGGGCGCCGCGCTGCTGACCTCCGACATCGACGCCAACGACAAGCCGCACCTGACCGGCGGCCGCACGGTGGAAGGTTTCTTCGAGACCCGCCAGGGCATCGAGCAGGCGATCAGCCGCGGGCTGGCCTACGCGCCCTATGCCGACCTCATCTGGTGCGAGACCTCGACCCCGGACCTGGCGCAGGCCAGGCAGTTCGCCGATGCGATCCATGCCAAGTTCCCCGGCAAGCTCCTGGCCTACAACTGCTCGCCCAGTTTCAACTGGAAGAAGAACCTCGACGACGCCACGATCGCGCGCTTCCAGAAGGAAATCGGCGCGATGGGCTACAAGTTCCAGTTCATCACCCTGGCCGGCTTCCATGCGCTCAACTACTCGATGTGGCACCTGGCCACCGGGTACAAGGAGCGCCAGATGTCGGCCTACGTCGAGCTGCAGACCCAGGAGTTCGCCGCCGAAAGCCGCGGCTACACCGGCGCCAAGCACCAGCGCGAGGTCGGCACCGGCTACTTCGACAAGCTCAACGA
>JAGOEZ010000185.1 GCA_017997455.1 Lysobacterales bacterium | reverse complement strand
GTTTCAAACGGTAATTCACTCTGGCCCCTTTTTATGGTTACTGCGGACGGAACGAGAAGCGCTGGCCGCCGACCGAGGCCTCGTACATCAGGCCGCCGCGCGCCACGGTGAAGATCGCCATGCCGCGCACGAACTGGCCCGCCGTGGCGGCATCGTTGCGGCCGCCGCTGGCGCCGGCAGTATTGCCGGCGGTGCTGGTCGTGGCGCCCGCGCCCGCGGTGATCGCCACCGCCTGGACCTGCGCGCCGAACTGGAAGCTGCCGCTGGTGAACTCGTTGAACGCCCGCGCGTCCTGCAGGAACACGATCTGGCTGTAGGCCTGGCCACCGAGCTGCAGGCCGGCCGTGAGCTGGTTCATCGTGGTGCGGCCCACGAGCTTGCCCTGGCGATAGACGCAGCCGTTGCCGCGCGCGCCGCCGATGCCGATGCCGGCCCGGCCGATGGTCGGGAACACCGCCCAGGCGTGGCTGCGGTTGAAGAAGTCGGCGCTCTGGCCCGCGTTGCGGAACACCGTGACGGTATCGGCACAGGGGCCGGCCTGCGCGGGCGTGGCGACGAACGCCAGGGACAGCAACAGGGCCAAGGCAGCGACGATACGAGCGGTCATGGGAATTCTCCGGGAAGGGGGGTGGCCGGGAGGGTCGCCACCACGCCCCATGATATCGCATCGGCCTCCGGCGGTCCGGCCGCGGCGCGCGATTGCGCCTGCCACAACCGGAGTTTCGTTTCGATGGCGACGCCCGTCCTATCATCGTTCCTTGGCGGTGATGACGGAGGCAGGCGACCATGGATTTCGAGCTGTCGGCGCGGGCGCAGGATTATCGCGGGCGGGTGCGCGATTTCATCCGCAGCGAATTGGCGCCCATCGAGGACGCCTACCTGCGCGAGGTGGCGGAGCGCGCCCACGACGCCGACTGGCGCCGCTGGACCGTGTCCCCGGCGATGGCCGAGGCCAAGCGCAAGGCGCGCGCCGCCGGCCTGTGGAACCTGTTCCTGCCCGACCCGGTGCTGGGCGCGGGGCTGAGCCACGTCGAGTACGCCACGCTGGCCGAGGAGATGGGCCGCAACGCGCTCGCACCCGAGGCCTTCAACTGCAATGCGCCCGACACCGGCAACATGGAAGTGCTGTGGAAGTACGGCACGCCGGCGCAGCAGGCGCGCTGGCTCAAGCCGCTGCTCGACGCCGAGATCCGTTCCTGCTTCTGCATGACCGAGCCCGAGGTCGCGTCCAGCGACGCCACCAACATGCGCGCCACCGCGGTGGTCGAGGGCGACCAGATCGTGCTCAATGGCCGCAAGTGGTGGTCGACCGGCATCGGCCATCCGCAGTGCGCCTTCACGATCTTCATGGCCCTGACCGATCCCGCCGCGCCGCGCCATCGCCAGCACAGCATGGTGCTGGTGCCGCTGGACACGCCGGGCGTGGCGATCCAGCGCATGCTGCCGGTGTTCGGCGAGTACGACCCCCCGTACGGCCATGGCGAGGTCAGCTTCGACGACGTGCGCGTGCCGCTGGAGAACTTCATCGTCGGACCGGGCCGCGGCTTCGAGATCGCGCAGGGGCGGCTCGGCCCGGGCCGCATCCACCATTGCATGCGCGCGATCGGCGGCGCCGAGCGCGCGCTCGAACTGCTGGTCCGGCGCGGACTCGAGCGGGTCGCCTTCGGCAAGCCGATCATCGAGCTGGGCGGCAACCGCGAACGGGTGGCGGACCTGCGCATGGCGATCGACCAGGCGCGGCTGCTAACGCTCTACGCGGCGTGGAAGATCGACGCGGTGGGCGCGCACGCGGCGCTGGCCGAGATCTCCGCGATCAAGGTCGTCGCGCCCAACGTCATGCAGCAGGTGGTCGATGCCGCGATCCAGATCCATGGCGCGGCCGGCGTGTCGTACGAGACCCCGCTGGCGATGCTGTACGGCCACGCGCGCACCCTGCGCCTGGCCGACGGCCCGGACGAGGTGCACCGGCACCTGATCGCGCGCACCGAGCTGGCCAGGTACGCCGCGCCCCGGCCAGCTCGACACTGAAGCAGGCTGCGCCGATCGCTGCCGGGGGAGTCGCGCGCACCGTAGTAGCATGCGCCACTCGGGCTGGCGGGGAGGCGACGATGGCTGGCAAGCGCGACCTGCGCCAGGCACTGCTCGAGGCGGCGTGCGAAATGTTCGCCGCGCAGGGCTATGGGCGCACGTCGACCGCCGCGATCGTGCGCCGCTCGCGCTCCTCCAACGGCAACCTGTTCCACTATTTCGGCAACAAGGATGGCCTGCTGCGCGCCGCCGCGGCGCACGAGCTGGCCCAGCGGCGTGCCTACATCGATCCGGTGCTCGCGGCCTGCGCGGCGGGCGCCGAGCGCCTGGGCGTGTTCGCGTTCCTCAACGCGGCCTCGGGCATCGCCGCGCTGGGCCGCCTGGAGCGCTACCTGACCACGGTCGAGGACCGCACCTGGCTCGAGGCCGTGATGGCGGCGCAGGCGGACTACAACGCCGCCGTGCTCGGCGCCAACGTGTCGCGCGAGCGCCTGGGCGAACCGGCACTCGCCGGCCATGCCTTTGCCGGCGCGATCCTCGGCGCGCTCAATGCGATGATCGCCACGCCGGCGCTGCCGCGCGACGGCGCCGCCTGCCGGCGCATCGCCGAGATCGCCCTGCGCCTCGCCGGGCTCGCTCCCGAGGAGCAACGCGTCGCGCGCCGCGCGATCGACCGCTTCACGCGCTCGGCCACCTGGCGCGAACGCGACCCGCGCTTCCGCGCCGCCTGACGCCCGGCCGCCGCGCCTCAACCCGCGGGCACCACCTGGCTGTAGACCGCGATGAAGTGGAACGCGCTGCCGCAGAGCACGAAGCCGTGCCAGATCGCGTGCGCGTAGGGGATGCGGTGGTTGTGGTAGAACGCAGTGCCCGCGGTGTAGGCGACGCCGCCCGCGAGCATCCAGCCCAGCGTGGCCGGCGGCAGCGCCCGCACCAGCGGCACGATCGCGACCAGCGCGAGCCAGCCCATCGCGATGTACAGCGCGGTCGAGGTGCGGCGGAAGTGGCCGGTGTAGAACAGCTTGAACACGACGCCGGCGAGCGCCAGCGACCACACCACCGCGAACAGCCCCCAGCCCCAGCTGCCGCGCAGGCTGACCAGGGTGAATGGCGTGTAGGTGGCCGCGATCAGGATGTAGATCGCGCAGTGGTCGAAGACCTTCAGCCGCGACTTGGTCAGGGCGTCGCGCGCCGCGTGGTAGAGCGTGGACGCGCTGTAGAGCAGCACCAGCCCGAACACGAACACGGCCGCGGCCACGAACTGGATCGTGCTGCCGCGCAGTGCCGACATCGTCAGCAGCACGGCGCCGCCGACCAGGCTCAGCACCACGCCCAGCCCGTGCGAGAGCGCGTTGGCGACTTCTTCCTCGTGGCTAGCCGTGGGGCTCACCGCGCACTCCGGCCATCGGGGCGGCTCCCCGGTCGGAGCGAATCTAGCAGGCCGGGTGCCGAGTCGATGCTCGAATCGAACCCGCGCCTCAGCGCAAGGTGCAGGCCGCAAAGATCACGGTGGCGCCATCGGCCGCGCTGGCCGTGAAGGTGGCGTCACCGCTGTCGCCGATGAGGATGCTCCACGCGCGCCCCGCCTCGCTGCCCTGCAGGGCGAGGGTGTCGCTGGTGCGCGCCATGCGCTCGATGACCGTGTTGCCGGTGCTGCCGTCGGGCCGCTGGCCGGTAAGGCGCTTGCCGGCGAGGTCGATGTCGACGAAGCGCGGCAGGTTGAGGTCGTCGAGGCTGCGCGCCGCGCAGTCCATCAGGGGATCGCAGCTCAGGGCCCGCGTCAGGGCGCAAAGCAGGTTCGGGGGGGCGGCGGCCGCGACCGGCGCGGCAGCAGCGCACAGGGCGACGAGGGCGGCAAGTTGCAGGGTGGGACGCGGGTTCATGGTCTGGCCTCACTTCACCGTGTAGCCGCGGGATTCCAGGCACAGCCGCAGCGCCTGCAGGTAGCTGTCGCGCTGCGCGTTGTACTGGCCCATGGCCGCGCTGTTGCTGGCCTGCGCCGACTGCTGCGCGGAGGCATTGCGCGAGGCCTGGCGCATGCCGCCGACGAGGCCGCCGATGGCGGCGCCCTTGCCGGCGTCGTCATCGATGATCTCGCCCGCGATCGCGCCGCGCGTCGCACCGCGCACCACGCCGCCGCGCTGCTGTGGCGCGGCCTGCTGCGCCGGTGGCGGCGCCGAGGGATTGAAGCCGGTCTCGTTGCGCGCCCAGTCCTGGCATTGCATGGTGTCGGTCGCCTTCTGCTGGTTGTCCTGGCCCTTGGCGGGATACACCGTGAGCGTGGTGCCCTGGGCCGATACCGACCCGGCGACGACGAGCAGCAGCAACAATGGCGTGCGACGCATGGACAGGCCCTCCGTGCAGACCCCCGCAGCCTACGCCCAGCGGCCTGCGCAGTCACCCGGACTTTCGGGCAGGCGCGGCGCCGCCCGCGACGGCCCTTCGGCTATACTGCGCCGCCCTTTTTCCGTGCGGCGCGCGCGGCTGGCGACCGGGAACCGATCCGTGAACAAGACCAACCCGACCGACGCAGTTTTCCTCAGGCATTTCGCCCAGATCATCGCCGGGCTGTTCGTCGTCATGTTGCTGCTGATCTTCGGCGCGTACTGGATCTACGGCCAGCATCGACCGGCCGCCAACCCCAGGGCCGCGGCGCAGGTCGACGCGCGGCTGGCACCCGTGGGTGGCGTGTTCGCCGGCGACACCGGGCGCGCGGCCATGGCCGCGGCAGCCGAGGCGGCGAAGGCCGCGGCTGCGGCGCAGGTCGCGTACGACGGCACGCTCGACGGCTCGGTGATCTACGGCAAGCTGTGCCAGGCCTGCCATGGCAGCGGCGCCGGCGGCGCACCGATGCTGACCAAGGCCGCGTGGACCGACCGCGTGGGGCAGGGCACCGAGACCCTGATCAAGCATGCAATCGATGGCTACACCGGAGCGGCAGGCATGATGCCGGCCCGCGGCGGCAACCCCTCGCTCAACGACGACCAGGTCAAGGCCTCGGTCGAATGGATGCTCGGCCAGCTCAAGTGAGCGCGCCGGCCATGGATCGCCACGACGCCGCCTCCGGGCGGCGTCATCGTTTGGGGCGCTTGTGCGCGCGGGGATGCGTCATGCTGCTGGCGGCGTGCGGCGAGCACGCCGCCGATCCCGCGGCCGGCGCCTGCGGCGAACCGGCAACGCCGATCCATGTGGTGCAGGGCGGGGCGGACGCCAGCCCGCTGTCGGGGCAGCGCGTCCAGGTCGAAGCCACGCT
>JAGOEZ010000036.1 GCA_017997455.1 Lysobacterales bacterium | reverse complement strand
AGCATGGCGGGTGCCGGCCGCGGCAATGCCGCATCCGGCGCCGGTGCCTCGCCGCGCAGGATCGCGCGCGCCGCCTCCCAGCCCGGCAGGCGTGGCGCCCACAGCGCGATGCCTTCCACCGCGACCAACAGCGGCGCGCTCATGCCCCACTCCCGAACAGCAGCACGCAGTTGTTGCCGCCGAAGCCGAAGGAGAAGCTCAGCGCATGCCGGATCGATGCCGTTTCGTTGGCCAGGCGGATCTGCGGTCCGCAGGCCGGATCGAGTGTCTGCGCGTTGAGCGTGCCGGGCGCGAAGCCATGCTCGAGCGCAAGCAGCGTGACCACGGCCTCGACAATGCCCGCCGCACCCAACGTGTGCCCGGTCCAGCCCTTGGTCGAACTCGCGCGTGTCGTGGCCGGGAAGCGATCGGCCACCACCGCGGCTTCGACTTCATCGTTCTTGAGGCTCGCGGTACCGTGCAGGTTGATGTAGTCGATGTCGGCTGCCGCGCGCGCGCCCCGCGCCAGTGCATCCGTGAGCGCGCGCCGCGCGCCCTCGCCCTGCGGATGCGGGGTCGACATGTGGTGCGCGTCGCTGGATTCGCCGTAGCCCAGGAGGCGCGGCGCCATGCTTGCAGCGTCATCGCGCTCGAGCAGGGCAAAGCCCGCGGCCTCGCCGATGTTGATGCCGCGCCGCGCCGGATCGAAGGGCCGGCACGGCTCGGGAGAGATCAGCTCCAGCGCGTGGAAGCCGTACAGCACGCTGCCGCACAGCGAATCCACCCCGCCCACGATCGCGGCGTCGGCGAGCCCCGCACGCATCAGCCGCTCGGCCTGCGCGAAGACCTTGGCGCTCGACGAACAGGCCGTCGCCACCGTCATGCACGGCCCCTCCAGCGCCAGCGCGTGCTGCACATAGTCACCCAGCGAATGCGGCGTGTGCACGATCGGCCGGCGCAGTTCGGGCGGATAGAGGCCCTCCGGCGTCAGTTGCGCATAGGCCTCCTCGCTTGCGCCGATGCTCGAGGTCGAGGTGCCCAGCACCAGCGCCACGCGCGCCGCGCCGTACTTGGCGCGCGCCGCTTGCGCCGCAGCGAGGAAGCCATCGGCGTTGAGGCCCATCCAGGCCAGGCGATTGTTGCGGCACTCCCACTCGGCGTGGGCCGCCGGCAGCGGCGCATCCTCCACGCCTTCGACGCGGCCGATGAAGGTCGGCAGCGGATCGCGCCCGAAGTCGTTGCGACGCAGGCCGCTGCGCCGCGTGGCCAGCGCCACGCGCAAGGCCTCGCGCCCGATCCCGCAGGCGGTGGTGGCGGTGTACGCAGTGAGGCGCAGCGGGGAAATCGGGCGGGCCACGGAGCGGGGGTCGGTTGCGGCGCAAGAGTATAGCGAGGCCCTGCGCTGGGCCCGCGCGCGGCCCGGCGGGTGCTGGATTTGGCGAGAAGCACCCAAACCAACAGCGATACCATTCACGACGGCAACACCACGGGGTGGGCCGCCCTGCATTCGATCACATCGCGGTTCGACGAGGTTCTTGAATTGGCGCCAGGTCCAATGACCCAGGGGAAACTGGACAGATCGCGATGGGCCCGAGCGACCATTGGCATCCTCGCGCTCGCGCTGGCCCTGATCGGCGCTTGGCAATGGATGCCCGATCAACGCGACTTGCGCCCTGATGACCCGTACGGCGCGACAGTTCTCACCCCTGCAGCCGAGTCGACTGACATTGCGCCGGTCGACCCGACCAATGACACCGATGCGAACCTGCCGGAGCCCCCGCCGCCGCCGCAGGTGGAGCCACCCGTTCGTCCAGTCGACGCCTACCGGCGCCGCAACGCGGCGCAGGCATTCGAGCATGCGATAGCGCTGCCGGTCGGGGATCCGGACCGTGAACGCGTCCTGGCTATGCTCGCAGGCCTTTGCAAGCCAAGCCGTCAATCCACCGCCGAGGTCCACTTCCAGAAGCTCGTCGAAGTTCGATTGAGCGCGAGCAGCGATGAAGCCCGGCGTGCCCACGCCCGATGGTTTGCGCAGATGCAGGCCTACTGCTCGGGCTTCGATTGGAGCATGGCGCACGCCCAGCGATTGGCCGACCTTAGCGCAGCAGTCCCGCAACTCGATTCCGGACCCGCTGCCGATTCGCGCTGGCTTTTCGGCATCACGAATGCCGCGCAGAAAGATAAATTCCTGCAGGACCCCAAGGTGCTCGAGGAGATCTGGCGGATCGCGCTGACATCGGACAGTCCAGCGCTCGTCGAGCACGCCCTGGATCTGGTGGCGCTGACGGAATCAGGCAGCTTCGGCGACCTGGACGGCGATTTTCCGCTCGGGCATTTCGGTGGCGCCCATCGAGATCTCCTGACCGGGGCGAGACGCGTTGCGGGACTGGTGTACGGCTGCCGCGCTTTCCAGCATTGCGATGCAGGGATGCTGCGTACCTTGGCGGAGATCCCCCGCGCGGAGCTGGTGGCAGGCCAGGATGGCGTCGAGCGCGTGCTGCGAGACAGCCTTTCCCCGGCGCAATGGCGTGCCGTTGAGATCATGGTGGACCGGCTTCAATCGGGCCGCCGTCGGGTTGGCTTGACGCCCGCGCCCGGTGGGTGAGGGAATCCGATGGTTGGCGCTGCGCCCGTCTAGCGGCGAAGTCGATTTCCGCGCCACGCGGTAGTTGCCGCACACCCGCGGGGTGCGGACCACCAACAGAGGCACAGGATCTTCGCGGCCGCAACTGGGCTGATCGAGCTCGGTGGCCAACCTCGGCCCAGGTCGTCGCGACGCGCGCCGGCGACGATCGGCGTGGGAGTGAGCGTCGCCGGACGGGGCGAGGTCAGGACAGTCGTGCGATTTGCCGCTGGTCGCGCAGCGACGGCCTGCTGCGCCTGGACCGCGAGCCTGGCCTCATCCAGAGCTTGCGATTGGCCGTACATCAGGGTTGCAATTGGACGAAGCATAACCTTACGATCAGCCGATGGCTGGTCCTGCGCTCTACCCGCGGTTCGCCGAGGCCCGGCTGGGCGAAGCGCTGGCGGACTCACCGGTCGTGCTGATCCACGGACCGCGCCAGTGCGGCAAGACCACGCTGGCGCAAATCGTGGGTCGCCGCCGCGGCTACGCCTACTTCAGCTTCGACGATGATGTCCTGCGCGGCGCCGCGCACGACGATCCGGCTGGCTTCATCGACGACCTGCCGGAGCGCGCGATACTCGATGAGATCCAGCGCGTGCCGTCGCTGTTCAGTGCGATCAAGCTCGCGGTCGATCGCCGGCGCAGCGCGGGCCGCTTCCTGCTGACCGGGTCGGCCAACGTGCTGTTGCTGCCCAAGCTCGCAGACTCGCTGGCCGGACGCATGCAGGTCCTGCGACTGCATCCCCTGGCGCAATGCGAGCTCGCCCGGCGTGGGCCGCGCTTCCTCGACGCCTTGTTCGGCGCCGGCTTCAAGACCCGCCGCAGCGAACGCCTGGCCGATGAGCTGCCCGAGCGCATTGCAGCGGGCGGCTATCCGGCAGCGCTTGCGCGGCCGACAGCCCGGCGGCGAGCGACCTGGTACCGCGACTACCTCGATGCGCTGGTCCAGCGCGACGTTCGGGAACTGGCTCGCATCAACGCGCTCGACGCGCTGCCGCGTTTGCTCACGCTCGCTGCCGCCAGCACGGCGCGCCTGCTCAACGTGTCCGATCTGGCGGCGCCGTTCCAGGTCAGCCGGCCCACCATCCGCGACTACGTCACCCTGCTCGAGCGCGTGTTCCTGCTCGACTCGCTGCCGCCATGGCACAGCAATCGCCTGAGTCGCCTGGTCAAGACGCCGAAATTGCATATTGGCGATACCGGCCTGGCATGCGCGCTGCTCGGCGTGGACGCCGCGGCCTTGAAGGCCGATCGAACCTTGCTCGGGCAGTTGCTCGAGACCTTCGTCTTCCAGGAGTTGCGACGCCAGGCCAGTTGGCAAGACGAGCCCATGGCCTTCCACCACTATCGCGACAAGGACGGCGTCGAGGTGGATGTCGTCATCGAGCGCGGCGCGCGCCAGCTGGCGGGCGTCGAGGTCAAGGCCTCCGCCACCGTTACCAGCGCGGACTTCCGTGGCCTGCGCAAGCTCAAGGATGCCGCCGGCAGGCGATTTGCCGCCGGCGTGATGCTCTACGACGGCGAGACCAGCGCGAGCTTCGGCGACGGGCTGCATGCCGTGCCGCTGCGGGCGCTGTGGGAGCCTGCGTAGGCAATTCTCCTCGCTGGTCGAGGCGCTTGCGGATCGATTGCGGCGCAGGGGTATGGCCAGCGGCCGGTGGGAGACCCGGATGCCGGCCGGCGCAAGCCAGAATGGCGCGTAATCGCCCGGATGAACAGCGATACTGTTCACGACAGCGATTCTGTTGGGTCAATTGACAGTATCGCTGTTCATCGCGCCCGTGCGCGGCCCTCGTTGCACGCCTTCCATCGTGGCGGAATAAGCCATTTTTCCGGCGATTTCTCGCGATTTCGGCCGGTTCCGACGCAGGCGCCGTAGGCCTGTGGATAAGTCGACACTGCCGCGCAACGAACAGCGATACTTCACGCTTTTGTAGGAAAACGCCCATTGAGCGCGACCCCCGCGCTCGGCTATGAATCGTCCCAGGCCGGACGGTTGGGGAACCCGGCGCTGCCCCGCGCGGCGCCAGACCTTGCAGCGACACCCTGCCGTCGCCAAGGTGTCCGGCCCGTGGGGGCCAGGTGCCGTCGCGCCGGGATCGAAGGAATCGATCCGGCGCGGCGGCGCAGGGTCATGGTCGCGAACGGGGGACGGCCGCTGGGCCGTCGATGGGGGGAGTCATGGTCCGTCGCCAGTTCCTGGCGCGCCGCCTGCACGCGGCTGCGCTTGCGTTGATGTTGTGCCTGCCGTCGGCCCATGCCGCGCGCCTCGATGCGACCACGATCGGCAACGGCGTGGTGAGCATGGATTTCACCGGCAGCGACGCCGGGCAGGGGGGCAGCAACCTGCGCCTCACCTCGATGGGCCGCTGGCTCGACGCGCGCGACGCCGATCGCTACACGGTCTGGCGCCTGCGCAACAACGGCAGCACCACGCGCGAAGTGCGGCTCGAGGGCTACCTCAGCCCCTTCGCGGTGTCGCTGACCTTGCGGCCGCGCAGCGACACCTACGTGCGCTCGCCCATCATCGAGGGCACTGCCAGGCACCGGCTGCTCGAGGGCAGCGTCCAGATCGCCAGCGTCACCGCGGGGACGTCCACCTGGTCCAACGCCACCGCCGTCCCGATCGCGAGCGGGCCCAATCGCCCGCCAGTGTTCCTCAACGCGCCGGAGCGCGCGGCGCAGGTCGGTCGCCTGTACCGCCATGCCGCGCTGGTCGAGGATCCCGACGGGGACCTGGTCGCGCTCAGCGCGCCGGTCGCGCCCGGTGGATACACCTTCGACGCCGACCCGGTCTCGTTTCGCTTCCTCGCCACCAGCGCGCAGCTCGGCGCGCACGCCGTCAGCCTGCGCGTCGACGATGGCCGCGGCGGCACCGCCACGCAGCAGCAGGTCCTGCGCGTGCACCAGGATTTCTGCGCGGTGCTTCCGATCGCGATGCCCAAGACCCGCCTGGGCAGTGCGACGCCCGGCCAGAACTTCAGCAACCTGGCCGGCGGCGGCGGTGCCAACCAGTTCGGTTGGGTCAGCTGGACCGGGGCGCCTTCGCCCGCGACCCTCGCCAACAGCCTCGTGGCACCCGGCGACAGCCAGACCTACGCCAATCCGGATGCCGCGACGGACACGCGCATCGATATCGGCGACTGGGCCCAGGGCGTCGCCGGCAGCATGGACACGCCCGAGGTGCGCGCCAGCCTCAGCGCGCTGTTGCAGCGCGAGATCGTGGTGCCCGAATGGCGCGAGACGCGCACACGCGCGGGCGGAACCGATTACTGGATCACGCGCTACTCGCGCATCCAGCTCACCGCCTTCGACCTTGCCGGCGCGGGCACGCTGTCGTTCACCTACTTCGGACCGGCCGACTGCTATGCCGATCCGCCGGTCGCCAGCGACCTCGCGCTGGAAACGCCGCGCGACACGTCGATTGACTTCGCGCTGTCCGCCTTCGATCCGGAGGGGGACCAGATCACGTACTACCTGACCCACGATCCGGCGCACGGGACCGTGTCCGGCACGCCGCCGGCCCTGCGCTACACGCCGGCCGCCGGCTTCATCGGCAGCGACCGCATCCTGTACAAGGTCATGGCGGACGGCCTGCGCTCGGAGACCGCGCAGGTCACGTTCACGGTCACCGATGGGGCGCCGGCCAACCAGCCCCCGGTGGCGACGCCGCAAGCGCTGGTCACTGCACGCGATGCACCGCTGGCGATCGTTCTCGCCGCAACCGACGCCGATGGGGATGCATTGACCTTCCGGATCAGTGCGGCGCCTGCGCACGGCACGATGTCGGGCACGCCGCCCGACCTGACCTACACGCCTGCGCCGGGCTACGCAGGCAGCGACGCCTTCGCCTTCGTGGCCAACGATGGCGTGGCCGACTCCGTGCCTGCGACCGTGCAGGTCATGGTGACCGCACCCAACTCGCCTCCACGAATCACGACCTCGCCGCTGAACTCCGTCGGCGAAGGCGCTGCCTACGCCTACGACATCGACGCAACGGACCCGGACGCCGGGGACGTGCTCGCCTATGGCCTCGATACCGCGCCGGGCAGCGCCAGCATCGTGCCCGCCTCCGGCCTCGTGTCCTGGAACCCGGCGCCGGGACTGGCCTCGGGCAGTCGCGCGCCGAACACGCAGTGTCGAATGCCGGATTCGGAGATCGGCACCTTCCAGCCGCGCGTGAAGTGGCAGTGGAACAAGTATCCCGTCCTGAGCAGTCCCGCGGTCGCGCCGCTGACCGACACCAATGCCGACGGGCGCGTCGACACGGCCGACGATCCGGTGGTGGTGGTCGTGCGCTGGTACAGCGACTGCGCCCGCACCTCGGTCCATGCGCTCGATGGGTCGACCGGCGCTGAGCGATGGTCCTTTGGGGGACTGGGCGGGATCGGTTCGGGCTCCCACGTCGCGATCGGCGACATCGATGCCGACGGCAGTCCGGAAGTCATCGCGCTGCTCGCCGAAGGCGGCGTGGTGGCGTTGACAGCCGCCGGACAGGTCAAGTGGACCTCGATCGAGCCGCGCTTGAGCTCGTGCTACGTGCAGGGCGCACCGACCATCGCCGACCTCGACGGCGACGGGCAGGCCGAGATCCTGGTGCGCGGTGCCGTCCTCAACAGCGATGGCTCGTTGCGTTCCGTGCGGCCCAATCTCTGGCACGGCACGATCGACACGGCGGTCGACCTCGATGGCGATGGCATCCAGGAGGTGCTCTCGTACGATGGCGCATATCGCGCGGACGGCTCGCTGTTTTGGCGCCTGCCGGACGACGACACCGGTCGCACGCTGATCCCGCTCAACGTCGATGCCGATCCGGAGCCCGAGATCGCCTACGTCGGCCGCTACGTGGGCCTGGTCGATCACCTCGGCCAGCGCATCTGGCGCATCCCGAACTTCAACAGCTACAACGCCGGTCCGCTGGCGGCGGGCGACCTCGACGGCGACGGCCGACCCGAGCTCGTCGCGCTGCTCGAGAACAACCTGCGCGCGCTGCGCGCACACGACGGCTCGGTGCTCTGGTCCAGCCCGGTGGTCGAGCCCTCGCACATGACCGGCGTCGTCATATTCGACTTCGAGGGCGATGGTCGCTACGAGGCCATCTATGCCGACGAGCAGCGCCTGCGCGTCTACGACGGCCAGACCGGCGCCATCCGCTTCGATGTCGCCAATCCCTCGGCCACCGCGACCGAGTCGCCCTCGGTGGCGGACGTCGACAACGACGGCCATGCCGAGTTGATCATCAGCTCTGACAACGGCCCGACGACGGGCGTGCGCGTGATCGAGGACCTGTACGACTCCTGGCGACCCACGCGCAACATCTGGAACCAGTACCAGTACGCGATCGACAACATCGGCGATGACCTGCGCGCGCCACCGAATCCGCTGCCCAGCTGGCTCACGCACAACACCTTCCGTTCCAACGACCTGCCCAATGCGCCCGCGACCGCACTGCCCGACCTCGCCGTGCATGACGTGCGCCTGGCCGACGAGGTTGGCGGCAGTCGCGTCACCGTGCAGGTTTCCAATCGCGGCCTCGCCGCCACGGCACTGGCGGCACAGGTTCGTCTCTACAATGGCGCGCCAGACAGCGGCGGCGTGCTGCTTGCCGAAGGCACCATGGCCGGGCTGGCCGCGGGCGCGACCACGACGGTGGACTTCGGCACCTTGTCGCCGTCACGGATCGACCGTGACCTGCAGGTCGTCGTCGACGCAGGCAACGTGTTGCGTGAATGCGTCGAGGACAACAACCGTGCCATCGGCACGCTGTTCGCGGCGCGCGCCACCGATCCGGCCGGATTGCACGACGCCCAGCGATGGACGGTTTCGGTCGAGGACGTCAACGCCGCGCCCAGCATCGCTACCGCCGAGATCCCGACCGGCATGCCAGGCCAGGCGTATCGCGCCACGATCGCGGTCGCGGACCCGGACCTCGGCGATGCGCAGCAGTTCTCGCTGGTGGATGCGCCGGCGGGCATGACGATCAACGAGGTCTCCGGCGAGCTCCTCTGGTACGTGCCGCTGGCCGCCAGCGGCGACCACGCGATCACCGTGCGCACGATGGACCTCGCCGGCGCAACCGGGACGCGCGCTTACACCCTGCGCATCGAGGGCAACAACGCCCCGCGCTTCACCAGTGCGCCGGTCCTGCGCGGCGTGCTCGGCGGCTACTACACCTACGACGCCGACGCGATCGACCTCGAAGGCGACGCCATCACCTACGAGCTGGTCAATGCGCCCGCCGGCATGGGCTACAACGCGACCAACGGCCAGATCTACTGGACGCCGACCGCAGGGCAGCTGGGTGCGCACCCGATGGTGGTCCGCGCGCGCGACGCCCGCGGCGCGGTCGGGACCCAGTCCTTCAGCATCGAGGTGTCCGCCTCGGGCGGCAATCGCGCGCCGGTCATCACGAGTACCGCCCCCCTGGCCGCGCTCGCCGGCACCGGTTACCGCTACGACGTCGATGCCAATGATCCCGACGGCGATGCCTTGATCTACCAGCTCGCGTGGTCGCCCAGCGGCATGACTATCGACCCGGCGACGGGCCTGATCGCGTGGACCCCCACCTTCGCGCAAGCCGGCTCGCACCTCGTGCGCGTCCGCGCCTCCGACCACTGGGGCGCTGCGGTGCTGCAGGAGTACTACCTGGTCGTGACGATCCCGGTGAATCATCTGCCGGAAATCACGAGCACCCCGGCGACGACCGCCAAGGTCGGACGCGAGTACCGCTACGACGTCGAGGCAACGGACGCGGATGGTGATGCGCTCGTGTACTCGCTGCGCTTCGCTCCCGCGTCGATGAGTATCGATCCGGCCAGCGGACTGATCCGCTGGACGCCGTCAGGCCCGGGCGTCGTTTCGCCGATCGTCCGGGTTGCGGATCCCCGCGGTTACGTCGAGCAGCAGTGGACCCCCACGGCTCTGCCAGCCACCACGCCGCTGGCGACCCAGGTCGTCGCCACGCCGGAGTTCGTCGTGCCCGGTGGCACCATCGCGCTCAGTGTGTCGACCACGGGCGCCGCCGGCCCGGTGGTCGCGACGGTCAGCGTCGGCGCACAGACCGTGCCCATCGCGGCGAACGGCACGACCGAACTCACCGCGCCAGTCGCCCCCGGTTGCATCATGATCACGGTGGTCGTGACCGATGGCTACGAAACCAGCACGGGCGAGGACTCCGTGTGCATCGGCGACCCGTCGGACACCACGCCGCCGGTCGTGACACTGCTTTCGCCTGCCGACGGCAGCGAGGTCACCGCGCCCGTCGCCGTTCGAGGCAGCGTGCAGGATGCGAACCTCTCATCGTGGACGCTCGCCCACCGGCCCGCCAATTCGCCTGCCGCACCAGTCAACGTCATCGCGCAGGGCACCAGCAGCTTCTCCGACCAGGCAATCGGCCGCTTCGACCCGACCCTGCTGCTCAACGGCCAGTACGCCCTGATCCTGCAGGCCACCGACACCGCGGGACGCACGTCGTCGGATTCAGTGGTGGTTCGCGTCACCGGCGACATGAAGGTCGGCCACTTCTCGGTCACCTTCGAGGACGCCTCGGTGCCGCTGGCCGGCATCCCGGTGCGCGTCACCCGCACCTACGACACGCGCCAGCGCGCCGAATCGCTGGACTTCGGCCATGGCTGGAGCGTGGACTACCAGAACGTGCGCATCCACGAGTCGGCCAAGCTCGGCTACAGCTGGCGCATAGAAGCCCGCAACGGCGGCTTCTTCCCGCTGCAGTGCGCGGTGTCCAACGGCGATCGTGTGGTCACGGTCACGCTGCCCGATGGCGAGGTCGAGACCTTCCGCGCGAAAGCCGAGCCCGAGTGCGGCGAGGGCTTCACCGCGCAGACGCGGGTGCAGATGGTGTTCGAGCCGATGGACGACACCCACGCGACGCTCGAACAGAGCACGTACGGATTGCTGGCGATCGCGACGACCGCAGGCTCTGGCGTCTACAACATGGTCGATCCGGAGCAGCCGAACGAGCCGGCCGATCCGCGCCTGTATCGGCTCACCACGCCCGAAGGCCTGGTCTACGAGCTCGACCAGAGCTTCGGCATCCGCCAGGTCATCGAGCCCGGTGGCCAGAGCCTCACGTACTCCACCACGGGGGTCGTCCACACTTCAGGCGTCGGCATCCAGTTCGTGCGCGACCCGCAGGGCCGCATTCGCGACCTGATACTTCCGGATGGCGGGATCGTCAGTTACGTCTACACGGCCTCCGGCGACCTCGACTTGGTCAGGGACCCGGTCGACCAGACCACCCGTTACACCTACGGCCTGGCGAGCTTCCCGCACTATCTCACCGAAATCGCCGACCCCCGCGGCGTGCGCGCCGTGCGCAACGAGTACGACGACGACGGCCGCCTCGTTGCCACCATCGACGCCGACGGCCATCGCATCGCCTACACCCACGACATCGACGGGCGCACCGAGCAGGTGCGCGATCGCCGCGGCAACCTCACCCAGTACGTCTACGACGACAACGGCTGGGTGCTGGCCGAAACCAACGCGCTGGGCGAGACCACGCAGCACACCTACGACGCCAATGGCAACGAGCTGACCCGCACTGATCCGCTCGGCCACGTGACCGCGTGGACCTACGACGTGCGCGGCAATGCGCTGACCGAGACCAACGCGCTCGGCCAGACCACGACCAGCACCTACGACGGCCGCAACAGCCTGCTCACCCAGGTCGACCCGATGGGCCGCACCGTCATCGCCAACACCTACCACCCGCGCATCAACGCCCTGGTGGCCACCGCGGATGCGCTGGGCAATGCCACGACCTTCGACTACGACACGGGTGTCGGGGCCGGCACCAACACCGGTGAGCTGGTGCAGATGACCGACGCGTTGGGTCACGTCTCGCGCTACGAACTCGACCAGGCCGGGCGCGGCTGGCGCGTCGCGGAAGTCGATGCGTTGGGCAATCGCACCACGTACACCCATGATGCGGCGGGTCGCGTGCTCACCGAGACGCGCACGCGCACGATCTCCGCGTCTGGCGGTGGCACCACCGTCGAGACGCTGGTTACCAGCCACGAGTACGACACCAAGGGACGCCTGGTGCGTACCGTCCAGCCCGATGGTTCGTTCAGCACGATCGAATACAACGGGATCGACAAGCCCGTGCTCGAATGCAATGCCCTCGAGCACTGCACATCGACCGGATACGACCATCGTGGCAACGTTTCATCCGTCCAGTTCGCCGGAGGCGCCGAAATCACCCGCTACGACCCCAATGGCAACGCCATCTTGCGGACCGACGCCAACGGCAACGAGACCACCATGGTCTACGACGCCGCCAACCGCCTGATCGAAACCGTGCATCCGGACAACACGCCGCATACCCGTGCCGACAATCCACGTGCCACCCAGGCCTACGACGCCGCCGGCCGCCTGATCTCCACCACTGACGAGCGCGGCAACACCACCACCTACACCTACGACGCCGCCAACCGCCGCCTCACCACGACCGCCCCCCCTGTAGGAGCGGCTTCAGCCGCGACCACGACCAACTACGACGCCTCCGGCCGCCGCCTCGCCGAAACCGATCCCAACGGCAACACCACGTCATTCACCTACGACGCCGCCGGCCGCCTGACCGAAACGCTGCACGCCGATGGCATGCGCTCGCTCGTCGAGTACGACGCGCTCGGCCGCAAGATCGCCGAGATCGACCCGGCATCGCGTCGCACCGAGTACGCCTACGATGCCCTCGGCCGCCTGACCGCGGTCACGCTCGCCGCCGGCACGCCCGAAGCCACCGTCACGCGCTACGCCTACGACGAAGCCGGCAACCGCACCGCCCAGACCGACGCCGAGGGCCGCATCACCCATTGGACCTTCGACGCCGCCGGTCGCGAGGTCGCCCGCACCCTGCCGCTCGGCCAGTCGGAGCAGACGACCTACGATGAAGCCGGCGATCGCCTGACCCACACCGACTTCCGCGGCCGCACCACGACGTACCTCAACAGCGGCTTCGGCCGCCTCAGTGCCATCGACTACCCCAACGATACGGATGTCTTGTTCGGCTACACCCCGACCGGACAGCGCGCCAACGCCTACGACGCCCGTGGCGCGACCGAGTATGCCTACGACACCCGCGACCGCCTTGTGCACAAATCCGACCCCGATGGTCTTACCATCGAGTACACGTACGACGCCGCCGGAAACCTGGTCAGCCGCGTGAGCCCCAGCCAGTCGCTCGTGTACAGCTACGACGCGCGCAATCGCCTGGAGACGGTGACCCGCACCATCGACGGCGCACCGCCGCAAGTGACCCGCTACGCCTACGACGCCGCCGGCAACCGCCGCGAGATGCAGGGCGCCGACGGCACCCGCACCGAGTACGCCTACGACGCCCGCCATCGCCTCGCCAGCCTCATCAAGCGCAGCGCCGCGGGCGCCCTGCTGGTCGGCATGGCCTACACGGTCGACGCCTCGGGCATGCGCACCGCCATCACCGAGTCCGACGCCGCGGGCACCACCCGCACCGTCGCCTACGCCTACGACGCCCTCAAGCGCCTCACTGCCGAGGCCATCGCCCACCGCGACCCGACGCGCAATCGCACCAGCACCTGGACCTACGACCGAGTCGGCAACCGCCTGACCCAGATGATCCACACCGCCGTCGGCACTGAGGGAGCGGCTACCGCCGCGACCCAATACATCTACGACGCCAACGACCGCCTCACGGCCGAGACGACCACGGTGGGGGCGACTTCCGCCGCGACGCTCTACGCCTACGACGCCAACGGCAACACCGTCACCAAGACCACCCCGTCCGGCCCGATCGAGTACGTCTACAACGACGCCAACCGCCTGGTCGAGATGCGCCAGTCCGGCGAGCGCACCACCTACGCCTACGACGCCGACGGCCTGCGCATCGCCCAAACTCGATACCCAGCGACCGGCGATCCGGTCACCACCCGCTACCTGCAGGACCCGAGCTACGCCTACAGCCAGGTGATCGAGCAGTGGCGCAGGGAAGGCGCCGGTGCGACGCAGCTCGAAGCGACATACGCCTTCGCCGACGAGCTGATCGCGCAGACGCGCTATGCGGGCGCGGCGGCGACGACGGCGTTCGTGCAGGCGGATGGGTTCGGGAGTGTGCGGTGGCTGACGGATGCGGCGGGGGTGGTCACGGACGGGGTGGAGTACGACGCGTTCGGCAACGAGGTCTACCGAAGCGGATCGACGCCCACCGAGCACCTTTATCGGGGGGAGCAGTTCGATCCGATCCTCGGGTTCTACTACCTGCGCGCGCGGTACATGGACCCCAGCGCGGGGAGATTCACGCAGCAGGATGCGTTCAACGGCCTCAACACCGATCCACGATCCCTGCACAAGTACCTCTACGCGCACGCCGATCCGATCAACAATTCCGACCCAAGCGGGAACTTCATCGTTCCGTGGACGATGGCGCCCTCACTGCTCTTGAGTTCTGTAGGGCGTACTGTCCTCTGGAGTGCGGCGCGGCCCGCACTTGTGCAAGCTGCGAGACGCGCAACACTCTACACTCTTGGCGCAGCCGCGCTCATTGCTGCTACCACGGTGCAGGACGACCGAGATAGCCCGCCAATCTTCTTGGTGGGCAGTGATCACCCTGAAGTGAGGGACCACATCATGGAGGCCCAAGTCGAGAAGGGGATTAGGCCAATAGTGCACAGGCGCGGCAGTTCGCATGACCGCAGTTGGCTCTACACCAGCTTGACCAGAGGGCTTTGTGGACCAGGGATCACCGGTGGTTCCACTGGTCGCGATTGCGACGAGTTCCCGATGGCGATCCAGACGGAGGGTGGGCGAGCAAACTTCCTGGCGGGCCGCGTCTCCGTGAAGCCTGCGTCGCTGAACCAGAATCGATCAGTTGGTGCCCGCGTTCGAGTTTTTCATGAGGCCTGCGGAATTCGGGCGGACGATTCGAGCCCGGATGAGGCCTATCTCATGGGAGTCACATACGCACCGACTCATTGGATCTGCGGATCAAACAAATGACGCACGCTAAACGTTGGTCGGAGCTTCTCGCTGAATGGGCGGCCGAGGGGCATTCTCTCTGGGCTGAGAACCCGAACCGTTGGGATTCCATGGGGCTGCCTCCAATTGAAAATCTTCGCGCTACTCAGCCTGACGTTTTTGGCGCAGATGCACTAAGCCACCGCTTCCCAACGCTCACTGATCCAGAGGTTGCTTGCTTCTACTCGATGACCGACGGTTGGCCCCTCTGGCTCGGGTCGTTTTGGAGTGCCCTAGCACCAGTAGCCCGGGTCGGGCTTTTCCGTCAGAGCTATCCGAGTGCTTTCGACATCGCGTTGTCGAGTGCGCCCAAAGCGCGGGAAATCGAGTCTCCCAACGTCATGGTTGCAAAGCACGAGATCCACGATTCGATCGTGCTCAGTGAGCCAGACTCGCGAGAGCTTGTTCTATCGCTGCCAACAGGAGAAAGCTGCCTGTACCTCTTCGACTCGATGAAGGTCTTCCCAAACCTCTTCGAGTTCATGGCCTATCAGAGGCGAGCGACGTTTGATTGGGTCCGCGAGGTACTGTCGTCGACCTGAGCGGTGTAGACGATGACAGTCACAATCCGTTCGCAGATTCCTACACGCCCGGTCGATAATTTCGGCACAGAACTGCAGAACTGGGATGCAGAACTGGGACACCCACGATTCTCAGCCCTCCTACCAGCTGACGCGCGAATTTCGTACGGCCAAGCCGCGCCTTGTGATGCCACGCTGCACCCATGGCCGTACCGCGCCACCAGCTCGTTGACCCAACCACTCCGGGCTACTACCACTGCATCACCCGCTGCGTCCGCCGCGCCTTCCTCTGTGGCCTTGACCCGCTCAGCGGTCGATCCTTCGACCACCGCAAGTCCTGGATCGAGTCCCGCCTGATCGAGCTCGCGGAGATCTTCGGCGTCGGCCTCTACGCCTACGCCGTGATGAGCAACCACGTCCACGCAGTGGTCCATGTCGATCCAGGCACAGCTGCCGGTTGGCCGGATTCCGAGGTGGCCGAACGCTGGGTCCGCCTGTTCCCGGCCAGTGCGAACGGCGAGCCCGATCCGGAAGGCTGCCTCCGACGCCGCGACGCGATCCTCGGCAACCCTGACCGTCTTGCCCAATGCCGCCTGCGGCTGCGCAGCCTGTCGTGGTTCATGCGCTGTCTCGCGGAACCCATCGCCCGTCGCGCCAACCGCGAGGACGGCTGCACGGGTCGCTTCTGGGAAGGCCGCTTCAAGTGCCAGGCCCTGCTCGACGACGCGGCGGTGCTGTCTTGCATGAGCTACGTGGACCTCAACCCGGTGCGGGCCGGGATCGCGCCGGACCTGCCGAGTTCGACGCACACCTCGGTCAAGCGCCGCATTGAGACCACCAGCCCGCCGGCGCGCGGCGAACCGCTGCGGGCTATCGCCGGGTCGATCATTGAACCCACCCTTCCGGTCGCGCTGGTGGAGTGCCTGGCCCTGGTCGACTGGACCGACCGCACCACCCGGCCGGACAAGCGCGGCGCGATCCGCAGCGATGCGCCACCGGTGCTGGCTCGAATCGGCCTGCGTCCGCGCCAGTGGCAGGTCCAGGTGCTGGGCACCGAGAGCCGCTACTGGCGCGATCGGAGCGGCCAATCGACTGCTGGAGAAGGCCGACGCGATCGGGCAACGCTGGCTCAAGGGTATCGGCACGACGCGCGCGTTGCAGGCTCGACCGGTCGCGGCGGTCGCCTAGTTGCAGGCGGGCTCGTCGCAGCGCGCCGAACTTGCTTGTCCAGATCGCGCCAAGCCACCCTCACTCGGAGGGCAGCCGCGGGTCCGCAACAAAGCACCAAGCCTCGCCACGCGAAGGCGGTCGCCGTGGGCGGGCTGTCATGACGGGACTCGCCGTGGAAGAATTGTGGGTGTCCCGGCTTTCGAATGACAACGTTTCCGCGGAAGCAGCAGGCAGCAATGGGATCAAGTTGGGCCGTGAGGTCTGGCACCAGGTTCGAGAGGCCATTGCGCCGCGCCTTTACTGGCAAGATGGAAGCATGCGACTTTCGAATGAGGCTGTTGAGAGGTCACGGTGAGAACGAAATGCTCAAATAATTGCGCATCTTGCCGCTTCGTCATGAGGCTCGTTGGAGTCGCAGTGTTGGCAGTTGCGGTTTCGAGCGGAATGGCTCAGTCGCCCGCGGAAATGGAGGGTCTTGGCTGCGTTGATGGCATTGAGTCGTTCTCCGCGGCGCCTGCTGACTCGTTGTTCTGGGTGTCGAGTGCGTGGCACGGCAAGAGCGACGATGAGATCAACGCTGCGGCTGCAAGGGGCGATCAGGAAGCGAAGCTTGTCATTGCTAGGACGTTGGTCAAAAGCGCTGACAGCTCGGACCTGGCGCGAGGTTTCCGAGCGATTAGTACGCTCAGCGAAGGGGGCTATGCGCGAGCTTCAGCATTGCTGGCAACCCTCTACGAGAGCGGCAAGGGAGTTGAGCGCGATACCCAGGTCGCCACGGAGCTTTATCGCGTTGCCGTATCTTCCGGAGTCGAAGGGGCGGAGGCCGATCTGGGCGTGCGGCTGGCATTGGACGCCACGTTGCCTGCACAGTTCAAGGAGGCGCGTTTTGTGCTCGAGCGCGCCGCAATCAAGGGGTACCCCAGTGCACAGCATGCGCTGTCCGTTCTCTTGTCCAATGGACCCCCCTACATACGAAATTTCGAAGAGGCGCTTCGTTGGGCGAAAGAGGCCGCTGACGCCGGTTATGGCCCCGCAAACGTCACCGTTGCATCGCTTCTGTTTGCGGCTGGTGATCGCGGAGCGGAACACCAGCGATACGCGTTGAGGGCGTTTTGCAGCCACGCACCGGGAAGTGCTGGGGTGCTCGCATACGCAGATATGTCGGCTGGTCGTGTCGATCGAGCAATGAGGGTGGCACTGCCAGCAGCGGCGAAGGGTGACGTGGCAGCAATGGAAGCGATGGCGGCACTCTATGCTGATAGAAATCTGGGTCAATTTGATCCGGAACACGCGATCAAGTTGGCGGAGGAAGCGTATCGACTCGATCCCAGATCGGACTTCATTTTGGGTGCGATCTTGCTAAGGCTGGACGACTCGCCGAGTGGACGGCAACGCGCAAAGGGACTTCTAGAGGCTGCGGCTGACAGGGGTGTTGGTGTTGCGGCCTTCGACGTGGCGGCCGGTTGGATCAACGGTACTTGGGGCGAGAAGGATGATATTGCAGCGCGGCAATGGTTGGAACTCGCAGCTTCGATGGGACACCTCAAAGCCAAGCAAACACTGGAGGCCGAGCTTGGAGAGAGGGAATAGTGGTTTGCAGTACGTGGTGACATAGGGCCGGCCTAGAATACGAAGCGCGGCGTCCCGGCCCTTACCAGTTTGCGCGAAACCGGGGCATCCACCAATCTCTCAAGGGCCATCCATCGGTCCTTACCCCCTAGAGTGCGTCCAAGGATAAGTAGAGACTCTCCCCAACGGAGGGTCCCATGCGCAAGTCGAAGTTCACCAAGAGCCAGATTGCAGCCGCGCTCAAGCAACCCGACGCAACCTCGAGCCCGCCGCCAGTCCGCCGCTGCAGGGCTGGCCGTGCTGCGGTCCGTGCCGCCGTGGCGATCCTGCTGACCGGCGTACTCGCACCGCCCGCCCATGCCGACACCGTGACGCCGGCAACGCCATCACCGGCCTCCGCTGCGGTCGACTACACGTCCGACGGACGCCTGCCACTCTCGTCGATCATGGAACGTTTCGACGCGCTGTCCTCGCAGCACGGCTGGCAGGTCGAGACCCTCTACGCCTATCCAGGCGCCAGCGAGCCGCAGATCAAGGCCTGGCACACGCCCCATCGCGGCGAGGCGCTATGGATCCTGTCCGGCATCCATGGCGAGGAACCCGCGGGGCCCAATGCCATTGCGGAAAACATCACCATCATCGCCGAGCTGGCGGCCACCGGCGTGCCGATGGTGGTGATCCCGCTCGCCAATCCGCAGGCGTACCGGCACAACTGGCGCTACCCGAACACGGCCGAACGCGACTGGAAGAAGGGCGGCTACAGCGTCGGCGACGCCGAGTACCTGTTGCCGGATCTCGAACAGGGCGGCGGGCCACGCGCCGCCGCCGCGCCGGGGCCGGAGACCGCTGCGCTGACGCAATTCGTGTTGCGCATGGCGCAGCATTATCCGCCGCGCTTGGTGCTGGATCTGCACGAAGACGAACTCTCGACCGCCGGCGGCTACATCTACTCGCAGGGCACCCAGCCCGACGACAACCCGGTCGGGGCGGAGGTCGTGCGCCTGCTGCAAGCCACCGGCATCCCGTTGCGCCAGTCCGGCAAGACCCGCTTCGGCGAACCGGTCGTGAAGGGCGTCATCAGCCGTGACGACGCGGGCGCACCGATTCGCGACGGCTCGATCGACGAGTTGCTGGCAGCGACCGAAGTCTTCGTGGACGGCAGGAAGCGTGCGGGACCCGCGGCGCGGACGGTGATCGTCGTGGAGACGCCGGCCTTCGAAGGCTCGCGCTTCGAACTGCGCGTCGCAGCGCAGGGCGCTGTCGTCCAGCGTCTGCCGGTGCTCTGGCAGCTGAGTTCGGACGTGAGGGAAAAGCCCTGACCGCTACTCGAATCCGTTCGCGTAGATCAGTGGCGGCAGCGGCGGCTCGATCGCGCAGGTGCTCGAACACCCATCCCCATTGTCGAGATCACCGTCGTCGCACTGCTCCACGCCCTCGATTGCCAGGTTGCCGCAGGTCGAGGGCGGGATCGTGCCGATCTGGCGCGCGTTGTTGGTCGGGCGTGGCAAGGCGGTCCGGAAGTCGTTCGCGCTGTCGCCGGTATCGTCGCCGGCATCGAGCACGCCGGGGAAGCCGGTGATGTCCAACCGCCGTGCCGCCGCGCGGCCGGTGGCCAGGCCGCCGAGCACGGGATCGTTGAAGGGCGTTCCCACGCCGGTCGGCGCGCTGCTGTAGTTGCCCCAGGCCACGCAGTCGATTGGCGACGAGTCGAAGCAGACCTTGCCGCCCGCGGCGGCAACGGTCGGCGTCATGATGAGGTTCGCCGTGATGCCGAAGAAGGTCTGCGCCTCCGTCGTGGCGATCAGGATCTTGTCCTGGGCCGCGCCATTGGCGACGTTGGCGCCGAAGGTATAGGTGCCGACCGGCGTGCCGGCGGCGTTGTAGACCGTGACCACGTGCCCGGAGACGAGGGTCTGCCCGCCGGAATACATCTGCAGCACCACGTACTGGGCGTTCGGCGCCGCGGGTGCGCCGGGGAAGACTTCCACCACCTTCATCAGGTGGAATGCGGCGTGTGCGGGCGGGGCGCCGAGCAGCGCCAGGGCGACGGCGG
>JAGOEZ010000035.1:13978-20046 GCA_017997455.1 Lysobacterales bacterium | reverse complement strand
AGCGCGGCCCGTACCAGGCGTTGGCGTAGACCGGCCAGGCCGGTGCGTAGTACGTCGGGTAGTAACCGACGTTCCAGGCCGGCCAGCCGTACGAGGAGCCGTAGTAGCCGCCGCCGTAGTAGCTGCCGTACACGGCGCCGCCCCAGCCGGCGCCGAAATAACCGTCGCTGTAGCCCACCGAGTAGCCGCCATAGGGCCCGCCGGTGGAGAAGGAGATGCCCCAGTTGCCGCCGGCATGGGCCGGTGCGGCGACACCGGCGAGGCCCAGCAGGCCAGCCAGGAAGAGATGCTTGATCGAGGTCGGGACGGTCACTTCATGCGCTCCCTGAGGTGCGGGCGCAGCATGCGGCGCGGCGCATGAATCCGTGCTTAAACCCCGCAGCAGAAGGCAGGCCGTTCAGGTGGCCGACGGTTTCGCATCGCCCGCCGCCGCCCGCCGCAGTTCGAAGCACTGGTGGATGCGCGGGTCGCGGGCGAAATCGAAGGGAATGCTGGCGCGGGTGGTGTCGTGCGCGGCCAGGCCCAGCAGCGCCAGGCCCTCGCGATCGAGCTTGAAGCGGCGGTAGTTGTTCGAGAACACGATCGTGCCGCCCGGCGCCAGGCGATCGCGGCAAAGCTCGAGCAGGCGCAGGTGGTCGCGCTGCACGTCGAAATCGTCCGCGCGCTTGGAGTTGGAGAAGGTCGGCGGGTCGACGAAGATGAGGTCGTACCGGGCGCGCTCGGCCGCGAGCCAGGCCAGGGTGTCGGCCTGCACAAGGCGATGGGCTTCGCCGGCATGGCCGTTGAGCGCGAGGTTGCGCTGGGCCCATTCCAGGTAGGTCGCGGAGAGGTCCACGCTGGTGGTGGAAGCGGCGCCGCCATCGGCGGCATACACGCTGGCGGTGGCGGTATAGCAGAACAGATTGAGGAAACGCTGGCCGCGCGCCAGCTCGCGCAGTCGCGCCCGCACCAGCCGATGGTCGAGGAACAGGCCGGTGTCGAGGTAGTCGTGCAGGTTGACCATGAAGCGCAGCCCGCCTTCACCTACCTCGATGAACTCGCCGCGCTCGTCCATGCGCTCGTAGCGGCGCTCGCGCGTCTGCGGCCGCCGGCTCTTGACCGCGATGCGCTCGCGCGGCACGGCCAGCGCCTCGCCGGCGGCGCGCACGATCTCGCCGAAGCGGCGCCGCGCGACTTCGGGCGGGATCTCCGGCGGCGGCGCGTACTCCTGGATGTGCAGGCTTCCCTCGTACACGTCGATCGCCGCCGCGTACTCGGGAATGTCGGCGTCGTAGACCCGGTAGCAGGTGATGGCTTCGCGCGCGAGGCGCGCCTTGAGGTGGCGCTGGTTCTTGAGGATCCGGTTGCGCAAGCCCTCGGCCGGCGCCGAAAGCGGCTTGGCTTCGTGCGGCGCGCGCTCGCCGCCCTCGACCGCGTCGATGCAGTAGAGGCGGCACTCGATCGCGCCGTTGTACAGGGTGTAGGTGCGCCTGGCGCGCAGTCCGGTGGCGCCGGCCAGGCGCTCGTCGCTGGTGATGAAGGCCGCGTGCCAGCCGCTGAAGCCGCGCCGCAGCGCGTCGCCGAATTCGCGATAGGTCGCCTTGAGTTCCTCGCCCGCGCCGAGGCGCTCGCCGTACGGCGGGTTGGCGATCACCAGCCCCGGCGTCGCCGCCGGCGGCGCCTCCAGCCGCGCCACCGAGGTATGGCGCAGCTGGACGAATCCGGCCACGCCCGCGGTCTGCGCGTTGCCCTTGCAGGCGCCGATCAGGGCGGCGTTGGTGTCGCTGCCGTGGAACAGCGGCTGCAGCCCCTTGAGGCCGGTCCGCGCGCGCGCATCGGCCTCCTCGCGCAACGCCTGCCAGGTCCCCGCATCGAAGCCGGCCCAGCCGTGGAAGCCCCAACGCTCTCGACGCAGTCCGGGCGCCACGTCGGCCGCCATCAACGCGCCCTCGATCAAGAGCGTGCCGGATCCGCACATCGGGTCGACCAGCGGCCCGCCGGCGGCGTGGATCGCCGGCCAATGCGCGCGCAGCAGCATCGCGCAGGCGAGGGTCTCGCGCATCGGCGCGTCGCCGCTGCCACGGCGCCAGCCGCGTTCGTGCAGCGGCGCGCCGGCGAGGTCGATCGATACGATGGCACGTCCCTGGCGCAGCGCGACGTGCACGCGCAGGTCGGCATCGCGCGCGTCGACGTCGGGTCGCGCACCGGTATCGGAACGCAAGCGGTCGACGATCGCATCCTTGGCCTTCTGCGCCGTGTACACGCTGTTGATGAGCCCGGTGCTGCGGCCCACCGCATCCACGGCGAGCGTGCGCCCCGCGACCAGGTGCTGCGTCCAGTCGATGGCGTGCACGCCCTCGTAGAGTTCGGCGGCCTCGTTGGCCGGGAACTCCGCCAGCGGCAGCAGCACGCGGCTGGCCAGGCGCGACCACAGGCAGGCGCGGTATCCAAGCGCGGGGTCGCCGCTGAAATGCGCGCCCGCCAGCGCCTCGCGCGCCTCGCTGGCGCCGAGCGCCTTGAGCTCGTCGACGAGCAGGTACTCGAAGCCCTTGGCGCAGGGCGCGAACCAGCGCGCGGGCGCGCTCACGCGAGCCCGGTCAGGAATTCGCGGAACCAGCCCGCCACCGCGGCGACGTGCCGGCCGAGGCGATGGTCGTCGTCGACCAGGATGGTGCGCGCACGACGCGCCTGCGCGAAGGCCACCACCTCGGCGCAGGGAATGAGCTCGTCGTCCCAGGCATGCACGACGGTGGTGGGCACCGGCGCCGCGGCGAACTCGCGCGCGTAGCCGGGAATCCGCAGTGGCGGCGCCATCAGGAACAGGCCGACGCAGGATTGCTGCAGCGAGGCAAGGCCGGAGGTGAAGGCGCCCATGCTGGAGCCGGCGAACACCACCGGGCCCGCGTCGGGGCGCACCGCCGCCAGCGCGCGCGCGATGCGCTGGTCGATGCGGGTGACGTCGCGGCTGGCGTCGAGGTCGCGGTAGTCGGGCCGGACTTCGCGCCAGCCCATGGCCGTGGCGACTTCGGCCAGTGCCGAGACCTTGGTCGCGTGCGGACCGCTCTCGAGCCCGTGCGAGAGGATCACCTGGCCCCTCATCCCGCGCCTTCCCCGTCGGCGCCGACGAGGTCGCCCAGGCGCAGCACCCCGCCGTCGACGACGCGCGCGGTGATGCCGCCATGGCCCAGCATGGCGTCCATGCCGCCGTCGCCCAGCGCGTTCGCCAGCTTGCGGCAGGGATCGCACGGCCCGGTGCCCTCCAGGCGCACCTCGCCGATGCGGAAGCCGCGCGTGGCGAACGCCGCCAGGTCGACGCCCGAGACCATGAGATTGCGGCGCAGTTCCGCCGGCGCCACCGCGCGACCCAGGCGCCGCGACACCAGCGGCAGGTGCTCGGCCTGCACCAGCGTCACCTCGCGGCGACCCTTGCGCGCATAGCGGTCGCCGGCCAGGCCATGGCCGCTGCGCGCCTGCACGGCCTCGTGCGCGCGCATCGGCACGCCGCTGGACGGTCGCACGCCGATCCACTCCAGGCGACCGGCGCCTGCAGGGCTTGCGGGGGGATTCGGGCCCGGATCCGCCGGCGCGGCGTCGCGGTTGCGCGGCATGCGCGAATGCTACCGCGCGCGCGGCGGCGCATGCGAGACTCGCCGCGCATGCCCCTCGACCTTGCCATCCACGAACACGCCCTGCCCTACGTCGAGCAGCTGGTCGAGCGCCGGATCGAGGACATCGACCTGGTCGTGGTCCATTGCACCGAGCTGCCGGACCTGGCCACCGCGCGCAGTTATGGCGAGCGGATCCTGTATGCCGACACCGGCACCGGCGCGAGCGGGCACTACTACATCGACCGCGACGGCCGCATCGAGCGTTACGTGCCGCCGACCCGCGTGGCCAACCACACGCGCGGCTACAACCCGCGCTCGGTCGGGATCGAGCTGGTCAACAACGGGCGCTATCCGGACTGGATGGATTCGCGGCGCCAGGTGATGAGCGAGCCCTATCCCGAGGCCCAGGTGGCGGCGCTGCTCGGGCTGCTGGCGATGCTGCGCAACGAGCTGCCGAACCTGCGCTGGATCGCCGGCCACGAGCAGCTCGACACTGCGCTGGTGCAGGCCAGCGACGACCCGTCGCTGCAGGTGCACCGCAAGCGCGACCCGGGGCCGATGTTCCCGTGGCCGCAGGTCCTGGCGCAGAGCCGGCTCGAGCCCTTGCCGTAATCGCCTGTCTGCGGACGCGTTGTAGGAGCGCACCTTGTGCGCGACCGCGGAATCACGCCCTACCCCGGTTTCCATGGGAGCCGGGGCAATGTGTCGTTCCGCGGTCGCGCACAAGGTGCGCTCCTACAAGGAGGCTGCGGCGAGCGGGCGGCTATAATGTCGGGCCACCCGGAACCGCGCCCATGCCCCAGACCGTCGTCGCCGAACTCATCGAACTGCTGCAGCTCGAGCGGATCGAGGAGAACCTGTTCCGCGGGCAGAGCCGCGACATCGGCACGAAGTACGTGTTCGGCGGGCAGGTGCTGGGGCAGGCGCTGTCGGCGGCGCAACGCACGGTCGATCCATCGCGGCACGTGCATTCGCTGCACGCCTATTTCCTGCGCGCCGGCGACATCGAGGCGCCGATCGTGTACGACGTGGATCGCGCGCGCGACGGCAAGAGCTTCTCCACCCGCCGCGTGGTCGCGATCCAGCACGGGCAGACCATCCTCAACTGCTCGGCCAGCTTCCAGCACGACGAGCCCGGCGCGGAACACCAGCTGTCGATGCCCGAGGTGCCGGCGCCCGAGGACCTCGACCCGCCGCAGCCGGTCGATCCGGAGCAGTTCTCGCACCTGAGCGCCAAGCTGCAGCGCTGGCTCGCGCGCGGCGGGCCCTTCGAGTTCCGCCATGTCTACCCGCGCGACGAGATCAAGGTGCCCAAGCGCCCGCCGTTCCAGCACGTCTGGTTCCGCCTGGTGGATCGCGTCGGCGACGAGCCGGACCTGCATCGCGCGATGCTGGCCTATGCCTCGGACTTCCACCTGATCGGCACCACGACCTTCCCGCACGGCATCTCCTACCTGCAGCCCAACGTGCAGATGGCGAGCCTGGACCACGCGATCTGGTTCCACCGGCCCTTCCGCATCGACGAGTGGCTGCTGTACTCCTGCGACAGTCCCAGCGCGCAGGGCGCGCGTGGCCTGGCCCGCGGCATGATCTACAGCCGCGATGGCCGCCTGGTGGCGTCGACCGCGCAGGAAGGCCTGATCCGCATCGTGGCCGAGTCCGGCAAGGCCTGAGCATGCGCCAGGTCTTCTCGTCGCCGCGGCTGGAGAATGTCGAGCGCCTCGGGCAGATCCTCGACGACGCCGGCATCCGGACCAAGATCAGCAACCACCCGATGTGGCGCCGCGCGACCAAGCGCGACTTCAGCTATACCGATCGCGCGGCCGGCGCGTGGCCGGCGCTGTGGGTGCTCGATGCCGAGGATTTCGGCCGTGCCCGCGACATCCTGCGCGATTGCGGGCTGCTGGAAAGCACGCGGCCCGGCGAGTCCAGCTACCTGCCGCCGCCGATGCCGGGCGAGCCCGCCACGCCGCAAGCCGGGGCCAGCCGGGCGCGCTGGATCCTGTTCCTCGTGATCGCGGTGATCGCGGGTCTGGTCGCCTGGCGCATGGCGGGCATCCTGTAGCGGCCAAAAAAAAACGGGGCCGCGACCTGGGGTGGATCGCGGCCCCGTCAACTGCTGCGGGCGGATCAGCTGCGCGGGAAAGTCCCGCGCAGGTACACCGTGCCGCCGCTGGAGATCTCGATCAGCATGCCGCGCGGATCGAAGTCCAGCGGCAGGCTGTCGACGCGCGCCGGCGAGCGGAACTTGACCCGGCCGCGGCCGCGGTCCGTGACCACGCTGGCCCGCGCGCTGCCGCCGACGGAAACCGTGTAACTGCCGTCGGCCAGGTCCTCGAACTCGACCTCGAATTCGCGCTCGTTGCTGCTGATCTCGTACACGGCGTTGCCGTGGGCATCGGCGTCCGCGCCGGTCGAGCTCAGCGCGTGCGAGATCACGATCAGCGCCGGCGGGTCGTCGCTGCCGCCACCACCCGAGCC
>JAGOEZ010000035.1:0-13878 GCA_017997455.1 Lysobacterales bacterium | reverse complement strand
CGCGCTCGTTGCTGCTGATCTCGTACACGGCGTTGCCGTGGGCATCGGCGTCCGCGCCGGTCGAGCTCAGCGCGTGCGAGATCACGATCAGCGCCGGCGGGTCGTCGCTGCCGCCACCACCCGAGCCACCGCCCGAGCCGCCGCCGCCACCGCTGTCGTCGCCCGGCGGATCATCGCTGCCGCCGCCGCCCGAGCCACTGCCGCCACCGCTGTCGTCGCCCGGCGGATCATCGCTGCCGCCGCCGGAGCCGGAGCCGCTGCCCGAACCGGAGCCGCTGCCCGCGTCGCCACTGGCGGCGCCGGTGGGCGCGGCCGGCAGCACGCCGGACAACACCACGGTGCCGTTGCGCACGGCTTCGATCAGCATCCCGCGCGGATCGAAGTCCAGCGTCTGCTTGCCGTCCTCGACCGGATTGCGGAACTCGACCTCGCCCTCGGTGCCACCCGGCACGCTCACCACCTCGACCGTGCCTTCGACGGTGCCGCCGACGCGGATGTCGTAGCGGCCGATGGCCACGTCCTCGAGTTCGACCTGGAAGTCGATGCGGTCGGTGCGGCGCTCGAGTTCGGCGTGCATCTCCGGGCCATCGTTGCCGGCCGGCTCGACCTTGAGTTCATAGAGGCCGAGGCCGGTGCTCGCGCCGCCGCTGCCACCACCCGTGCCACCACCCGTGCCACCGCCCGTGCCGCCACCGGTCGCGCCCGCGCTGTCGAACTGCGCGCTGAGGTAAGTGCTGCCATTGCGGACCAGCTCGATCAGGCCGACGCGCGGGTCGAAGTCCAGCAGCAGCTTGCCGGGCTCGACCGGGCTGCGGAATTCGAGTTCGCCGCCGGTGCCGGCCACGCGCTGGGTCACCGCCAGGGTGCCGCGCACGATGCGGTTCACCCGCACCAGGTAGTCGCCCAGCGGCAGGTCCTCGCCCTCGACCTTGAAATCGGTGCGGTCGGCGCGCTGCTCGAAGCGCACCTTGCCCGAAGCGGCCGGCGCCACGCCGGTGTTGGTCATGAAGCGGGTCTGCGCGTCCGCCACCGCGGTCGGGGCGCGGTCGTCGTTGATCCCGCCGGAGCAGGACGACGCGGTGTTGTACAGGCGGGTCAGCCGGCGCAGCGGGATGCTGCCGGCGCCGAGCGCGCGGTCGTTGGGCGAGAAGCTCACGTTGCCGCTGTCGCAGGACTCGAAGCGGAAGGTCAGCGTGCCCCAGGGCGCGACCTGCACCGCCGCCGGGTTGAACTGGTTGTCGAAGGAACCGCCACTGGCCTGGTAGGCCGTGACCTGGGCGCTGTCGCCATTGACCGGGCCGCTGCCGAACATCCAGATCTGGCGGCCCTGCTGGTCATAGGTGAACCAGTAGGCCATCAGCGACTTGCCCTGCGTGCTGTCGATCACCTCGAGGATGAAGCCGTGCCCGGAGCGGGACGGGTCGTACCAGGACGAGGAGAACTCGCGCGTGATGTTGGTGGCGTACGCCGGGGACAGGCACAGCGCCGCGGCCAGGGCGACGGCGAGCCGACTCGTGGTGGGCTGGAAGGACATGGGGAACTCCGTTGCCGTGGGGGGCGCGAAACACTGCCGATTGCAGCGGGGTCCATCCTGGGCCGCGCGCCCGGTGCCGGACATGGGGATAAACCCCCAGGCCGGTGGACGATTGCCCCCAGCGACTGCCGGTGCGCGTCCCGCTGCGGTCACCGCGGCGATTGCGCCTGGGGGTTTTCACCCAGGCCGCGCGGGGGGCAATGCCCAGTCGGCGCGAATTGCGCCCGCGGGCTATCGACGCGATGGAAAGGCTCGACTAAGGTGCCTGCAGACGGGCCGAACGCGTCGCCGCGCGGGCGATGCGCACCGCCACGGAGGTTGCCGTGCAGTCCTTGCCGCGTTGCCCATTCGCCGCCACCGCGCTGTGCGTAGTCGCGCTCGCGCTCGCGCCCACCGCCGCCCGCGGCCAGGTCGTGCTGACCATCGTCGGCGACAGCGCCGACGCCGTGATCACCCTGCCCGGCCCCGGCAACACCACGTACCAGGCCGACTTCGAGATCGACTTCGAGTTCCCGCAGAACCTGACCGAGGCCTGCCTGGGACTGAGCGCGGACGTGCTCGACGCCGGCGAGATCGCCGACGTCACCGCGCGCTTCCCCGATCCGGCCGGATACGCGATCGACGCCGCGTTCCCGGTCCGCGTGCGGGTCGATCCGCCGGCCGCCTGCGGGCTCGAGTTCCGCAACGACCTCAAGCTCAAGTTCCGCGCCGAGAACCTGGTCTACGTGACGGGTTCGCCATACCGCCTGCTCAAGGCGCCCAGCGGCGGCGCCTTCACCGACATCACCGCGCAGGTCAGCGCCGGCAGCGTGCGCACCCGCGGCAGTGGCGGCAGCTTCTCCGAGTTCGTGATCGCGCGTGACCTGGTCATCGACTACGCCGCCGACGCGGTCGCGCAGTACGCGACGCTCGCCGCGCGCCTCGACGACCCGGCCATTTCCACCACCGTGCAGCGCGTGCTGGAACTCGACGTCGCCGCGAGCCGCGCCGCCTACGAGGCCGGCGACTACATCGCGGCCGCCGACTACCTCGGCCAGTTCGACGGTCGCTGCCGCGGCTTCGACGACGATGCGGTGCCCGACCGCTGGCGCGCCGCGCGCGACCTGGTCGATGCGCGCGGCGAGCTGCTCGCCATCGCCGCGGCCCTGCGCTTCAGCCTCGAGCGCCTGGGCAAGGGGGACTAGGGCGATGCCGGCCTGGCTCACCCTGCACCCACCCGAAGGCGTCGCCTTCGCGCGCGTGGTCGGCGACGACGAAGCGATGGTGATCGGGCGCGCGCCCGACTGCGGCATCGTGCTGGCCCATGACTCCGTCTCGCGCCACCACGCCCGCCTGGCGCGCGACGCCAGCGGCGCGTGGGTGATCGAGGACCTCGGCTCGAAGAACGGCTTGCGCATCGACGGGCTCGCCACGGCGCGCGCCGTGCTGGGCGAGGCGCGCTGGTTCGCGGTCGGCGACGTGTTCGCCGAATTCCGCGCGCTCGACGCCGCGGCCGCGGCGCGGATCGAGCAGCGCGCGCAGACCCGGCGCTCGTCCTCGCGCGAATGGAGCGCGCACCTCGCCGCGCAGCGCGACCCGCAACGCATGCTGTCCGGACTCATCGCCGGGATCGTCGACCTGGCCGAGTGCCGGCGCGGATTCCTGCTCGTGGCTTCGCGCGAGCACGGGCCGCGCGTGCGCGCCTGCTACGCGATGGACCCGTCCGAGCTGGCGAGCCAGCAGTTCTCCGGCAGCCGCAGCGCGGTCGATCGCACGCTGACCGAGCGCCGTCCGCTCTACATCTCCGACCGCCGCGACCATGCCTGGCTGCGCAACAAGCCCAGCGTGGTGGCGCGCGGCATCCGCGCGCTGGTGTGCCTGCCGCTGATGCACGACGGCCGCCTGCTCGGCGTCGCCTACGCCGACACCGACGACGAGGCCAAGACCTTCACCGCACTGGATGCGCAGCTGCTGGAAGCCTTTGCCGACCGCGCCGCCGCGATGCTGGTCGCGGACGAGATCGGCGCAGCCCTGGCCGCGGTCGAGGAGTGGGTCGCGGTCGAGGACGCGCGCGGCGAGCGGCCGCGCACGCGCGGACCGGCGCCGGCATGGGATCGCGTCACCCAGGCGGGCCTCGGCTGAGGCCATGACCAATCCCGGCCGCAGCGTGGATCCGCAGGGCGTGGCCGCGAGTGCGGCGACCGTCACCGGCCTGCTCGCAGCCTCGGAGCTGCGCGCCGGCGACGTGGTCGCCGGCCGCTACCGGGTCGAGCGCCTGCTCGGCATGGGCGGCATGGGCGTGGTGTACCTCGCCCACGACCAGCAGCTCGGGATCGAGGTCGCGCTCAAGCTGCTGCGACCCGAACTGGCGAGCCGGCCCGATGCCTTCGAGCGCTTCCGCCAGGAGCTGCTGCTCGCGCGCCAGGTCTCGAATCCGCACGTGGTCCGCATCCACGACCTGGTCCGCCACGGCGAGGCCTGGCTGATCAGCATGGACTACGTCGCCGGCCAGTCGCTGGAGCAGCTGCTGGACGAGCGCGGCACGCTGGCGCCCGAGGAGGCGCTGCGCATCACCCGCCAGGTCGCTTCCGGGCTCGGCGCCGCGCACCTGCGCGGCGTGATCCATCGCGACCTCAAGCCGGCCAACATCCTGATCGACCGGGCCGGCGACGCCTACATCAGCGATTTCGGCGTCGCGCGCTCGGCCGGCTCCACCGGCATCACCGGCAGCGGCGTGGTGATCGGCACGCCGGAGTACCTCTCGCCCGAACAGGCGCGGGCCGAAGCGGTGGATGGCCGCAGCGACCTCTACGCGGTCGGCCTGATGCTCTACGAGATGCTCAGCGGCACCCTGCCCTTCCGTGGCGGCACGCCGGCGGAGATGCTGGCGCAGCGCATCGTCGCCAGCCCGCAGGGCATCGACCGGGTGCGCGCCGACCTCCCGCCTTTCGTGGTGCGGCTGGTGTCGTACCTGCTGGAATTGCGCCCGGCGCGGCGCTGCCCGTCGGCCGAGGCACTGGTGCGCGCGATCGACGAACGCCGCGTGCCGGGTCTCGCGCCGCGCACCCGGCGCCTGCTGGCCGCGCTGGCCGTGGGACTGGTGCTCGCGGGCGCCGGCTACGCCGTCGAACGCTGGCGCGCCGCGCAACCGGCAGCGGAAACACCGGTCGAGACCCGGGTGGATCTCGCGGTGCTGCCGTTCCGAGCCGTCGGCGACGCACCGGATGTCGCACTGGCGGCGGGCATCGGCCGCCAGCTCAACGCCGCACTGCTCGACGGCGCGCGCGGCACCCTGGCCGACCCGACCCGGACCGCGCGCGCGCTGTCGGCGCTGGGCTTCGACGCCGAAGGCGCGCACAGTTTCATCGATCGCGTCGCCGACGACCTGCGCGCGCGCCGGCTGCTCGAAGGTGAACTGGCGCGCGAGGGCAGCGGTTGGCGCATCAGCGCGAGCCTGCGCGATCCCGCCACCGCCGAGCCGGCATGGACCGAGCGCGTGAGCGCCGCCGACGACGCCGCGATCGCAGCGGCACTGGCGACGCTGGAGCAACGCCTGCGCGATCGACTCGGCGCAGCCCCGCGGACCACCCCGTGGCCGGAACCGGCGACCCTGCGACTGGTCGGCAGCCACGTGCCGGCGCTCGATGGCGCCGTGCCCGACGACGCGGTCGCGACCAGCGATGCCGCATCGCTTCCGGCCTGGTGGTCGTTGCGCCTCGAAGGCCTGGACCGCAGCGCGCGCAGCGCCGATGCCGCGACCGCGGCGGCGCAGGCCGAAGCCGCCGTGGCCGGCGACGACAGCCACGCCGCGCGCCGCCTGCGCGCCTACGCGCAGCTGCTGCGCGGCGAGCCGGCGGCACTCGCCGCGCTGCGCGGACTCGCGCTGCAGGCGCCGGCGGACTTCGCGCTCGCGACCCTGGTCGCGCGCGCGCAGGCCGACGACGGCGACCTCGCCGCCGCCACGGCCACGCTCGAGGCCGTGGTCGCGGCCGATCCGCAGGCGCTGGACGCGTGGTACCTGTTGGGCAAGTTCGCGATCATGCAGGGCGACGCCCGGCGCGCGGCCGACCAGTACCTGGTGCGCGCACAGGTGCTCGCCAACCAGCTGCGCGACCGCCGCCTGCAGGCCGACGTGGTCAATGCGCTCGGCCTGGCCTACCGGCACCTGGGCCTGATGGACGAGGCGGTCGACCAGTTCGACAAGGCCGTGAAGCTGCGCCGCGCCCTGGCCGACGTGCGCGGCGAGGCCGGCAGCCTGCGCAACCTCGCCACCGTGCAGGCGATGCTCGGCCGCTTCGACGCCGCCGAGGCCGCGCTGGCGCAGGCGCGTCCCCTGACCGAATCGCTGGGCGACACCGCGGCGCTGGCCGGACTCGCCAACGACGTCGGCCTGCTGGCCGAGGAGCGCGGCGACTTCCGTCGCGCACTGGAGGCGTACCGCGAGGCGCTGGTGCTGCGCCAGGCCCGGGACGATCCGCGCCTGACCGGCGAGAGCCTGCTCAACGTCGGCTTCGCCTACTTCCAGGTCGGCGAGTTCGACAATGCCCAGGTCTACTGGCAGCAGGCCACGGCCGAGTACGCGCGCATCGACGACCGCGCCGGCGCGGTCGCGGCGGAGCAGGGCCTGGGACTCGCGCACACTGCGCGCGGCGACCTGCTCGCGGCGCGCGCGGCGCTCGACCGCAGCCTCGCCGACGCCGAATCGCTGCAGATGGTCGAGGAGCGCGCCGTGAGCTTGAGCGGCCTCGCCGAGCTCGATCGCCTCGAGGGCCGGATCGGCTCGGCGCTGGCGCGCAACGAAGCCGCGGCCGGCCTCTTCGACCAGCTCGAGGACCTGCGCGGCCAGGTCGAGATGCGGATCCTGCGCAGCGCGATCCTCGCCGACGTGGGCGACTGGGACGGCGCCGACGCGGCCCTGGGCGAGCTCGCGGTCGACCAGCTCAGCAACCGCGAGCAGGCAGCGCTGGTGGCGGTGCGCCGCGGCGAGATCGCGCTGGGCCGCGGCCAGGCCGCGCCGGCGCTGGCGCACGCCGACGCCGCGATCGCCGCGGCCGGCGAGGGTCACAGCTATGCGGCCGGCCTGGCGGCGCGCCTGCTGCGCGCGCGCGCACTGGCGGCGCTGGCGCGCGCGCCCGAGGCCCGCGGCGAACTCCAGCGCGCGCGGACCGAACTCGCGCGCTATGCCAGCGTGCCGCTGCGGTTGGCGCTGGCCGAGGCGGCGCTGCAGGTGGCGCCCGCGACGGCCGCGCCCGACTATCGCGAGGCCGGCGCGCAACTGGCGCGGCTGCCGGGTTTTGGCCGCGCCTACGTGCTGCATGCGCTGGCCGCTGCGATCGACCCTGGCGCGACCGCCGCGGCGCGCACGGCATGGGCGGCCTTGCGCCTCGAGACGCCGCCGCCGCAACAGGCCGCGCTCGACGCCCGCGCGGCGGCGCTGGGCATCGCCATCCCGGCCGCGCCATGAAGCGCGACGAGCCCCCCCGCAACGCGCCCGACCCGGCCCTGGTACGCGACCAGCTCGCGCGCCTGCGCGCGGAGCAGGAGCGCCTGTTCGCCCAGCTCGCCGACGGCGAGCAGCACTTCCGCCAGCTCGCGCGCTCGGTGTGGCGGGTGCAGGAAGAGGAGCGGCGGCGC
Organism: Lysobacterales bacterium; assembly: GCA_017997455.1. Classification (GTDB taxonomy): domain Bacteria; phylum Pseudomonadota; class Gammaproteobacteria; order Xanthomonadales; family Ahniellaceae; genus JAGOEZ01. The sequence continues at coordinate 6,731 of JAGOEZ010000035.1, read as the reverse complement.
CTCGCGCGCGAGCTCCACGACGGCATCGGGCAGCACCTCACCGCGCTGCGCCACCGGCTCGAGTCGCTGGCCGCGGGCGCGCGCGAATCGACCGACATCGCGCGCGCGCTGGAACTCTGCGCGCAGGCGCTGGAGGAGACCCGCGCGCTGTCGCGCCTGCTGCGCCCGCAGATCCTCGACGACCTCGGGCTGGTGCCGGCGCTGCGCTGGCTCGGTCGCAGCATGGGCGAGGCGGCGGGGCTCGAGATCGTGGTCGATGCCGGCCCGCTGCCGGAGCCGCTCGACGGCGACCTCTCGACCCTGGTGTTCCGCGTGGTGCAGGAGGCGCTCACCAACGCGGTCAAGCACGCCGGCGCGCGCCAGGTGGTGGTGCGCCTGGCGCTGCGCGGCGACGCCCTGCAGCTGCTGGTGGTCGACGACGGCCGCGGTTGCGAACTCGGGGCCGCTTTCTCGGCGGCCAGCAGCGGCCAGGCCACCGGCATGTCGAGCATGCGCGAGCGCGTGCGCCTGTTCGGCGGCCGCTTCGACGTCGACTCGCGACCCGGCGAGGGCCTGCAGATCCGCGTCGCCCTGCCCCTGCCGCCCTCCGGAAGCTCCGCATGAAACCGATCCGCGTGCTGGTCTGCGACGACCACACCATCCTGCGCGAGGGCCTGGTCGCGCTGCTCGCGGCCAGTGGCGACTGCGAGGTGGTCGGCCAGGCCGCCGACGGCATGGCCGCGGTGGAGATGGCGCTCAAGCTGCGGCCGCAGGTCGTGGTGGTGGACCTGTCGATGCCAAGGCTCAACGGCATCGAGGTCGTGCGGCGCCTCACCGCCGAGCTCGAGGGCGTGCGCATCCTGGTGCTGACCATGCACAGCGAGGAGGAGTACGTCGTCCACGTGGTGCGCGCCGGCGCGTCCGGATTCCTGCTCAAGGACAGCGCCGGCAGCGAGCTGCTGGCGGCGGTGCGCGCGCTGGCCGCCGGACGCGGCTACTTCGGCGGCCACGCGGCCAAGGTGCTGGCGCAGCAGATGCAGCAGCCGCACGCGCGGCTGGAGGACCCCTACCGCGGCCTGACGCCGCGCGAGCGCGAGGTGTTCCACCTCATCGTCGAGGGCCTCACCACCAAGGAGATCGCGCGCAAGATCGACGTCAGCACCAAGACCGCGGAGAACCACCGCGCGCGCGTGCTGGACAAGCTCGAGGCACGCAACACGGCGGAGCTGATCCGCTACGCGGTGCGGCACGGCCTGATGGACTAGCTCGCGCTCAGGGCAGGTCGACCAGGCAGGCCTCGACGCCGGCTTCGAAGCCGTCGCCATAGGCGCCAGCGGCCGGGTCGTACCAGGCGGCCTGGCCGGAAATGGCCGCGCCACCGCTGTCGAGGTCCGGCAGCGCCACCAGCGAGGCCGTGCCACTGGCGGCTACCGACCAGCCCTGCAGCGCGCCGCGCTGGGATGGGGCGCGGAAGGCCTGCGGCGACTCGATCCAGGTGCCGCCGATCTTCTCGAACTGTACCGCGCCGCCACAGGTTTCCGCGGCCAGCGGCTGCCCGACCACGAGGCGATCCGGCGCGAGCGAGAGCGACCAGCCGAAGCGATCGCCGTCCAGCCCGCCCGCCGCGCCCAGCTCGGCGACGGCTTGCCACAGCGCGCCATTGCGCTCGTAGAGCGAAACCACGCCGCGCAGGGCCTGTGCCGCCGGGGCCGCGATCGCGAGTCGCTCGCCGAGCAGCGACAGCGACAGCCCGAACAGGTCGCCATTGGCGGCGGCGGTCGCGCTGATCCGCGCCTGCTGCTGCCAGCTGCCGCCACTGAAGATGAACACGTAGGCCGCGCCGCGCGCGTAGCTCGAGGCGATGCCGTTGGCGGCCTCCAGCGGCGCGCCGACGGCGAGCGTGTCGCCCGAGAGCGCGAGTGCCGCGCCGAAGCGGTCGCGCGGCCCGCCACCCATCCGCATCACCTGCTGCGGCGGTCCCCAGACGCCGCCCGTGCGCGTGTACACCCAGGCGCTGCCCGCCACCTCCGCGCCCACTGCGAGCCGGTTGCCCTCGAGCGCGACCGCGCTGCCGAAGCGTCCACCCGCGAACGCCGCCGGCGAGACGAGCCGGGCCTGCAGCAACGCGGCGCCGCCGCCGAGCGTGTAGACATGGACCACGCCGGCACTGTGCCCGGGCGTGCCGATGGCGACGGTGTCGCCGGAGAGCGCGATCGCGGCGCCGAAGCGGTCGCCGGGCAGGGTGTCCGCCGGCGCGAGCCGCAACGGCGCGCCGCAACCGGCTGGCGTGCAATCCTGGATGTAGGCCGCGCCCGCGGTGCCGCGTTCCCCGGGCGCCCCGATCGCGGCGCGGGTGCCAGCCAGCGCCGTCGCGTAGCCGAACTCGGCATCGCTCGCCAGCGGCGTCGCGCGCAGGCGCGCCGCCGCGGTCGCGGCCAGCGCGGGGTCCACCCATGCGCCCAGGGCGACCGCGGCGCACCACGCTGCTGCGACCGCGCGCATCGATGGGGATCGGGAGGGATTTCCGCGCATGCCGGCATTAGCCAACGTGGCGCGGCATGCCGTCAAGCCGGCGCTGGGGGAAAACCCCCACGCCAACGCGGGCACGGCAGCGCGGTCCGGGCGCAGCGGCCCTGCCGACCTGCATTGGCCATGCGCCGCCCGCAATGGTTTAATCCGCGCCCTTGATTTGCGCACGCCGGAGCAGTCCATGGCCCGCCTTACCTTGACGGCAATGCTCGCCGCAGCCGCCCTGCTGGCCGGCTGCGCCACGACCGCGGAGCAGCCCGCGCCTGCCGCGCCTGCCGCCGCGGACGCGCCGCAGCCAGCCGCCGCAGCGGACACCGGCGACATCTTCAGCTTGCCGATGGTGCAGAGGGAACTCGACAACGGCCTGCGCGTGATCGTGGTCCGGACCCCGCAGAAGGGCCTGGTCTCGCTGCAGATCCCGGTCCAGACCGGCAGCCGCAACGAGGTCGAGGCCGGCAAGACCGGTTTCGCGCACTTCTTCGAGCACATGATGTTCCGCGGCACGCCGGAATACCCGCCGGAGCGCTATACCGCGGTGATCAAGGACGCGGGCGGCGACCAGAACGCCTACACCGACGACGACCTCACCAACTACTACGTCAACTTCACGCCCGAGGACCTCGAGGCCATCCTCGCGGTCGAGGCCGACCGCTTCCAGAACCTGTCCTACACCGAGGAGCAGTTCCGCACCGAGGCCCTGGCGGTCAAGGGCGAGTACCTGAAGAACTACGCCAACCCGCTGCTCAAGGGCTTCGAGCGCCTGGCGGACATCTCCTTCGACCGCCATACCTACGGCCACACGACCATGGGCGTGTTCGAGGACATCGACGACATGCCCAACCAGATGGCCTACGCGAAGGAGTTCTTCGCGCGCTGGTACCGGCCCGAATACACCACCGTGATCATCGCCGGGGACGTCGATCCCGAGTCGACGCTGGCCCTGGTCGAGAAGTACTGGGGCAACTGGACGCGCGGCGACTACCGCGTCGAGGTGCCGGTCGAGCCGCCGCGCACGGCGCCGAGCTACGAGCACATCGAATGGAAGGGCCCGACCCTGCCGTGGCTGCTGGTCGGCTGGCGCGCCCCCGCCTTCACCACCTCCACGCCCGACACCGCGGCGCTGGCCCTGCTGGGCGAGGTCTACTTCGGCGAGACCTCGCCGCTCTACCAGCAACTGGTGGTGGAGCAGCGCTGGGCCGACCAGGTGTTCTATTCCGCGGCGCGCAGCCGCGACCCGGGGCTGTACGTCTTCGCGGTGCGCCTGACCGATGCGGCCCACGCCGGCAAGGTGGTCCAGGCAATCGACCAGGCGCTGCTCACCGCGCGCACGCAGCCGATCGCCGCGGACATGCTCGAACAGACCCGTTCGCGGGTGAAGTATGCCTTCGCCGCCGGCCTCGACAGCGCGGCCGCGATCGGCGGCACGCTCGCCAGCTACGTCCACTACGAACGCGACGCCGGCACGCTCAACCGCTACTTCCACGCCTTCGATCGCGTCACCGCCGCGGACGTGATCGCCGCCGCCAACAAGACCTTCACCGACGCCAACCGCAGCACGGTCTCGATCGCCACCGCCCCGGCGCTGGCCGGCGCCAGCGATTTCGCGCCGCTCGACGCGCGGGTCGCGACCACCGGCGTGGTCGCCGCGGCCGCCAGCGCCGCGCCGGCGCCGGCGGCGCCGAAGAAGCCGGCCACCGAGCTCGAGACCGAGCAGGCCGCGATGCAGTGGGCGCTGCAGGAAGCGCAGTTCTCGGTGCCGCTGCTGGAGCAGCGTTCGGACTCCGCGCTGGTCGACGTCGCGCTGCTGTTCCGCACCGGCGCCATCGCCGATCCGCCGGGCAAGGCCGGCCTCGCCGCGCTGACCGCGGCGATGATCACCGATGGCGGTTCGCGCCTGCGCACGCGCGAGCAGTTGCAGAAGGCCCTGTACCCCTTGGCCGCGCCCTTCGTGGCCCAGGTCGACAAGGAGATGCTGCGCTTCGGCGGCACCGTGCATCGCGACAACCTCGAGGCCTGGTGGGCGATCGTGCACGAGATGCTGACCGACCCGGGTTTCCGCGCCGAGGACTTCGCACGCATCCGCCAGCAGCAGGTCAATGCCGTGCGCGACAGCCTGCGCGCCAACAACGACGAGGAGCTGGGCAAGGAATTGCTGTACGAGCAGGTCTACGGCGACGCGCACCCCTACGGCCGCCTGACCAGCGGGCACGCCGGCGACCTCGAATCGATCACCCTCGACGACGTGCGGCGCTTCCACCGCACGCAACTCGTGCGCGGCCGGCTGACCCTGGCGCTGGCGGGCGGCTACGACGACGCGGTGCGCGACCGGATCTGGTCCTCGACCATGCGCCTGGAGTACATCCCGCGCAACACGCCGCCGCTGCCGGAAGCCGGCCCGCCGGCCGCGATCACGGCCAACCGCGCGCTGATCGTGGCCAAGGAGACGCCGGCGGTCGCGGTCTCGTTCGGATTCCCGCTCGATGTCAAGCGCGGCGACCCGGACTGGATCGCGTTGTGGCTGGTGCGCTCGTGGCTGGGCGAGCATCGCAATTCGGCCGGACGCCTGTATGAGCGCATCCGCGACGTCCGCGGCATGAACTACGGCGACTATGCCTACATCGAGTACTTCCCCAACGGCATGTACCTGATGAAGCCGATGCCGAACTACGCCCGCCGCAACGACCTGTTCCAGGTCTGGCTGCGGCCGCTGCGCGACAACAACGATGCGGTCTTCGCCACCCGCACGGCGTTGTACGAGATCGACCAGCTGGTCGCGCACGGCCTGAGCGAGGCCCAGTTCGAGGCCAGCCGATCCTTCCTGCGCAAGTACGTGGCCCAGCTCACGGCGACCAGCGCGCTGCAGCAGGGCTACAGCCTGGATTCGCGCTACTACGAGACGCCCGAGTTCGTCGACTACGTGCGCACCGGCCTCGATGCGCTGAGCCGCGACGAGGTCAATGCGGCGATCCGCCGCCACCTGCGCTCCGGGGCGATGCAGTTCGTGTTCGTGAGCCGCGACGCGCAGGGGCTCGCCAGGATCCTTGCCAGCGACCAGCCGACGCCGATCAAGTACAACACCGAGCGGCCGCAGGCGCTGCTGGACGAGGACCGGATCATCGCGAAGTGGCCGCTGGCGATGCGCAAGGCCGACATCCGCATCGTCAAGGACACCGAGGTGTTCGAGTAGCGGATTGACACGGCCGTACGCCGGGTACCCGTTTCGGGCAGTGGCGTCGCACGGAAAGCGCGCTGCCAGTCGTGGGGGTCCACGACTGCCGGGATCAGGGTGCCGGCTCAGACAGTGAAGCGAACTCGCCGGCACCCTGATCCCGGCATTCGCGGACACGCTCCGGTCCGGCGCACATTGCGCCGCAGCCTGGCTGGGGGAGCGCATCCCGTGCGCGAATGCGGCCTCGCTCAACACGCCGGGTTCCACCCCGCCGTGCGTAGCGCTATAACGTCGCCATGAAGTCCGAAGCGGTGCGCCTGCTGAAGACCCTGGAGCACCCGTGCGGGTACTTCGACGAGCGCGTGGCCCAGAACCTGGTCATCGATCCGCTGGCCTCCGACCAGCCGCAGATCTACGCGCTCGCCCTGCCGCGCGGGTACCGCCGCGCCGGTGGCCACATCTACCGACCCGCCTGCCCGCGCTGCCGTGCCTGCACGCCTTCGCGCATTCCGGTCGCGTCCTTCGCGCCCGATCGCAGCCAGCGGCGCTGCCTCGCCCGCAATGACGACCTCGAAGTCAGTCTCGAACCCGCCTCCGCCAGCGACGAGGCCTACGCGCTCTACCAGCGCTACCTGCAGCAGCGCCATCCCGGCGGTGGCATGGACGACGCCGATCCCGAGGACTTCAGCCGTTTCCTGGTCTGTCCCTGGAGCCCGACCCGCTTCCTCTGCTTCCGCGCCGGCGGCCGCCTGGTCGCGGTCGCGGTGACCGACGTGATGCGCGAGGGCCTGTCCTCGGTCTACACGTTCTACGAGCCCGGGGAAGCGGCGCGCGGGCTCGGCACCTACGCGATCCTGAGCCAGGTGGCGCTGGCGCGGCGGGAGGGACTGGCGCATGTCTACCTCGGCTACTGGATCGATGGGCATCCCAAGATGGGTTACAAGTCGCGCTTCCATCCGCTTGAGGTGCTGCGCGGGCAGCGCTGGGAGCGCATCGATGGTGCGATGCCGGGTCGTGGCGCGTGAACCGCCCGTGGCGCTTGCGCGCGTTCGCG
>JAGOEZ010000184.1 GCA_017997455.1 Lysobacterales bacterium | reverse complement strand
GCATGCGCGCGATCGTGGCCGGACGGCCCAGCGGGGAACCCGAGACCGACTTCTGGCCCCCGATCAGGGCGAAGGCGGGCACCGGGATCGGCTCGAGCACGGCGCCGACCACGTGCATGCGACCGCGCGGCGCCAGGGTCGCGAGCAGGTCGTTCCAAGGCAGGCTGGCGTTGGCCGTCACCAGCAGGAAATCGAAGCGGCGGGCGCAGCGCTTGAGCCCGGCGGGGTCGTCGAGCGACACCACCTCGTGCGCGCCCAGTTCGCGCACCGCTGGCGCCTTGGCCGCGGAGGAGGTGATCGCGGTGACCTCGCAGCCCCAGGCGCGCAGGAAACGCACGGCGAGGTGGCCGAGGCCGCCGATGCCCAGCACCGCGACCCGGTCGGTGGGGCGCACCCCGAATTCGACGATCGGGCTGAACACGGTGATGCCGCCGCAGAACAGCGGACCGGCGCCTGCGAAGTCGAGGCCCGCCGGCAAGGGCGTGGCCCACAACCAGTGCAGGCGCACGCGCTCGGCGAAACCGCCGTGGCGGCCGACGATGGTCTCGGTTGCGCGCGAGCACAGGTGGGCGTCGCCGGCGAGGCATTCCGCGCAGGCCATGCAACTCGATGCGTACCAACCCACCCCGACCCGGTCGCCCACCGCGACCCGCCGCACGCTGGCGCCGGCGGCGACCACCCGTCCCACGGCCTCATGGCCCGGGACCAGCGGGAAGCGCGAGCGGCGCCATTCGTCGTCGATCATCGAGAGGTCGGAATGGCACAGGCCGCAGTGCTCGACCGCGACCTCGACTTCCTCGTCGCCCAGTGGCGCGGGGTCGTACGCGAACGATTCCATGGTCGCGGCGGCGCGCGGCGCCGCCCAGGCGCGGATGGTCATGCTTGCGACTCCCATGGCCGGCCCAGCCAGCCCAGGCTCGCATGATGCGGTCGCCGCACGCCCGGCGCCAGCGCGTCGCCCGCCCATGACCTGGGTCAGGGGGCTGGCTGTCATCGACTGGTAATGTGGCGGGAGTTGACTGTCACCATCCCGCAACGATCGTTGTCCCATGGCCTACGCCCTCGACCTCAGGCTGCCGCCGCCCACCGAGCTGTGCCGGGTGGTGCGCGAGGAATGTCGCCAGGCGAAGGCCCACCTGCGCCGTCGCGGCAGCGTCCTGCCGGAGTCGGTGCACGAGGCGCGGCGCGCGCTGCGCCGCGTCCGCGCCGCCCTGTTGATCGTGCGGCCGGGCCTGGCCGCGGCGGATTACGCGGCGGCGCTCGCGCCCTGGCGCGAGGCGGGGCGCCGGCTCTGCGCCCAGCGCGATGCCCAGAGCGCGATCGAGGCGCTCGAGCGCCTGGAGCGGGTGGCGCCGACCCTGCTGACCCCGTCGGCGCGCGCGCGCCTCGAACGCGGCCTGCGCCAGCGCCGTGATCGCCTGTCGCGCGGCGCGGATCCTGAACTGGATGCGGCGCTGGTCGAACTGGACGGCGCGCAACGCGCCATCGCCGGCTGGACCCGCGCGTTGACGCCGGAGGTGCTGTGGCGCGGCATGCGCGACGGACATGCGCGCGCGACCGCGGCGGCGGCGCTTGCCGCGGCCGCGCCAGCGGATGATCCGGCCTGGCATCGTTTTCGGCAGCGCGTGCGCGCGCACTGGCTGCAACTCGAACTGTTGCGGCCCGTGTGGCCGGCGGTGGTCGGGGCCCAGGCGCAGGAGGCGCGCCGGCTGTCGCAACTGCTCGGCCGCGAGCGCGACCTGCTCCTGCTCGACCAGCGCCTGGTCGCGTTGCGCGGCGATCCGGCCCCGGATTGTCCGCGCGCGCCGCTGCGGGCCGAAGTGGCGCGCAGGCGCGAGCTCATGCGCAGCCGGGCGCTGGCGCTCGCCGCGGTGTCGTTCAGCGAGGGCGCGCGCGCCTTCTCGCGCCGGCTGCGCCGCGCCGCGCAGGCCGGCCCGCCCCCGGCGCGCAGTGGCGAGGATTCGGGCTGAGGGCAGGGTCGCAGGCTGCATCCGTGACCCGGCAATGGGCTGTGCTAGCCTCTGCGCCGCACGTCCGCACGACTCCCGCGACCATGCGCCCCGAGCAAGCCGCCTCGAGCGACGACCGCGCGCCCTTCGAATGTCGCGACCGCCCGCGGCGCGACGGCCGATCACCGGTCCCGTCGTCCGGGCGCGCCGGCTGAGCGCGCGCGCTTCCATGGGCCGGCGGTCGGCCTCCGCCACGCTGGCCCTGTCCGCGCTCGACGCGGATCGCGCGCGCAGGCGCCGCGCCGCGATGTTGCCCCGGCTGGCACGGTACCTGCTGCTCGCGGCGTTGCTGGCGATGCCGGCCGCGCATGCCTTGCCGCCGGCGCGGCCGCTCGGCGAATTCAGCCTCGACGCCTGGACCACGCGCGACGGCCTGCCGCACAACCTCATCCATGCGATCGCGCAGACGCCCGACGGCTACCTGTGGTTCGGGACCTGGGAAGGCCTGGTGCGCTTCAACGGCCGCGAGTTCAAGGTGTTCGATCGCGCCAGCGTGCCCGAACTGCGCGACAACGGCGTGCGCGCGATCGAAGTCGGGCGCGACGGGGTGCTGTGGCTGGGAACCTCGCGCGGCGGGCTGGTCCGTTACGACGGTCACGCGTGGGAGAACTACGGCCGCGACGCCGGTCTGCCGACGCTCGAGGTGCTCGGCCTGCTCGAGGATGACCGCGGGCGGCTGTGGATCGGCAGCGAGAATCGTGGCGCGATCGTGCGCGAGGCCAATGGCCGGACCCGGATCTACGACCGCAGCAGCGGCTTGCCCAACGACACCGTCAACGCCCTTGTCCAGGGCCGCGACGGCGCGATCTGGGTCGGCACCAATGCCGGGGTCAGCCGCATCGACGATGCGGGCGTGCGCACCTGGGGCACCGCCGAGGGCCTGCCCAAGGGCGCGGTCAACGCCGTGGCGGCGGACGCCGACGGGACGGTCTGGATCGGGACCGCGGGCGGCCCCTACCGGATCGAGGGCGGGCGCGCGGTGGCGGCGACGGCCGGACCGTGGAGTCGCGGCAACAATCCCTCCCTGATGGTGGACCGGGCCGGGACGGTCTGGGTCGGCAGCGTCGCCGAAGGCGTGGTGCGGGTCGAGGGCGCGACGGAATCGCACCTGACGGTCGAGGACGGCCTGCCCAACGCCCGCGTGTCGGCCTTGTTCGAGGATCGCGAGGGCAGCCTTTGGATCGGCACCAACGGCGGCCTCGCGCGCCTCAAGGACGCGCCGTTCACGACCTACACCACGGACGACGGGCTGCCCGACGACTACGTGCGCGCGGTCACCGCCGATCGCGCCGGCACCTTGTGGGTGGGGACCAGCCGCGGGCTGGCGTCGCTGCGCGACGGCCGCTGGCAGACCCTGGGCAAACGCGATGGTCTGGCCAGCGATTCGGTGCTGTCGCTGCTGGCGGCGCGCGATGGTCGCCTCTGGGTGGGCTCGTATGGCGCCGGCCTGAGCGTCGTCGAGGACGGCCGCATCGAGGTGCTGGACTCGCTCGACGGCCTGCCGGGCGCGCAGATCCGCGCGATCGTCGAGGACCCCGGGGGCACCATCTGGGTCGGGACCTCGGACGGCCTGTTGCGCCTGGGTGGCGGCCAGCCGCTGCGCCGCTACGGCAGCAGCGACGGCCTGCCGCGGGATTACGTGCTGTCCCTGCACGTGGCTGCCGACGGCGTGGTCTGGATCGGCACCACCCACGGCCTCGCGCGGATCGTTGGCGACCGGCCGGTGGTGCCGCGCGAGCCGATCCTGGCCGACGTGCGCGACGTGTTCGGCATGACCGAGGCCGGCGGCCATCTCTGGTTCGCCACCGACCGCGGCCTGCTGCGCCATGTCGACGGCCGTTACAGCCAGGTCTCGTCGGCGCAGGGCCTGCCTTTCGACACCATCTTCCAGATGGTCGAGGACGGCCACGGCCACCTCTGGCTCACCGGCAATCGCGGGATCGTACGGGTGGCCCTGGACGAACTCGAGGCCGCCGCGGACGGCCGGCTCGCGCGCCTCGATGCGGTCCGCTTCGGCGAAGCCGACGGGATGGCGAGCTCGCAATGCAACGGCAGCTCGCAGCCGACTGCGTGGCGGCGCGACGACGGCTCGTTGTGGTTCGCCACCGCGCGCGGCGTCGCCGTGCTGGGGCCCGACTACCTGCAGCGCGGCAACTACGCCGCGCCGCCGGTGGTGATCGAGGACATCTACGTCGACGATGCGGGGCTGCCGCTGCAACCGCGGATCGAGCTCGTCCCCGGGACCCGCAAGCTCGAGTTCCGCTTCGCCGGGCTGTCGTACCTGACGCCGCAACGGTTGCGCTACCGCTACCGGCTCGACGGTTTCGACGAGGACTGGGTCCTGACCCGCGCGCAGCGCAGCGCGCAGTACACCAACCTCGCGCCGGGGCAGTATCGTTTCGCGGTCAGCGCGGCGCAGGATGGCGGCGAGTGGGGCGCGCAGGAGGCGGTCGTGCAGGTGCGCCTGTTGCCGCACTACTGGCAGACGGCCTGGTTCGCGCTGGCTGCAGGCGTGCTGCTGCTGGTCGCGGCGTGGCTGCTGTTCCGCTGGCGCACCACGCAGCTGCGCGCGCGCCAGGTCGAGCTCAGCGCCCAGGTCGAGGCGCGGACCCGCGACCTCGAGGCGCAGACCGAGCGCCTGCGCGAGGCCGATCGCGACAAGTCCGCTTTACTGGAGCGCCTGCGCGAGCAGTCCGAGGCATTCGAACGCCAGGCGCGCAGCGACGCGCTAACCGGGCTGGCCAATCGCCGCCAGTTCGATGCGCGGTTCGCCGAGGCCTTCGAGCGCTGCCGGCACGACGACGTTCCGATCGTGGCCGCGCTGGTCGACGTCGACCACTTCAAGCGGATCAACGACCGCTACTCGCATGCCGCCGGGGATGCGGTCCTGCGCGCGCTGGCGCCGCTCTTGAGCGCGGCGGCCGGCGCCGACGGCCTGGTGGCGCGCTACGGCGGCGAGGAATTCGCCCTGGCATTCCCCGGGCGGACGCTGCCGATGGCAACGGACGCCTGCGAGGCGCTGCGCGCCGCGGTCGAGCGCCTGCGCTTCGAGGCGATCGACCCGGCCTTGCGCGTGACCATCAGCGTGGGCCTGTGCGCGCAGGCCGATGCGCCGAACCACGAGCGGCTGCTCGCCGCCGCGGACCGCAACCTCTACCTGGCCAAGGACGGCGGACGCAATCGGCTGGTGGGCTGAATGGACGCCAACGCGCGCAGGCCGCCGGGCCGGCATGGGCGCCGCCTTGCTGCGATATGATGCCGCACCGGATCGGGGGCGCCCGCGACGCGCGGCGCCGGGGTTTTCGCTT
>JAGOEZ010000183.1 GCA_017997455.1 Lysobacterales bacterium | reverse complement strand
TGGAGGACCTGAGGGTTCCGCCGGCGAACCGACTGGAAGCGCTCAAGGGCGTCCGCAAAGGGCAGCACGGCATTCGGATCAACGACCAATGGCGCGTCTGCTTCCGCTGGAAGGAAGGCGACGCATTCGACGTGACGATCGTGGACTACCACTGACATGAAGCGCTTGCCCAACATCCACCCCGGCGAGGTCCTGTTGCACGAGTTCCTCGATCCCATGGGTATCAGCCAGAATGCGCTGGCGCGTGCCGCCGGCGTGCCGCCCCGGCGCATCAACGAGATCGTGCTCGGCAAGCGTGGTGTCACCGCGGACTCGGCGGTGCGCCTGGCGCGGGTGCTGGGGACGAGCGATCGCTTCTGGCTGGGCCTGCAGGCCGACTTCGACCTGGAAGCGGCGCACCGGAATCTTGGCAAGGCGCTTGAGCGCATTGCGCGGTTGGCCGCTTGAGGGAACGTGGAAAGGGGGTCAGAGTCATTTTCGGGCAGTGACCGGGCCCTTGGTACGGTCCTTGGGCGCGCCTTCTTCAGTCCCTTGGCGGTTGCACCTTGACCCAGGTTGCCTGTGTCATGGCCATCCGCGACAACCTCTGATCGATTGAAGACGCACGGCGGGCTCGATGAAGGCCACTGAATGCGAGTCGCTTCTGCGGACCCTAAAGGTCCGCTTCGAGCAGCACCCGCACCGCCATCCCGGAATCCCCTGGGCCGCCGTGCAAGCCCGACTCGAATCCAACCCGCGCGCCCTCAAGTCCCTGCACGAAATGGAAGCCACCGGCGGCGCGCCCGACCTCATCGGCCACAGCAAGCCCTCCGATCCCTTCACCTTCGTCGACTGCTCCCCCGAAAGCCCCGCTGGCCGCCGCAGCACCTGCTACGACGCCCAGGCGCGCAAGTCCCGCAAGGAGCACGCCCCCGCGCACAGCGCCGTCGAGATGGCCGACGCGATGGGCATCGAACTCCTCACCGAGGCGCAGTACCGCGAACTGCAGGCGCTCGGCGAGTTCGACACGAAGACCTCCAGCTGGATCCAGACGCCACCCGAGGTCCGCGCGCTGGGCGGCGCGCTGTTCTGCGATCGCCGCTACGGCAAGGTCTTCGTCTATCACAACGGCGTGCAGTCGTACTACGCGGCCAGGGGCTTTCGCGGGGTGCTGCAGGTCTGACAGTTCGTGATGACCGGCCGCTCAGCGGCGATTCCCGCAACCCACGGTCGTTGTACGATTCATTCATGAACCTGACCTTGGAATGCGAGCGCGAGGCGGACGGCCGCTGGTTGGCCGAGGTTCCCGAGCTTCCCGGCGTCCTTGCTTACGGCGCAACGTCGGCCGAGGCCCTGGCCAAGGCCGAGGTCCTGGCGCTTCGCGTCCTTGCCGAGCGCATCGAGCACGGCGAGGCGCGTCCGACGGCTGTGAACATTCGCTTGCCCACGGCTGCATGAGTCGTTGACCGGCCGTCAAAGCACGGGTACTCCTTCAAGCGCTGCTTCGCCTCGGCTGGTCCGGGACCGGGGTCAGAGTGCAGTTTCGGGCTGCCACTCGCTCGGATCACGGTGGCCACTGGTGCGCGCAACCCGCCGCGATGTCGGATCCCTTGCCCGGAACCGAGTGATACTATAGTGTCACTACATGCGCACCGAACTCGTCACCACCCTCAAGCGCCAGGCGACCGAACTCCTCGCCGACATCGAGCGAGACAAGCAGCCGATCCTCATCACCCAGCATGGTCTGCCCAGCGCCTACCTGGTGGACGTCGAGTCCTACCAGCTCATGCAACGGCGCATGACCCTGCTGGAGGGCATCGCCCGGGGCGAGCTTGCGATCGCTGAAGGTCGCGTGGCGACGCACGCGCAGGCCAAGACGCGCCTTGCGCGATGGCTGAAATAGTCTGGTCGGAGCCGGCGCTGGCCGACCTGGACGCAATCGCCGACTACATCGCCCTCGAAAATCCGCTTGCTGCCGCGGAGCTGGTCAGGCGAGTCTTCGTCCACGTGGGGCAACTGGCCGATCATCCGCTGAGCGGCACTCGCCCTCGGGAGCTCACACGCTCCCGCTATCGCCAGATCATCGAGCCGCCCTGCAGGGTGTTCTACCGCTACGATGAGCAGCGGGTCTTCGTCCTGCATGTCATGCGTTTCGAGCAACTGCTCCGAAAGGGGCAGCTCGCCTCGCGATCCAGGCGGACCTGACCGCCACTGGGCCAACGCAGACCCCGGCTTCCATCAGTCGTCACGCACCAATCCCAGGGCCTCCCACAGGAATCCGTACGACACCGGCTCGCGGGATTCCGCCTCGGCCCGCCGTGCCTCGTCGAACTCGTAGGTGCGCAGCAGTTGCCGCACGCTCTCCCGCCCACGGCGGGTAGCGAGGCACTGGCGCGGGGTCTTGCCGCCCAGCGCCGGGATCGGCTCGTCGCACCAGTTGGCATAGGTGCGGCGGATCGCCAGTTCGACCAGTCGATTCAGCTTGGCGTGCGGGATCGAAGGGCCCGGATCGGTGCGCGGCGCAATGGCGGGCGGATGGCGCAGCTGGGCGAGCGGGTCGATGGTGCGTCGTTCGCCGCGCATCACCGCTGTACCCGCGACGCGCTCGAACCACTCGCGTCCCGCTTCGGCCCTGGCCTGGGTCTGGTGGAAGAGGGTGACGCGGCCCGGTGCATCGCCCGGATTGATCGTGGTGAGTGGGCGTGCAACCTCGGCGTGCGGGTCGTCCAATCGCGACCAGCCCGCCTCGGCATCGCCGACCACATCGGGGCAGGCCTGCAGCGCTGCGGCCAGTGCGGCCGGGTCGCGCACCGCATAGTCGTCTTCGATGAGCAGCACGGGCGCGCCGCTGGCACGGTCCACCAATTCCGGCATCTGCGGGAACAGCAGGCTCTCGAGCCAGGTGTCGCGGATCTCCGCGGCGAGCAGCTCGTCCTCGATCTCCGCGGCGAAGGCCGCATCGCCGGCCAGCTCCTCCGGCGTGTCTTCGCGTTCCAGCTCGCGGGCGAATGCCGCGGCCAGTTCGGGCGGAAGATCCATCGGCGGGGCGTCGGGATCGTCGTCGCCCTCGTTGGGGTCGTCGAGTCCTCCCTCGAGCTCGTCGCCAACCCGCGCGATCAGTGCGACCGCCACCGGGCGATCGAGCGGGTAAACGGCGCCACCGATCTCATGCTGGTCGGGCAAGCGCAGGATGCGCGCGCCGAACACGCTGCCGGGTCGCAATGTCGTCGAAGCCGTGTGCTCGGTCACGAACGGCGGGCTGCGCGCGGGATCGAGCAGGTCGCGCAGTTCCAGGCCCTCGCCGTGGCGAACGGACACGACTTCGTACAGCCGCAGCGGTGCGTCGGCCAGCGCTTCGAGGAATTCGCGTTGCTCCGGGCGCAACTTCGGGCCCGATTCCAGCACCCAATCGATGCCGCGGCCGCTTTCGTCACCGCGCTCGTAGATCGCCTCGCTCAAGAGATAGTCGGAGATGTTGATCTGCAGCATCTCGTGGTATTCCGGCCCGAGATCGGCGAGCGCGTCGCGCACCTCCTCCGGTGCGAAGGCGGCGAAGAAGCCGCCATCGATCGCGGTCGTGGTCTGGCGCCGGAAGCGCTGGTCCAGCCAGGACAGCGCCATGCCCGGGCCGCGATCGCGCTTGGGGGCTGCGCGCGCCTCGCCCGCGCGCGCGAGGCAACATTGCTTGTATTTGCGCCCCGAGCCGCAAGGGCAGGGGTCGTTCCGTCCCGTCTTCATGTACGGACTGCCTCGGTCGACAGGCGCGGACTCTAGCGGGCAGCCGTGCAGTGGGGAAGGCGGGCTCGACCGCAGGTTCGGCAGGGCATTCGACCTGGCGGACACGCTGCCCGGTGCGGGAGCGCCGGCACCGCCGGGGCACCGATCGCACGCGGGGCATCGACGCGGGGTGCGCGCGCCGCCGCGCAGTGGGAACATGCGTCTCGGGAACGGTGGGTTCCCGGCGCATGGTACGCCGGGTTTCCCACCGGCAACGATCGGCCGATGCCGCCGAGGAGCGCATGCCATGCCATGGTTCGTGATCATCGCGATGTCGCTTGCAGCCGCGTTCGTGTCGCCGGCGGCAGCGCAAGACCCGCCGAAGGGCCGCCCGACCCAGGAGCAGCTCGCCAGCGACAACAAGCTCTTCATCACGCTCGCCACGCGGGTGCTGAAGTGGAAGGAACCCGCCGAGCCGCTTCGCATCCTCGGCCCGCTCTACTTCGTAGGCACGAAGGGGCTGGGCGCGTTCCTCTTCACGACCTCGGAGGGGCACATCCTGATGAACACCGGTATGCCCTCGTCGGGGCCGATGATCGTCGATTCCGTGCGCAAGCTCGGCTTCCGGCCCGAGGACATCAAGCTCATGATCAACGGCCACGCCCACATCGATCACGCAGGCGCATTCGCCTACCTCAAGGATCGATTCGGCGCGCAGCTGGCGGTCATGAAGGACGACGTCGCGGCGATGGAGAGCGGCGACCGCGGTGACTTCAAGTACGCCGATGATTTCCTCTACCCGCCGGCCAAGGTCGACCGGGTGCTGCGCGACGGCGACACGATCAGGATGGGCGACGTCCTGTTGACGGCCTACCACACCCCCGGCCACACGCGCGGCGCGACCACCTGGATCGCGAACCTGGTGGTCGACGGCGAGGCCTATGTCGTGGCCTTTCCGGATGGCGCCGGTTTCAATCCCGGCTACCGGCTGGCGAAGAACCCCTCGTACCCGGGTATCGCCGACGACTATCGCCGCACGCATCACGTGCTGGAGATGATCCAGCCCGACATCTGGCTGGCGCAGCACAACGAGTACTACGACCTCGAAGGCAAGCGCGAGCGGGCAAGTACCGAGGGCGTGGCGGCCTGGGTGGATCCGGAAGGCTACCGGCGCTGGGTGGCACGCAAGAAGCGCGAGTTCGAGGACGCGATCGACGCAGAATTGGCGGGGACCACGAAGCCCGCGGAGTAGGCGCCCGCTGCCATCCGCCATCCGGCAGCATCACCACGGACACCCGGCAGGTCACAGGACGACAAGCGTATGGCGCGACCCTCCGCAGCGAAGCAAGGCCTCGGGCTCGCGGGCTGGCTGCTGGCGAGCTTCGCCGCAGCGGGAATGGGCGGCCTCGCGTCCGTCAACGCCGCGGGGTTCTACGGCGACTTGGTGCGGCCGCCTTGGGCGCCGCCGGCCTGGCTCTTCGGTCCGGTCTGGTCGGTGCTGTTCCTGCTCATGGGCGTCGCGGCCTGGCTGGTGTGGCGCGACCATGGCTTTCGCGGCGCTGGCGCGGCACTGAAACTCTATCTCGCGCAGCTGCTCGCCAACGCGCTCTGGTCGTGGTTGTTCTTCGCCTGGCGGCAAGG